>JACPWU010000038.1 GCA_016196885.1 Chlamydiota bacterium | reverse complement strand
TGATAGCTTGTAGTCGCCCGATTTATCGGGCAATGCCCAATACCCCAATGTCATAGACCGCCCCATAAATGGGGCGACTACAAGGGTGATTTTCATCCCCCTTTGTGCCGACCTCAGTCGGCATGAATGTTTCATAACAAAGAGGGGTTGGGGGAGTTAGTTTCAAATCAGCTTTTTCTCCATCAGCTCATTCACGAGCTTTGCAACTGCTTCTTGCGGTGTTCCAGAAAAAATCTTGACCCCCGTCTTGCTGGGAGGATCCTCGACTTGAGTAACCTTGGTTTGGGCACCCCCCATTCCTATTCTGTGGGCATCCAATCCCAAATCCTGGGCCTTCCAAACGGGAATTTGAGCCCCCTTGGCGGCCATTTTTCCTTTGAGGGAAGGAAGACGAGGCTCATTGATTTCCTTGACCACGCTCAATACCGCCGGCAATTGAACCTCGATCTCATAATACCCTCCGACCACCATTTGATCGACACGAGCCTTACCATCCTTGATATCTACAATCTTTCGAACATCCATCACAAAAGGAAGACCTAAAAATTGGGCAATGGCGGACGGGATTACACCATTCTCTCCGTCACTGGACTGTTTGCCGCCTATGACCAAATCAAAAGGGGCATTTTTCTCAATGGCTTGACTTAAAGTGGTGGCTGTCCCCAAAAGGTCTGAGCCTGTAAACGCGGGATCATTCAAAAGAAGACCTCGATCCACTCCCAAAGAAATGGCAAAGCGCAAAAGATCGATCGCCCTCTGAGTTCCCATACTCATGGCCAACACCTCTCCCGAAAATCTTTCCTTAAGACGCACCGCCTCTTCAATCGCGTATTCATCGTAGGGATTGCAAATGAGGTCTAAACCTTCTCGAACGGCACGGAAGTCTTGGGAGAATCTTTGATCCTTGGTGTCAGGAACTTGTTTGATAAGAATGATGATTTTCATGTTAAGATGTACCACACTGTGCCGATGTGCCAATGTGCCAATGTACCGATGAAATAAGGTACATTTTATCATTGGCACATTGGCACATTTTTCAAACGTATTCTTTTAACAGACTTGCCGCGATCATGTTGCGCTGAATTTGATTGGTCCCTTCATAAATTTGGGTAATCTTTGCATCCCGCATCATTTTCTCAACCGGGTAATCTTTCATGTAGCCATATCCCCCCAGAATCTGAAGGGCATCGGTGGTCACTTTCATGGCCATGTCTGATGCGAAAAGTTTGGTCATGGCCGCCTCTTTCGTAAAACGCTCCCCCACCTCCGACACCTCAAAAGCTCTTGCTACGGCATAGGTCAGCGCCCGAGCCGCCTCAATCTGGGTCGCCATGTCTGCTAACATGATTTGAATCGCCTGAAAAGAGGCAATAGGTTTCCCAAATTGTTTTCGATCCTTGGCATAACGTGTCGCAACATCCAAAGCCCCTTGTGCAATTCCGACGGCTTGAGCTGCGACCCCTGGCCGGCCATGGTCGAAATTCTTGAGGGCAATCACAAAACCTCGGCCTTCCTTTCCCAATAAATTTTCTGCAGGAACTTTGCAGTCTTCGAAGATCAGAGTCCGTGTGGCTGAAGACCGAATGCCCATTTTGTCTTCCTTCTTTCCAAAACTAAACCCCTCAAATCCTTTCTCAACAATAAAGGCAGAGATCCCTCTGGGCCCCTTGGAAAGATCATTGGCTACAATCACCGTATAAATTTCCGCCTCGCCCCCATTGGTCACCCATTGTTTATTCCCATTGATAATGTAATGATCTCCCTTTTTTTCTGCACGGGTGGCAATAAAACCAATGTCACTTCCCGAACTGGGTTCTGTAATAGAAAAAGCGGCGAGTTTTTTTCCCGAGGCAATGTCAGGAAGATATTTTTTCTTTTGTTCTGGACTTCCAAACAGGATGATGGGATAGGCGCCCAAACCTGTGGCGGCGATGCTCAGGGCAATGGCCCCACAAGCACGGCTCAACTCTTCCACCACCAAAACCAATTCCAAAAGACCACCGCCCATCCCTCCATATTCTTGAGGAATGTAAACCGAGGTGAGACCTGTTTCGGCAAAGACCTTCACCATTTCCCAGGCGAATTCGCCGCTGCGGTCATATTTTTCTCGAATGGGGACAATTTTTTCTTCGGCAACTTGGCGGGCTAAAGCCCTAATCTCTTTCTGCTCATCCGTTAGAAAATAATTCAGCATGTTGAACCTTTCATTATCGGATTGCATCCGCTGCTACCTTTATTTTAACACATCCGAAAAAAAATTCAAGGGGGGAAGGGCAGAAGGCAGAAGGCAGAAGGCAGAATAAATAAAGAACCTTATTGATTCTGACTTCTGAATTCTGTATTCTGAATTCTAATTAAAGGAAAGAGATCTCTATGCGAAAAATATTATTCACCTTCTTATTTCTTCTCTCATCCATCCAGGCCTTCAGCGACTGGGACAAAAAATATCCTCAATTTCATGATGGTCCGAACGATGGCTTTATTGCAACGCGCTCAGATTATGCCATCAAAGAAAAATGGATTTTGGACGTGGGACCTGTGGCTTATTCCTCACCTGTGATCGGAGAAGACGGCACCCTTTATGTTGGCACCACCCAAGGAGAATTGGTGGCTGTGAATCCTGATGGAACCTTAAAGTGGAAAAGGGACTTTCTCCCGAACACGATCATCATGTCTTCTCCCTCTGTGGGGCCAGATGGAAATATTTACATCACAGCGAACACACAAGTGGATGAAAAGACCTACGTGAGTTTTCTTTTCAGCGTGACGCCCTCTGGCGTTTGGCGATGGTCTTTTGCGTTTCCCGAAAATCGAACGACCACCTCCTCTCCCAAAACTTGGGGAACGGCTCGACAATCTTACATCTTCGTCTACGTGCCGGATTCACTCTTTATCATCAACAATTCAGGCGCACGGGTCCATGAAGAAAAATTGACATCCTACGGAAACCATACGATTTGCGGAGAAGGTTGGAATCCCTTCAGTTGGCTGGGAGATGTCTGGGATTTTATCACAGAATTTCCATGGGAATTTGATCCCAGTGGCGTCTCTTTCACTGAGACATTCGGCTGGTTAGATCCGACCGTTGCCATTGTGGAAGCGAGGAATGTCGCCTCTCCTGAGGAGCCCATCCTTGTGGTCTCTGGCCGAACGGCCCTGGTCGCCTTTCGTTGGAGCCCCGAAAATCTCGAGAATCTGTGGAGCGTAGAATATGGAAAAGATTGCAGCGAGGGTGACATTCTTCTCACCTCCTCACCCATGGTCAATGCAGCAGGACTTTTGGTGATTGGCAGAAAAGATGGGAAAATACAGGGCTATGGGGTTGAATCCGGAGACAAACTTTGGGAATACGACGCCGGAGAGGAAATCATGGCCACCCCCGCCTCCTTTGGAAGGCAAATCTACGCCGTGTCCAATGGAGCTCTCCATTTTCTAGAATCTAATGGAGAATTGCTCAATCTCTTTCCCTTGTCTGCGGGAACTTTGGCTTCACCCATTTTGACAGCCAGCAGGGTTTACCTCAACCTTGGAAGAGGTGTTGAAAGTTTTTCGCTAGACCTGGAAACTTATACCTTGGATGGCCGATTCCAAGGAGGGCTTTCCTCCCCCACCGTCGGGAAGGATGGAACCGTCTATGTGGTGGATTGGTACGGCAAGATGTGGGCCTATCCAGGCTCTCTTTGTTCTAATGGAACGAGTATTGGCCCCAACCTTCCAAGGAAGGTTCAACTTTCATTTAGCAAGGATGAGGTTTAATATTTAGAAAACAGTCGTGAGGGATGAGTCGTGAGTTTTAAAGGTATTATTTTTACTCACGACTCATTCCTCACGACTCACGACCGTTTTTCCGTTGACTCCTTTTATCCAAAAGGCAATACTTACCTTCACAATGAAACTTTTAGAAGGCAAAACTGCAATCATCTTTGGCGTTGCGAATAAAAGAAGCATTGCGTGGGCCATTGCCCAAACACTTCACAATGCAGGGGCTCGACTCGCACTCACCTATCAAGGAGAGCGCATCGAAGAAAATGTTCGAGAGCTCGCTGGGACCTTGAAGGACCCCATCATCCTCCCCTGCGATGTCACGAAGGATTATGAAATAGAACAAGTTTTTCAGGACCTCTCGCACTCTTTTGAGAAACTCGACATTCTCGTTCATTGCGTGGCCTTTGCACGCAAGGAAGAACTAGAAAGAGATTTTCATCACACCACGCGGGAGGGTTTTCGAATCGCACTGGATGTGAGCGCTTATTCCCTTCCCGCCATCACGAAGCGAGCCCTTCCTCTGATGGAGAAAAAAGGAGGAAGCGTCTTTGCCTTGACCTATCTGGGAGGATATCTCGTGGTTCCTCATTATAATGTGATGGGTGTTGCGAAGGCCGCACTTGAAACCTCGATTCGATATTTAGCTTATGAACTCGGAGAAAGCAAAATCCGTGTGAATGGAATTTCTGCAGGTCCCGTCAACACCTTGGCCGCCCGTGGAATCACAGGCTTCACAAAGATGTTGGACGTTTACAGAGAGCGTTCCCCTTTAAAGAGAAACATCAGTGCCGCAGAAGTGGCCGATACGGGCCTCTTTCTCGCGAGCGATTTATCCAAGGGAATCACAGGCGAGATCATTTATGTGGATGCGGGATATCATATTACGGGAACGTAAAAACCGTAAGGCGTGCAACGTAAAGCGTGCTTCGTAAATAAGGTACAATCTAATGAAGCTTAAAGGGAAAAAAGGCGTTATCTTTGGCGTGGCCAATTCTCGGAGCATCGCGTGGGCGATTGCTCAGAAATTTCATGAGGAAGGGGCCCGTTTTGCCCTCACGTATCAGAATGAAAAACTTGGAAAAACGGTCAAGGCACTTGCGGCCAAACTCAATCACTCTCCTACAATTTCTTGTGATGTCAATTCCGATACCCAAATTGAAAATGTTTTTCAGTTTCTAAAAAAAGAATACGGCTCTCTTGATTTCATAGTACACAGCGTTGCCTATGCCCCTCCAAAAGATTTAAAAGGAAGGTTCTGCGACGTCTCGCGGGATGGGTTTAGGCTCACGCTTGAAACCAGCGCCTTTTCTCTTACCGCCCTCACCCGGGCCGCCCTTCCTTTAATGGAAAGAGGGGGAAGCATTATGACCATCAGCTCGATGGGCGGCTGGCGCATTATTCCGAACTATCACGTGATGGGGGTCGCCAAAGCCGCACTGGAATCCACGGTACGCTATTTGGCGAGTGATTTGGGGACCCTAAGCATCCGGGTGAATGGGATTTCACCGGGTCCTATCCGAACGCTTTCAGCCATGGGCATTCGCAAATTTTCTCAAATTCTCAAAACCCACAAAGACCGCTCTCCTCTTCGTAAAAATGCAAAAACAAGCGATGTTGCCGAAACCGCCCTCTTTCTCGCGAGTGACAGCTCAGCCAATGTGACCGGTGAGATTATTTTTGTGGATTCTGGGTATCATATCATTGGGATTTAAATTCCATTCTCCCAAAATTCTGATATAATATTTTTTGTGAAACGTGTTTTTCATAAAACTCATTCTTTCGAAAACGCTGAAAATTGGGACATCTTACAGCAGGTCACCATGACGCTGGCAGAACGACTCGAGGCCGCAACAGAACTAAAAAGAAGAGCCTATTGCAATCAACCCCTCAAAGATGTACGGGAGTCCAGAGAGTGTCACAAGAGAAAATAATCCCATCTCACTTCTCTCAAGACATTCAAGAATTTCTAAGCCTACTCGATCAATATCAGGTTCGTTATTTAGTTGTAGGAGGTGAAGCTGTCATCTTCTATGGGCATGCACGCCTGACAGGTGATATTGATTTTTTCTACGACCTTGGCAAAGAAAATGCCGGCCGACTCTTCGAGGCGCTGAAGGCATTTTGGAAAGGCTCTATCCCAGGCATCTCAAATTCTGAGGAATTAGAAGAGGAAGGTCTCATTGTGCAATTTGGCTGCCCCCCTTATCGAATTGATCTCATCAGTAGAATAGATGGAGTTCCTTTCGAAAAGGCCTGGAACTCTCGTGAAATTTCAACCCTGAAGTTCAAAAATCAACAGATCCCGATTTACTACATTGGGCTTGATGCATTGATTCTTAACAAAGAAGGAGTCGGGAGGCCACGAGACTTGGAAGACCTGAAATACTTACGCATGTGCGTCAATCGAAAACCTAAAAAATAAAAAGCTATCCCTCGAACCGCTTCACAATGACCGTCGCGTTATGTCCGCCAAATCCCAGTGAATTCGAAAGGGCAATATTGACTTTGGCCTCGCGAGCCTTGTTCGGGACATAATCGAGATCGCAATCGGGATCAGGATTTTCATAATTAATGGTAGGGGGAATGATTCCGTGATTGATCACCATGGTACAGACAATGAGCTCGACAGAACCAGAAGCCCCTAATAAATGCCCCATCATGGATTTTGTAGAGCTGATGGGGACGCGATAAGCTTCATCTTTAAAGACAGCCTTAATCGCCTGAGTCTCCAGTTTGTCGTTCAAGGGCGTCGAAGTGCCGTGCGCATTGATGTAATCCACTTGCTTGGCCTCAATCTCGGCATCCTTCAAGGCCATTTTCATACAGCGAGTGGCACCTTCTCCATCCGGAGCTGGAGCGGTCATGTGATAAGCGTCGCCGGTGAGGCCATAACCCATTAATTCCGCATAAATGGGAACACCCCTTTTCTTGGCATGCTCCAGTTCTTCCAAAATCAAAATCCCTGCGCCTTCCCCCATGACAAATCCATCTCTATCCTTGTCAAAAGGACGACTCGCCCGCTTGGGATCTTCATTTCGTGTGGACAAGGCATGCATCGCACAAAAACCGCCCAAACCTAAATTCGTAATCGCCGCCTCGGCCCCTCCTGCAATCATCGCGTCCGCATCTCCATGCAAAATCAAACGAGCCGCCTCTCCCACCGCATGGGCAGAGGTGGCACACGCAGTGGCAATGCAAGAATTCGGTCCCTTGGCACCTGTCTGAATAGAAATTTGGCCCGGTGCCATGTTCACAATGAGCATGGGAATCAAAAAGGGAGACATGCGAGAGGGCCCCTTTTCAAGCATGATCATGTGCTGCTCTTCAACCGTCGTAATGCCTCCAATCCCCGAACCCACCAGCACTCCGACGCGATCGGCATTGACCTTGTCCATTTCAAAATGGGCATCGTCCAAAGCCATTTTAGCTGCGGCTACTGCGAAGCGAACAAAGGGATCCATTCTCTTGAGTTCTTTGGCACCGATGTAGACAGAAGGGTCAAATCCCTTCACCATACAAGCAATTTTGGTATCGAATTTGCTTACATCAAAGGTCTCAATGGGACACCCGGCACTGCGGCCATGAATGAGATTATCCCAAAAGCTCTTAAGATCAGTGCCACTGGGACTGATGACCCCCATTCCAGTAATAACCACTCTTCTATCTCGCATAGTTTTTTAGGTTTCCTTGTATAAACAAAAAGGGCACTCCCTTATCTATTCTGTCAGAAAAAGAGGGGAATGCCCTTATTAAACCCAAAAACGTCTCAATTAAGCGCTCTTTGACTTTTGCTTTTCTTCGATGTATCGGACGGTGTCTCCCACGGTCTTCAATTTCTCAGCCTCTTCATCCGGAATCTCTGCATCAAATTCCTCCTCGAAGGCCATGACCAATTCTACCGTATCAAGGGAGTCTGCCCCCAAATCTTCGACAAAGGACGCTTCAGGAGTGACTTCTTCTGGATTAACCCCCAACTGTTCTACAATGATTTTTTTAACCTTCTCCTCGACTGACATTCAAAGACCCTCCTCTCTCTTTTTAAGTCACCAGGCCTCCACAAACTTGAATCACCTGTCCATTCACATATCGTGCCAAATCACTGGCTAGAAACAATACCACATTGGCCACATCTTGAGGTAAACCAAAAGCGCCGATCGGAATTTGTTTGAGCATCGCTTGCTTAATCTCTTCGGGGCAGTTTATCCGTCATGGCAGTTTGAATAAAGCCCGGAGCAACTGCATTGACGGTAATTCCACGAGAAGCAAGCTCTTTGGCCACCGACTTCGTTAACGCAATAACCCCTGCCTTCGAGGCTGCGTAGTTGGCTTGACCCACATTTCCTATGAGACCAATCACAGAAGCGATGTTCACCACCCGGCCCGTTCGATTCTTCACCATCGATCGTGCAACCGCTTTTGTGAAATTAAATGTCCCCTTCAGGTTAACATTGAGGACAAGATCCCAATCCTTTTCTTCCATCCGGATGAGAAGTGTGTCCCGGGTAATGCCAGCATTGTTCACGAGTATATCAATGGTCGAAAAATTGTCAAGGACTTTGTCCGTCACCTCTTTCACTTCCTCAAAACGAGACACGTCCACTTTATAAAATTCCGCTTTTTGCCCCAACGCTCTAATCTCTTGAACCGTCTCTTGGCCCACAGCCTCATTCATATCGCAGACAGCCACATTCGCACCTTCCTTTGCAAAGGTCAGAGAAATGGCCTTGCCAATCCCTTGGGCCGCACCGGTCACAAGCGCATTTTTACCTGAAAGCAACATTGATTTACTCCTTTCTAAAAGCAATGAAAAATGAAAAGTGCAAAATTAAAAATGTCCACTGTTTTTAATTCTTCATTTTACATTCTTCACTTTCCACTATCTTTTTCATTTTCTCTAGACTCTCCACACCATCGACATTGAGAATTTTCGTATCCGGTGCAATCTTTTTTTGAAGACCGGAAAGAACTCTACCACATCCCACCTCGATAAAGGAACTGAAACCTTTTTGAATTAAATATTGAATTCCTTGACTCCAAAGAACAGGGTCTGTCACTTGAGCAACCAAAAGCTTACGAATTTCTTGAGGATCTTCGACGCCTTCCCCCTTCACATTGGAAATAAAAATTTTCTGTGGAGGACGAATCTCAAAATGTTCCAAAAATTTTTCTAATTTTTCTCGGGCAGACTGCATGAGAGGAGAATGAAAGGCCCCGCTCACCTGAAGCAGAATAGCTCTGCGGGCCCCTCTCTTCTTCGCCTCCTCAAGAGCCTTTTCGACCCCCTGGGGATCACCGCTCACCACCACCTGTTGGTCAGAATTGACATTGGCCACGGTGACCACTGCATCTTGAATGCGAGAACAAATCTCTTTCACCTTCTCATACTCCAACCCCAAAATCGAGGCCATGATCCCTTTTTTTTCAAGGCACGCCTCCTGCATCAATCGACCCCTCGCCTGAACCAAGCGAAGCCCCTCTTCAAAAGTGAGAGAGCCCGCGACCGTGAGCGCAGTAAATTCCCCCAGACTCAAACCTGCGACGGCCTCAGGAACAAGGTGAGGACACTCTACCTTTAAAGCTTCTAAACAAGCGAAACTGACGGTAAAAATAGCGCTCTGACAAATACGGGTCGAAGTAAGCGTCTCCTCAGGCCCTTCAAAACAAATTTTAGTCAAATCTTCTTTTAGGATTTCACTGGCCTGAGCAAAAATACGACGAACAGCCTCATACCTTTCAAAAAGATCTCGTCCCATACCAACATATTGGGCACCTTGACCGGGGAAAAGAAAAACATGCCTTTGCATATAAAAACCTTAAACTGACTGATTGTTGATAATACATGCGAAATTCGAAATCCGAAGCACGAAATTCGAAACAAATTTGAAAACTCAAATTCAAAATTCTAAACGTTTTGATATTTTAAATATTCGAATTTTGAATTTATTTCGTGCTTCGAATTTCGGATTTCGAATTTCACATTTTGTTACCATTTTAAGACCGCCCCGCCCCAGGTAAACCCTGCCCCAAAAACAGCGATCAGGACATGATCACCTTTGTGAAGGCGCCCTTCTCTTTTTGCATCGTCTAGGGCAAGAATAATGGAGGCCGCGGAGGTATTGCCATAGCGGTCCACATTTAAAAAAACTTTTTCCTCTGGGAAAGAGAGTCTCTTCGCAACAGAATCTATGATCCTCTTATTCGCCTGATGAGGCACAAAGAGTTGAATGTCCTCCTTTTTAAGGCCAGATTTCTGAAGGCTTTCCTGTGAAATCCTACACATCACATCAATGGCCCTTTTGTAAACTTCCCTCCCATCCATTTGAATGCAATGTTGATCCTTATCCACCGTTTCGCGGCTGGCAGGAAGCATCGAGCCTCCAGCAGGTATTTTAAGAAGATCTGTGCCCCGGCCATCCGCACCTAGCCAAATTCCTAAAATGGAATGGCCCTTCTCTCCTTTTTTTAAAACGGCCGCGCCTGCCCCATCCCCAAAGAGAATACAGGTGGTTCTATCTTTCCAATTGACAAGGGAAGACAATTTCTCTGTCCCAATGACGAGCGCGGTTTTGTACTCGCCCGATTCCAAAAATTTTTTCGCGACATCGAGGGCATAAAGAAATCCGGAGCAGGCCGCACTCAGATCAAAAGCAGCCGCATTCCAAGCCTCTATTTTTTGCTGAATGACACAGGCCGTAGAAGGACAAAGCATGTCCGGAGACATGGTGGCAACAATCAGGAGATCAATTCTAGAGGCCTCGACACCTGCATCCTTCAAGGCCCTCTTGGCCGCCTCGGCTCCAAGATCCGAGGCGTAAACATCCTGTGAGGCAATTCTCCGCTCACGAATGCCGGTACGCTCCACAATCCATTCGTCACTCGTCTGGACCATTTTTTGAAGATCGTCATTGGTGAGAACTTTTTCGGGAAGATAAGTGGCCGTTCCAATGATATTAATCATGATGGAACTTCATTTAAAAGAGAGCGATGAACCCGATCCATTTCATCTTCAATATGCCGATTCACCTTGTTCTGAATAAATTCATCGGCAACCCGAATCGCATTTTTCATAGCCTTGGCATTGGAGCGGCCATGCGAAATGATGCAAACACCGTCCACTCCCAAAAGAGGGGCCCCACCATATTCGGCATAATCCAAACGCCGTTTCATTCTTTCAAAAGATTTCTTCATCAAAAGAGCGCCGAGTTTGGAAGGCCAGGATTTCACGATCTCCTGCTTGAGAAAATTCTGAAGAAGCTTTGCACTCCCCTCGGCCGCCTTCAAAGCCACATTCCCAACAAAACCATCGGTGACAGTCACGTCAGCCACATTTCTAAAAACATCTCGGCCCTCGACATTCCCAACAAAATTAAGAGAGGTCTTTCTTAAAATCTTAAATGTTTCCTTGGTCAAATGATTGCCCTTAGACTCCTCTTCTCCGACATTCAGTAAACCGATTCTCGGATTTTCCTTTTTCAAAACGTACTTGGCGTAACACATCCCCATCACGGCGAATTGAATCAAATGTTCAGGGCTACAGTCCACCGTGGCCCCTGCATCAATGAGAATGTTCGTTCCGAAGAGATTGGGCATGACCGTCGCAATCGCAGGCCGGTCAATCCCCTTCAAAAATCTCAATTTTAATTTTGTGGCCGCAACGCAAGCGCCGGTGTTTCCCGCGGAAACCACTGCCTCCGCCTGACCCTTTTTTACAAGCTCCACCGCCCTGGCAATGGAGGAATCCTTCTTTTTGCGGAGACCCGCCACCGGTGTTTCATGCATGTGAATCACTTCAGAGGCAGGACGAATTTCGATGTTTAAATCTTTGGCCTGCTGGGGATCTAAAAATTCATGAATGCGTTTGGGGTCACCGACGAGAATCAGGGTGCGTCTTCCTGAGCTTTCTTGAGCAGCAAGAATGGTTCCTTCTACAATTTCTTTCGGGGCATAATCCCCCCCCATTGCGTCAATGGCAATGCTCATTTAAAACCCCGTTGATTGTTGTTCGTATCTCGTCGAAACACGAACAACGAACGACGAGTCACGAACGACAGAATTTATCCCACCTTCGCCTGAAGGACTTGCCGCCCCTGATAATAGCCGCAGTTTGAACAAACGCGATGAGGAAGCACAGGCTGCTGACAATTGGGACAAGACATTGTCTGCAAGGGAATGTATTTATAATGTGTTCTTTTCTTATCTCGTCTTGAACGGCTGTGCCGATTGGTTTGAAGCGCCATAAAAACCACCTTTTTTGTAAATTTTACCCTAACCTCATAGACTAGAACCCAATATCAAAATCCAAAAATCAAAATGTAAAATAAGTGAGTTTATTTATCAAGATTCTTACTTTTTTTCCTTAATTTTGATATTTGATTTTTGATTTTTAAATTTTTCTTTTCCAGCAAATCATCCAAAACATCAAAGGGCCCAGCTGAAAAAGGTGTTCGAAAATCGCATTTGCATTTTTTTACATTCAAATTCTGTCCACAACGATTGCAAAGGCCTCTACAACCTTCTCGACACAAGGGCCTGACAGGTAGGCCGATGATAATATCTTCCCGAACGGGCTCTGTCAAGTCAATTATGTCTCTACCCTCAATGTCACAGTCATACGTAAACTTCTTATTATCAATAAGATAGGAAAATACCTCCAGGCACCGCCCACAAGAAAGAAGGGCATGGGTCGAAAGGCTTCCCGTCACAATTAATTTTCCAGAGACTTTATAAACATGAAGGCGGACGAGAATATTTTCTGAGAACTTTTCATGGCCTTCTCCCATATCCACGATTTCCCCAGATTCTTCACCTTCCAGTAGAAGACCTTCCTCTGGAATACGGTCCACATACACTTTCATGGAATTTTTCCTTAAACCCTGGGTTAAAAAGGGGAGAATATCAACGTGGTTCCAACAACTTTTTCCTCAGCTCTCTCTCTACATGACGGGGCACAAAAGCAGAGACATTTCCTCCTTTGGCGACAATCTCCTTCATCATTCGAGAACTTAAATAAGAATAAGACTCACTGGGCATCATGAAAATGGTTTCAATTTTCTCTGAAAGCTTTTTATTCATGAGTGCCATCTGAAATTCATATTCAAAATCAGAGATCGCCCTCAAGCCACGAATGACCACATTGATTTTATTTTTCTGACAATAATCAATGAGCAAGGTGTCAAAGTGCAGAATCTCGACGCCCTTCATTCCCCGAACCGACTGGCGGATCATCTCGAGGCGCTCTTCAAGAGAGAAGAGAGGACTTTTCTCATCATTCTGAGCAACCGCCACAATCAGGGACCCAAACATGCGCGTGATCCGGCCAATGACATCTAAATGCCCATACGTCACGGGATCAAAACTGCCTGGATAAATGGCTTTCATTATATCTATTCTAAAATTTAATTAAAAATGAGTAAAGAAACTTATTTGTGTTTGTCCATATTTCCTAGAATCTTTCAGCACAAGATTCCCCACCTTTTGAGGGGGTGTCCAACGAGAGGGATGTTCAAGAATAAAAATTCCCTCCCTCTCCAAAAGCGATTGAACAACCTTCCATACCTCGAAAATCCAGGATTCATCAAACAAACGATAGGGAGGATCTGCAAAAACGAAATCAAATCTTTCTTCCTTCTTCGAGAGAATACTCATAGAGCGAAAAACATCTAGGGTCATGACGCGAGCACTTTCAAATCCGAGATCCACAATATTTTTTTCAATGACTCTCGCAGCCCGTTTCGACTTTTCAATAAAAATGGCCGAGGAAGCGCCGCGAGAAAGAGATTCCAACCCCAAGGCTCCAGATCCCGCAAAAAGGTCCAGGACGCGTGAGCCCTCCATTCGCGGGCCTAAAATATTAAAGATGGATTCCCTCACCCGATCGGCCGTAGGTCTCACGTCCAAACCCGGCACTGTTTTGAAAAGACGGCCCTTGGCAAGCCCCGCGATGATTCTCATTTACCCCGCCTTCAAGAACAAAGACTTCTCTAGAAATCTCTTTTCCACCTTTTCTCTCAAGCCCTGATGCTGAAAAGATTTTAAGACAGGGTCTTTTTCTAAAAGAATCTGGGCCTCTTGACGGGCCTGTTGAATGATGTCCACATCCGTCAGCAAATTTCCAAATCGAATCTCCGGGAGCCCATGCTGACGGGTCCCTAAGAATTCTCCAGGACCTCGAATGCTTAAATCGGCCTCGGCAATCTTAAAACCATCTTGCGTATCCACCATGGTTTGAAGCCGCTTGACACCTTCTTCTGTCTTGGGATCCCCTTCCAACACGCAGTAGGATTTGCGGGAGCCTCTCCCGACGCGGCCCCTCAGTTGATGCAATTGAGCCAGTCCAAAGGCCTCTGCATTTTCAATCAACATCACATTTGCGTTGGGGATATCCACACCCACTTCAATCACGGTGGTAGAAACCAGTACATCCAGTTCTTGATCCCGAAACTGATAAAGAACTTTATTCTTTTCAAAGGCCCTCATGCGGCCATGGATCAAGCCCAGACGAAACCCTTTAAAGATGTCCTGGGAAAGATGACGGAACATCTGAGCAGCGGCCTTGAAGGCCTTTTTTTCAGATTCTTCAACCAAGGGATAAATGATAAAGGCCTGTCCCCCTTTTTGAATTTGCTGCTGAATGAAATGATAGGCGTCGTTTAATTTATTTTTCCGAATCCAATAAGTCTCTACCTTGTGGCGACCGGGCGGCATTTCATCCAAAACCGAAACGTCCAGGTCTCCGTAGACGGTCAAGGCCAGTGTTCTCGGAATGGGCGTTGCAGTCATCACCAGAACATCGGGCCGAAATCCCTTTTGCCGAAGCACCAAGCGCTGCATCACCCCAAATTTATGCTGCTCATCAATCACCACCATTCCCAGGCGGTGAAAAGCAACTTTCTCTTCCAAAAGGGCGTGGGTTCCCACCAGCATTTGGATCCGTCCGTCGGCAAGAGCGGCAAAAATTTCTTTTTTCTCTCGGGCCTTCACATCCCCCACCAGACTTTCGACACGAATTTGATGAGGGGTGAAAACCTTTTCCAATGTGGCTGTATGCTGCTCGGCCAAAACTTCTGTGGGGACCATCAAAACACCCTGAGAACCATTTTGAATCGCAAGATAGAGGGCCGCACAAGCGACCAGAGTCTTTCCAGATCCCACATCGCCTTGAAGCAGGCGATTCATCGGCTGATTTTTCTCAAGGTCGGAAGCAATTTCGGTGAGAACTCTTCCTTGAGCCCCCGTTAAGGTAAAAGGCAGGAAGCGTGTGAATTCCCCAGTGAGATGAGGGAGGTCATGATACGCCCTTTCTCTGCAGAGAGAGACCTCTTTTTTCTGTCCTATTTTGAGGCCCAATTGCAAAATTAAAAATTCTTCGAAGCTGAGCCGATAACGGGCCTTTTTCAAGACCTCCAGATCCTCAGGAAAATGAAGCGCATGAATGGCATCTTTTAAATTGATCAATTCATGTTTTTCTAAAATTTCTGAAGGTAGGAATTCTGGGAGGTCATTCAAATATTGATCGAGTGTATTTTTGAGGATCGCTCGAACGGATCTTTGATACATCCCTTCTGTTAAAGGATAAACGGGGACAATGCGTCCGGTATGGAGGAGATCCGTTTCATCGCCGATCAATATTTCATAATCTGGAGACATCATCTGAAGATCGCGGCCGTACCATTGAACCTTGCCGCTTAAAATAACGTGATCCCCCACTTTGAAACGGTCCTTGAGATAAGGCTGATTAAACCACGTGGCGAAAAGAACCCCGCTTCTATCCTCGATGGCCAATTGAAAAAGCCGAAAGCGCTGGCGAGTCTCTTTAATCCCAGAAGCCACCACCCGCCCTTGCGTCGTCTGAAATTCACCCACCTTCAGTTTTCCAATGGGGACTAAAGTTCTACGATCTTCATAACGCCGCGGCGGGAAATACAAAAGATCGGCAACCGTTTCTAAACCGATTTTCTTGAACAAAAGCGCCCGCTTCGGTCCCACCCCTTTGACGTATTGGCAGGACATTTCCAAGGTTTTTTCATCTTTCTTAACGAACGTTGCAACAGGCATTTAAATCCCTTCATTCGTCATTCGTCGTTCGTCGTCCGTCGTTCGTATTTCGTACGAGCGACGAACGACAGACGACGAACGACTGATTATCGAACGACTGATTATCGTTGACTTTTTACTACAACTATGTCAGATTGCACCTCCATTATAGAACTGGAGCGAGAAGATTATGGCAAAAATTTGTGTGGTTTGTGGAAAAAAACCTCTTTCAGGCAATAAAATCTCCCGCAGAGGTCTGGCCAAGAGAAAAGGCGGCGTCGGAGAAAACCTCACGGGCATTACAAGAAGAAGATTCCTTCCCAATCTCCAAAGAATCAGAGCCTTGATTGATGGAACGATTCAAAGCGTCCGTGTCTGCACCAAATGCCTGAAGGCACAAAAAGTTTTAAAAGCCGCTTAAGGCAGGCCTTCGCTTTTAGTTTCTAACTCATTACCCAAAAAAAATGCTCTGATTTATCTACTCGAAAACTAATGGGAGAAGGGCGTCCGTGAAATTTGTTTTGGATTGTTCTGTCACTCTCCCATGGCTTCTCAAAAACGACATTTCTGGATATGCCAAGAAAATTTTAAAGTAGGCGTTGAACAATTCCGTGTTTGAAATATAGCTTTAAACCGCATTTCATCTGAAAATAGTCTTTACTCTTTCTTATACAATGACTCATGATGACTTGTAGTCGCCCGATTTATCGGGCAATGCCCAATGCCACAATGTCATAGACCGCCCCATAAATGGGGCGACTACAAGGGTGATTTTCATCCCCCTTTGTGCCGACCTCAGTCGGCATGAATGTTTCTCATCACGAGCTCAAAATGCCTACAGCTTGTCATCCCCGAGTGTTCCCCGACTCAAACACTCGGGGACATGTTTTGTCGGGGATCCAGAGTGAGTGTAAAACCCTGGATTCCCGCTTACCCCACAGGGGCTATTTCGTTGAAGCCTGCGGGAATGACAGGTGATGATGAGAAGTGCGGGTTAAACCGTCCAACTGAAAATGGGGAGCACGACGCCGATCACCAAAAAGGCGATGAGGCATCCGACGAGAAGAAGAAAAAGGGGACCCGCCAGGGTGGTGCATCGGGTAAGCAGTACTTTTAAATCCTCTTCATAATATTTTGAAATTCTAAGGCATGCCTCTATCAATTCTCCACTTCGAAATCCAAAGGAAAGCATTTTTAGAAAATCGGGAGGAAATGCAATGCTCTGGTTTTCCTCTTTATCCCAAGATTCCCCTTCCTCCAAATAAATTTTAAGTCTAGAAAGTTCTTCTTCAACCAGGGGCTCTCCTTTCCCTGCTAAGGCTAGAGATTCTGAAAGTGAAAATCCGCTCGCAAGCAAAATTCCAAGCTGACGTGTGACCTGACACGCGTTTTTCTTTTTAAAGAGAGGCCCAAGACCCCGCACATTTGAAATCCACTTCGTCCAGCTTGTTTTTCTTTTGCGATAAAGATGGTAAATTCCAAAACCACCTGCGATCCCAACGATCGACCCCAAGACACCATGGTTTGAGAATACATGTCCCATAGATAAGATCATCCGCGTGATTTTGGGAAGGGGCCTATGGGTCTCTTGAAAGAGCTGTATAAAAGAGGGGAAAACCCATTGAAAGACAAGCACCATGACCCCAAGACTTGTCACGAGCAAAATGGCTGGATAAATCATGGCCTCGATCCACCGGTTGCGAAAACCTATCTTTTCCTCATAATATGTTGCTAAAAATTCCAACACCTGTGTTAACTTGCCTGACTTTTCAGCGACAACCAAGATTCTTAAAGATAATTCATCGAGAATCCCACTTCCCTTGAAGACCTCTTCTAAACTGTGTCCCTCTTGGAGCCGATGTGCGCTTAAGAAAAGGGCTTTTCGCACAGAGTTTTTGGAACAGGATTGAGCTACACTGACAAGGGCATCATCCAATGTAAATCCTATTTTAAGAAGCAGGGCCCATTGTCGAACGATGATCACAAGTTGTGAGAGGGAAGGCCTTCTCATCCTAGACTTTTTCTCAACAGCCTGAAGGCGCACCACGGTAATGGCCTTTTCAAAAAGGATGAGTTTCGCTGCTTTCGGATTTTCAGCTTCTAAGAAGCCATTCTGGGCCTTTCCTGATTTGTCTAGACCTTGATATTCGTAAAAGGGCATAACAATATCCATTCCTAATTCCCAATAACCGATGTCAAATTAATTTCCAATGAGCCAATGTTCAATTGGACATTAAGTCATGGGTCGTTCATTTGACATTTGGAATAGGTCATTTGTCATTAAACCTACTCCTCTTCCTAAGAAAACTTCAAATCCCTTACATTCAGCTGCACCTTTTTTTCTCCGCCATAATAGTTCATCACAATTTCATAGGCCGCATGAAAAGGGCCCGAGCGATTGGAAAATTGAGGAAGCAAATCCCCCATGCCAAAGGCCATGGCCTCTAGCATGGATCCGTCTTGCCTCAACCACAATTTGAGATGATTTTTCCCCACCCCTTGGGCAGGTCGCGCTAATTCGAGATCCCGACTGATAAAAAGTGGAGAAGGATTTTCCTGACCAAAAGGACCTATTCTTTCAATTTCTTGAGCCAATTTTAAAGAGATCTCACTCAAAGGAATTTCTAAATCGGCCTCAAGGCTCGGGAGAAAATCTTCCGGAGCCAGAATTTTTTGGGCATGATCGTTGATCGCTTTACGAAACTCTGAAATTTTTTCTTTCTTAATTTTAATGCCGGCGGCATAGGCATGGCCGCCATATCCCTCCAGAGAATTTTCACAAACCTTCAAGGCCTCGCACAAATGAAAACCCCGAATGCTTCGAGCCGATCCTTTGCCTAAGGTGTCATCCGAAGAAATAATAAAGGTGGGACGATGACACAATTTCACGATTCTGGAGGCCACAATGCCAATCACCCCTAAGGGCCACTCATCTTGATGAAGAACCACAACCCAATCCTCTCCACGAGAGGCTTGAGTTTCCAAAAGACGAACGGCCTCTTCGTACGTTTGCTGCTCAATCCATTGCCTTTTTTTATTGTTTTCATCCAAACTCTCAGCCAAGTATTCTACCTCTTCTTTGCTTTGAGAGAGAAGCAAATTCACCGTGTCATAAGCCGTCCCTACGCGGCCCGCCGCATTCATGCGAGGTGCAATTTTAAATCCAATGTCCACGGGGGTAAGCTCTTTTCCTACCATTCCAATTTTTTCGAGCAATGCCGCAAGCCCCATACATTTTGTTTGAGAAAGCCTTTCTAATCCTTGTTTCACAAAAATTCTATTCTCACCCCTTAAAGGAACAAGATCGGCAAGGGTCCCAATGGCCACACGATCCAGAAAATCTCTTAAGTCCATCTTGGAGGCCCAGGATTCTCCGCGCTTTAAACCTTCCTTCACAAGACCATGAGCCAATTTAAAAGCCACGCCGACAGCGGCCAAAGGCGAAGATTTTGCTGAGCCCACCATTCGCCTCGGATGAATCAATGCCAGACAGGACGGAAGTTTTTCTTTCAACTCATGATGATCCACCACAATGACATCTAAGGCTCGGCTCGTCGCTTCATCTATTTCTTCAAAAGCCGTGCCGCCGCAATCTACCGTAATCATCAGTCGAAAATTTTCCCTCAAGGATTTCTCAATGGCCCCTCGGCTCACGCCATATCCTTCATTCACACGATCCGGAATATAGGGCTCCGCTTGAAGACCCGCTCTTCGAAAAACATCACAGAGCAGGGATGTTCCTGTAATCCCGTCCACATCATAATCTCCATGCACCAGAATTTTTTCCTTGCCTTGCAAGGCCTTCAAAATCCTCGCTACCGCCCTATCCATGCCTTCAAAGAGATAAGGGTCCGATAAATCCTTGAGACGACAGGCGGTAAAAGATTGTGCCTCTTCAATCGTTTTAATCCCGCGCTGGATGAGGAGCTTTGAAACAGAGGGAGAGATTTTTAGAATTTCAGACAGCGGGAGAAAGAGCGCCGGATCCGGAACAGGTTTCACCTTCCAAATTTTTTCAAGCGTGGATGCTTCCCGCATAGAATCCTTCTCGAGAAAAATCAAGATTCTCCCATTGCACTCTTTACAGCCTTCACAATGTTTTTGTAGCGTCTATCCGGCTGAAGCTCGGGGAAATAGACCTCAAAGCGATTGGATTTTTCTCGCGTCTTAATTTCAATCACATAAGTAAAACCATCGGTGGCCACACGGTCCTTCAAATCTTTCAGTGTCCAAATTTCATTTTTCTCCAAAAGGCCCATGAGATTTGAAAAGTCCTCTTCAGAAACTGTACCCTCCCTGTGAACGGGCCCCTCTGTTTCATCATAATATTCAAGATGTTTAGAATAATGAACGCCGTCTCTCTGCTCAAAAATCTGAATCTGGACCTCCTTCACCGGAGAATATCCTCCTTCGTACGTCATCGTGAGTTGCCAATCATTTTTCACATCCTCAGCCATCGCACACATCCCCATCAACATGAAAGCAGCAAAAAATCTGAGTTTCATACGACCTCCTTTTCCTCATATAAGAGGGTGGCCCGACTGGGGGTTCCCCACCGTGCGCCAGCAGGTGGAGGCCTAGATTCCAATGCTCCCATCTATCGCACGCCCGACACCGACCCCACAGGGGCTATAACTACATGTGCCGACGGTGGGGGTGAGGAGGGACAGGCCCCTCTTAGATTCACACCCCCATCACCCTTAAAATTTCTTTCTCTGTGGTCACTCCCTGCAGCACCTTTTCTCGAGCCTCCTCTTCTAAGCTACAAATTCCCTTTCTCTTCATTTCCCGGCGAAGGCTCGTCACATCTTGCTGCTCTGAAATTTTCTCTCGAAAATCATCATCCAAAGGAAGATATTCAAAAACGCCGGTGCGCCCCTTAAAACCGGTTAAAAAACACTGATCGCACCCTGAGCCGTGACAAGATCCACAAATTTTTCTGACCAAACGTTGCGAAATCACCGCCATCAAAGCCGAAGAAATAAGGTAGGGCTCCATCCCAATATCCATGAGGCGCGTGATCGCCCCCGGGGCATCTGTAGTATGAAGCGTACTCAGCACCAAATGCCCGGTGAGGGCTGAGCGAATCGCAATTTGCGCGGTTTCTTGATCGCGAATTTCCCCCACCAAAATCACATCCGGATCCTGGCGCAAAATAGCCCTTAAACCCTGAGCGAAGGTAAGGCCAAGAGTTGGCTTTACGGGCATTTGAGTGATCCCTTCTATTTTGTATTCAACCGGATCCTCAATGGTCATGACATTCCTTTTTTCCAAATCCATTTCGGAAATAAAGGAATAAAGCGTCGTGGTTTTCCCACTTCCCGTGGGACCCGTGACGAGAATCATTCCGGTCGGCCGATCCATCAAGACCCTTAAAGATTGATAATCCTTCTCTTTCATGCCCAAATCACGCGCTTTTAAAAGGAGATTCTCACGATCCAAAAGCCTCAGCACCAATCTTTCTCCTTGAAGCGTGGGAACTGCAGATACCCTCACCTCGACTTCTCTGTCCGCAGATTTGAGTGAAATACGCCCATCCTGCGGCAATCGCTTTTGAGTCACATCTAATTTTGCCATTACTTTTAATCTTGCAATCACACCCTCTTGCATTCCTTGAGAAATTTGATGCATTTCATGTAAGAGCCCATCGTTGCGGTAAAGAACCGAAAGGCCTGAGGATTGAGGATGAAAATGAATGTCTGTCGCCTTTTTTTGAACGGCCTCTAGCAAAATAGAATTAACCATGCGCACAATAGGAGCTTCACTCGGATCCCGAATCAAATCTTCTCTCAATTCGCGAGACTCAGGTCCCAGATCGAGACGAAGGTCCCTTAAAACCCCTTGGGTGCTTTTCAAACGTGATTCCATCAACCTTCTTAAGGTTTGCTCAATGCGTTTTTCTTCCATCAGAAAAATTTCGACAGAGGCATTGAGAGCCAAAGCCAAATTATCAATGGGGTAGAAAGGATAAGGACGAGTCACTGCCAATTTTAATTTACCATCCAACCACTCAATAGGAAGCAGACGAAAAGCAAGCAAATACTCAAGAGAAACCTTTTCAAGAACATTTTGAGGAATTTGTTCGATTGCAATTTCTCTTATTGCAGGATGTGAAATAGTTTCAGGTTTCATGGTTCCAATCTTAGAATTCAGAAGACAGAAGTCAGAATTCAGAATAAAAGCAAATAATAATGAATTTTAGTTTTTATTCTGGATTCTGCCTTCTGAATTCTGAATTCTGTCCTCTGTCTTCTGCTTTTCCAACGTCATTCCAGCCTGCGCCCGCTTCTTCTCTGTCATCTGTGAAATGGCTTGCTCAGAATCCAAAATATGCGGACAAATAAAAATGAGGAGATTCGTTTTCACAGTCTCATTTGCAATGCGCGTAAAGGGAAGGCCTAAAAGAGGGATATCCCCCAAAATTGGAACTTTGTGAATGACCTTGTCCTTGCGTTCACGGATCAATCCCCCAATCACAGCCGTTTGAGAATCTTTCACGGTGATGAGGGTCCTCGCCTCTCGCTTCGAGGTCTCCACGGCTCCCTCGAAAGATTGTCCAATCACATCTTCCACCTTCTGTTGAACCTCCATGCGCACCCAGCCATCGGCCGCAATATGGGGCCTCAGTTTGAGAGAAAGTCCAATATCTTTAAATTCAAAAGTTCGAACCGTGCTTCCCTCAGGCGTCACTTGGGCATTCTTAATGAAGGCCCTGTTTTCTCCCACTAAAATTTCGGCCTCAGAATGATCCGTGGTCAAAAGTTGAGGCGTTGAGAGAATATTGATATTGGAATGATTCCGAAAGGCATTGATCAAAATTCCCAATCGAGGGATCGAGAGCGTTCCAACCGAAAGCGTGTCATGAAGATAGGCAGCCGAGGTTCCTTCAAATTTTCCTCCCGTCAGAACGTTATGCGCAATATCATCTGATTGATGGACCCGGTCCCCACCAAACCCCTCCTGAGAGCCGTAAACAACGCCCTCTACCGTCGCCCATTCAATCCCCATTTTCTCTGTCTGATCAATGTTCACCTCGGCCACCAACACCTCCACTAAAATCTGCTTCTTGGGCGCGTCCAATTTTCGAATGGCCTTTTTCATTGCCAAATATTTTTCACGCGATGCATGAATCAAAAGGGCATTCGTCATGGGATCGGCCACTACCCACGGGGTCTTGTTTTCGGCA
This sequence comes from Chlamydiota bacterium, assembly GCA_016196885.1. Classification (GTDB taxonomy): domain Bacteria; phylum Auribacterota; class JACPWU01; order JACPWU01; family JACPWU01; genus JACPWU01. The sequence continues at coordinate 64,910 of JACPWU010000038.1, read as the reverse complement.
CTTCCGGAAGAAGCCCCTTCCTTTTCAAAAAGCTGAGTGAGCACCTGGGCCACATTCTGGACATCCGCATTTTTGAGGGAATACACATACACCTCTTCCAAAGCGGCGCTTGGGCCCTGGTCGAGATTCTTTAAAATCTGCTGAATACGATTCATGTTGCTGGCACTGTCTGAAACAATCAGGGTGTTCGTCGGCCCATAAAAAGTGACATATCCTCCTCGGGTGAGAAAGGAATGGATAATGCCCGACATTTTTTCGGCATCGGCCGATTTCAGCGGAAAAATTTGAGTCACAAAATTTTCCCCGAAAGAAACAGCGCCCCCCTGAGGAACGGTTTCGGTACTTTCCTGATAGGCTGTTTCCAAAGGAACCACCTTCGTAATAGGGCCCGATGGCACCATGACATAACCACTGGCCTTCAAAACGGATTCCAGCACAGGACGCACCTCGTCCACGGAAATCTTGCTGGGCGCTACCACCGTCACAGAGCCCTTCACCGCCTCATCCACGACAAAATTCTCTCCCGTCATCTCGCTCACAAATTTAATCACAAGGCGCAAATCCGCATTTTCGAAATTGATCGAGACCAAACGGTCTTCAGCCCAGGCGGGTAAAAAATTCAACAGAATCAAAAATATCAAAAAACGACGAAGCATAACTTTCTCCCCTTATCTCCCCTCTTCTACCCTATAAACCAACTGCATATTTTTCGGCCCTCGCCTCACATCAATCACCCATTGCTCTCCATCCAAGGGGTGAGACAAGGCAAGCAATGATTCTAAATTCGTCACATCTTGCCCATTGATTTTTTGAACCACATCACCCGTATGAAAACCCAACTGTTGAAGAAGACTATCGGAGCGAATATTGAGGAGCAAGAATCCTTGGGTTTGGCCCTTTTCGACAAAGGGCATGATCTTCACCTCTCTTAAAATTTCTCCCCAATGAGAAACGATATTTTCCAGGGTTTGACGATGTAAACTTCGCTCTGAGCCATTCACCCCCGCAAGTTTATCTGCGACATGAGAAGCCCCCTCCTGCGACAAAGATAAATGAATCAAGTGAGCGCTCGTGTCCTGTAAGACCACTTCTTCAGAAAGAATTTTTTGGATCGTCCAATCTCCCACCCGATCCCCTTCTTGAACCAACATCTGGTGATTCTGATATTCGATCAAGGCAAAAAAGTGATTTTCCAGGCCCGCAACCCCACAAAAACGAAACCCTGATTCCTCATGATTCACTCCTGTCCCTAAAATCGGACTCGGAAAATCGAAAGAGGTTTCAGGGGGCTTATCTCCTCGACTGATCGGATCCATGGGCCGATCCATTTCTTGAGCCATTTTTTGCGAAGGCAAGAAAAAGGGTCTGATGGCATAAAAAAGAATCCCAACCATCGCTACCCAAAGAATCCCATTCAACCAACGCAAGCTCTTTTGAATCGCCCACATCCTCATGTTTCTTCCCTCTTCCTCCACTTCAAGATTTGGAGCACAAAAAGGGCTCCCATCGTATCCATCACCCAATCCAAAAATTCCATCGAGCGAGTCGGGATAAAATGCTGGTGAATCTCATCTGAAATCCCATATAAAACGGTCAAAATCCAACTCATCATGACAGGACACGTCCTGAACAAAGAAAATTTTTCAACCGAAACCATCCGATACATTAAAAATGCCAAAAAACCATACTCAAAAAAATGCATCCCCTTGTCCATCCCTTGAAAACTAGGCAACCCTTTTGGAAAGGGACGAGAGGACAAATAAAAAATAAGAGAACAATAGGCTAAGACTGAAAAGCGTCTGATCCATTTTTTCATGTGTCTTCCTCTAAATCGGAAATTGGGTGACCCGACTGGGGGTCCCCCATCGAACGCCAGCAGGCGTCGCCTAAAACTCAAAAAGCCTCATCCAATGCTTTACCGACGCCGATGCCGTCTCACTATAAGGTAAAAAAACATCTACTACCGCAGTCGGCCCTTTTTCTGCCACAGGCAGCGGGCCTCCTTTGCTGGGTGAGGAGGGGCAGGACCCAATTTCCATAAATTTTGGGAAAACTCTACATATAAATTATCTGCCCAACTCCAATCTCAAAGCCAAAAAGGGCGGTAGCCCTACCTTTAGAATCTTTTCTTGTGTGATGCGAAAATCGTACTCCACCCTTCTAAAACGCAATTCCTTCTTCGCCGAATCATACAAACAATAGGAAGCCCTTGGGTCCCGGTCCCGCGACTGTCCCACACTCCCCACACTGATCAAATATTCACAGTCTGATGAAAATGCCAAATCCTGCGCTCCCAACTCCTGGGCCTCACCGTCACGATACGAAAAAACATTGTTCCGATGCGCATGACCGACGAAAAGTAATTTTTCCTTCAAAAGCTTAAGGCTGGGAAGAGCATCTTCCAAATTAAAAATATATTTCCATTTTTGAGGTTCATCCAAAGAGGCATGCACCAGACAAAAATCGTCTTTGCGAATCACCAAAGGCAAACTCGCCAAGAAAAATTTTCCCTCTTCACTCACCCGAGGAATCGTCCACTGAAGCGCAGCCTTCGCATAGGGAGTAAAATTTTCCAAGTCTAACTTTCCGCAAGTCGCAATATCGTGATTTCCGGCAACCGCTAAAGCGCCCAAACTCCGGACCCGTTTAACACAGCCCTCAGGCTCCGAGGCGTAGCCTACAATATCTCCCAAACACAAATAGCCCTCGGCGCCTTGAAGACGGGCATCCGCGAGCACCGCCTCCAAAGCCTCTAAATTTGAATGAATGTCAGAAATCACCGCATAAAGCACAATTTAGAAACCCACACTAAAATTCTGAAAATGTCCTGTCGGTTCAAACCACTGCACCTCAACCCCATGGATGTACTGGGCCAAAAAGCTTTTGCGAATCTTTTGCAAAAAGGCCTCTAACTCCTTTTCTTCGCCTTCCCCCACCAATTCTACCCGCCCATCCGACACATTCCGAACGAAGCCCGTGACTGGATAACTTTCAGCAATCCGCTCCGTTGTAAAACGAAACCCCACCCCCTGCACACACCCCGAAAAATAAGCATGAACTTGACGAAGCGACATCTTTAACTCCCTCGCTCTATCATGAAATCACATATGGGCGAATGATCCACCTAAAGAAGGGTCAAGCTGCAGGGGTCATGGGTCAAGAGTTTAAAGGTATTTATCTTTCTCTTGACCCTTGACCCTACTTTCCCAATTCCTTCAACTTCTCCAACACCTTCTCCACATGCCCGTCTACTTTTACATTCGGCCATACGAAGGCAAGATTTCCTTTGGGATCTATTAAAAAAGTGCTCCGAATCACACCCCAATATTCCTTGCCATAATTTTTCTTCAATCCCCAAGCGCCATATTCCTCCAAAACACCGTGCTCGGGATCACTCAAAAGCGTAATTTTCAACTTTTGAGATTCAATAAAATTGCAATGGCTTTGCGAAGAATCCGGGCTTACCCCTAAAATCACAGCGCTGAGTTTTTTAAAAACTCCGAGGTCCTCTGTAAAACCAATCGCCTCCCGCGTACAGCCCGGCGTATTGTCCTTGGGATAAAAATAGAGAATCACCCATTTGCCTTTAAAATCTTTCAGGCTCACCTTCTTTTCATCTTGATCCAACAAAGAAAACTCCGGCGCCAAGGCACCCACCCTTAAAGATTCCCCGACCATATGAAACCCTCCTTTTATTAAGTACCAGAACACAAAACATCGAACTTCGTACATCGTACTTCGAAAAGAACACCGCTGTACGAAGCACGGAACTTCATCAGGGGCCGATTCTACAATTTATTCAGGTGTTTGCCAAAGGAAGAAAAGGGGAGAATAAAAAAAGTGAAAAGACGAATGACACAACTACTTCTACTAAAATGGATTAAGACTTTTTTACAGCAACCCTCCAGAGGTCAAAATGCTCTTCTTCAAAGCCTTTGAGAAGGGCTTTGACTGACTCTACCTGAAGGTGAGGCTCGGAACGAATCCATTCTGAAACCTCGGGATCACGATAAATGCTATCTGAAACAATCACATCCTGCCCCTTGGAAAGCGCTCCAAGACGAGCGGCCAAATTCACCGTCGAGCCAAAATAATCCAAGCGCTCGTTTAAATTAATCGCAATCGCATGACCATAATGAAGGCCCACTTTTAAAAACAAGGGCTTTGTTCCCGTGGGAGGCGACGCCAATTTTTTTTCAGCTTCAAACGCAGCCTTCAAGGCACCCAAAGGCTGTTTAAAAACAGCCATCACCGCATCTCCAATCGTTTTCACAATCGCTCCATCCTCAGCCAAGATGGCCTCTTTGAGAACATCAAAATGATTCATGACCAAACCAAAGGCCGGGGCATCCCCTACCTCTCGATAAAGACGCGTGGAACCTTTCAAATCCGTAAAAAGAATACTGATGCTTCCGACCGAGACGTGTTCTCCGGGGCGTAAAACCTCTTCAGAAAAAAGATCCCTAAACCTTTGAAGGGCGATCACCTCGGCTGCTGTCGCAGCCTGATCCGACCATTTTGTCCGCTCCAGAAAAAAAGTTTGAGGACGGTCGGTTTGATTTTCGAGTGATATTTTGGCCTCTCTGGTTAAAGACAGTTCTTTCTCAGACCAGCCGCGTGAATTTGCAGTGAAGAAAATTTCCGAAGCACCCTCTTTCTCCACGTTCAAATACTGGGCCCCGGGCACACTGCACGTTCTCAGCCGATAGCGCCCCTTTTCAAGCATCGCCTGGACAGAGCGCTTTTCACCCGGCAAAAGAGATTGCTGAAGCATCACATGCGGTGTCATCTGGGGTCCCCCCAAACAAAATAATTTTCCCTCGGCCTGACGAATCGAGGGATTCGGCTTAAATGTCAATTCGACCAGGCGGTCAAAGTTAATCGTAAAATCCATGTTACACCCGTCGCAATGCGAATGGGTCTTGATTTCATCCAGATGAGAATGGCTTTCGGAAGAACCTCGGCACATCGGGCACAGCAAATCCCAACTCATTTCCAAAAGCCCCGTCCGGGTCGCCAAAAGAAACAGCTCTAACACGGTCTTTCTCGAAACATGCCAATGATCTGCAAAAACATAGGGCCTCATCCGACGGACCGTCAAATCATCCCCCCATTCAACCAGTTTAATCAACTGGTTTACTAAATCCGCCGAGACATTTTCCTTCAGCAAATTTTCTTTTAAAAAGTTCAGCCGTTTTTCTGACCCCTTCACCCGTTTGGGTTTTTGAGTGGAACCCGAAGACGAAAGATTTTCCTGGATCAAAAGGACATCATATCCTCTAAAAATTTTTTCGAAGGACTTCCCCATTCTTTGCTCGATGGGAAGAAACAGCAGCATCCATCGAACTTTCCTTTTGGGACTTAATCCAATTTGGCAGACCATCTCTGTCCCTTGAGAGTTGGAAAGGGGGAGGAGCTCTATGTGAATTCTCATTTCTTCCAATGGCCCTTCGCAATACCGCCGAATCACCCCAAACCGGTAGGGACGAACCCATTCAAAAGGAATTTCCTCCCATGTCATCTTGATTCCCAACCGAGAGAAACTCAAAACCCTTTTGCCATTGGAGGCAGTTTTAGAAAGAGGCGGCATCCCCATTTCAAAATTGAAGCGATTGGTGTCTGAAACCAAAGGCCAAAGCTCTTCTGGACTTGATTTAAATTGCCAAGCCCAGCGATAGTTAAAATTCTTTAAAGTTTGGGTGGATGTTTTAACCATTTCACATTAATTTCTTACGAAATTCCTCTGAAAATTCACCTTGAGCTACAGAGCTCACAACACCCGTCATATGCACATGCCCATTTTTTTCAATTTCAATTTCAATCACCCCGCCCGGCATGTGAACTTTTAAATCTGTATCTACAAGCCCCAATTTGTAGGCTGCACTGGCAGCCGCACAACTGCTGGAGCCGGAAGCCAAGGTATAACCGGCCCCGCGCTCCCAAATCTCAATTTGAATATTTTTCCGATCCAGCACTTTCAAAAGCTGCAGGTTGATGCGATTTGGAAAAAGAGAATGATGCTCGACGAGAGGGCCTAATTCCATCGCCATTTTTTTTGAAATTTCTTTCATTAGAATCACGCAATGGGGATTGCCGATCGAAAGACACGTCATACGATAAGCGTGATCCCCCACCTTTAATTCCTCTTCGACCACTTCCCGAACGGGCCCCTTCACACGAATGAGATCGCTTTGAAAAGTGACTTTCCCCATGTTTACTTTAATCAGTGATCCCACATCATTCAAAATCTCAACCTCGACAAGACCCCCTAAGATTTGTAAAGAAAAATTCTTTGCATGGACATACCCCGCCTCCATCAAGAACCGAGAAAAAATACGGATTCCATTTCCACTTTTTTCTGCCTCGCTTCCATCTGGATTAAAAATTCTTAAAGAAATCCTGCCTTTTTCAAGAACAGGTCCATAGAGAATTCCGTCTGAGCCCACCCCAAAATTTCGATCGCAGATGAGCTTAATATTTTTGGAAGTGAGCTTGATCTTTGTCTTGTTGGAATCCATGACAATATAATCATTTCCCAATGCATGGTATTTGTAAAAATCTGCTTCCATTTTCATTTTCCCTTTTCAGAAGATGCCAAATTCTCCTCCAGAAAATACGACAAAAACTTCCCCGTCATCACGTAGGGAAGCAAAACTTCGCTCGCCCCGGCCGCCTTCAATTTTTCAGCCTGGACGGAGGAATCCGCCGTGGCCACCAGAATAGCACGGGGGGCAAGGGAGCGGCACAATTTCACGAGCTTCAAATTATTCACCCCTTTTAAAAGCATGTCTGGAATCGTGCAGAGAATAACCTGGGCATGCTCCAAATGCGCATGTTTCAAGGTGTCTAGGCTGCTGATATCTCCAAAAAGAGCCGCAATGTTCATGCGCTTTAATTCCTTTAAAATCTCAGGGTTAAAATCAATCACCTGCATTTCTGAAAGTAAATGAGGATTTTTCTCCTGAACCATCTCGATCAAGGACCGCGCCCCCCGATGAAAACCCAAAATCACAACGGGGTAATGTTTCTCTTCTTCCACTTTTTCTTGAACATCCACCTTCCTCACCCACCCGCATTTTCTAATCACAAAATCAAAAATCTGATAAATCTCATGGCTAAATTTAATCGCATAAGAAGAAATGACCGCCGTAAAGGCCATGGTGTAAATCATCACGGCCATTAATTTTTCACCCAGATGCCCATAGCCGACGCCCAAAAGGGCGATGACCAGAGAAAACTCACTCACTTGAGACACATTGAGGCTCGTGATAAAAGCAGTGCGGCGCCCTCCTCCCGAGAACATCAGAAGAGGATACACTGTGAGAAAGCGAGAAAGGACCACAAACACGACGAGTCCTAGGCTAGCTAGAATCATCGTCATGGAAGGCACAACAATTTTCATTCCCAAAGAGACGAAAAATAAAGTGAGAAAGAAATCGCGAAGGGGCAATGTTTTGGCGGTCACATGAATACTGTAAGGAAAACTGGAAATGGAAATTCCTGCAATAAGGGCACCCATTTCCTTGGAAAGTCCCAAGGCCCCCGCCCCATAAGAAACCAAGGCACACCAGCCCATGGAGGTCGCCACCACCATCTCGGGAGATTTCGCCACCCATTCATAAATAGGCTTCAAAAAAAATCGGCTCAAAATAAAACCCGCAGCGAGAAGTCCCCCACTCTTTAAAATCGCAAGTGCCAAAAGGCTCCATCGTGGATTCGCAAAATTGGGCTGAACAGCCAAAATTAAAATCGCCCATAAATCTTGAATCACGAGAATTCCTAAGGTGAGACGACCCGACAAGGTATCCAGTTCAAATTTATCATAGAGGAGCTTCACCACAATCGCCGTGCTGCTCAACGCACAAAGAAGAGAAAGATAAAGGCCATCTAAATTTCCACCCTTGAGTCCCAGGCCTAGCATTGGAAAAATCAAAAGTCCCAAAATCACGCAAAAAAGAAATTGGCCGATGCCAACCACCAGCAATTGCCTTCCAGAAGCAATGACCTTCTGAAGATTGAGTTCCAAACCAATGATGAAAAGAAGAAGAATCAAACCGATTTCTGAAATGATTTCAATGTTGAGGGGATCACTGACAAGCTTCAAACCCATTTCAGGGCCCACAAAAGCGCCCGCGATCAAGTAACCCAAAATGACAGGCTGCCGCAGTCGAAAGGCAAGAATGCCCATCAAGGTTGCTGCAATTAACGCCGTTCCAATATTGGTAAGAAGGCCATGCATGTTTTCATCCAAGGGTCAAGGGTCAAGGGTCAGGAAAAAAAGACGTTTTCATAGATGACCCCTGACCCTTTTTTTTAAAAACCATCGGGGTGGGCGGATTTGAACCGCCGGCCTCTTGGTCCCGAACCAAGCGCTCTAGCCAGGCTGAGCCACACCCCGGGAAAGCGGTTAGAAGTTGTAAGTTGTAAGTAAAAAAATAAACTCCTTTAAAACTTAGAACTTAAAACTTATAACTATTCTTTTTATAACTATTCTTTCCATCCTTCTTCCCCGATCAGGGGGACAAAAATACAGGTCATGAATTTTTCGATTTTAAAGTCATCACCCCCGCGGGTCACACGCGTCAAAATCTGTTCTTTGCGATCGCCCACAGGCAAAACCAAACGTCCCCCTTCATCTAATTGATTCATCAGAACGGGAGGAATCTGAGGCGCTGCCGCCCCAATCACAATCGCCTGAAAAGGAGATTTATCGGACCAACCGAGAGAACCATCCCCCCATTTAAAATGGATATTAACATACCCCATTTTTTTTAATTTGTCTTGTGCACTTTCGTACAAAGTCCTCAATCTCTCGATGGTATAGACTTCCCGAGCAAGTCTAGACAACAACGCCGATTCATATCCGGATCCTGTTCCAATTTCTAAGACCTTTTCATTAACCTCGAGTTCCAGGAGCTCCAGCATGGCCGCTACCATATAGGTTTGAGAGGTGGTTTGCCCCTCTCCAATGGGAATGGGATGATCTTCATAAGCCTGTGGCAAATCTTTCTCACGCACAAAAAGATGTCGAGGCACTTCGCGAAACGCTTCCAGCACCCGTGTATCTTCGATCCCACGAGCAACCAATTGTTCGCGGATCATTTTCTCCTTTTCGTCCAACCGATCATCCCCGAGAGGATCTGGCATGGTACACCCTTTTCCAAAAAGACCGCAGTATCAATTTCAAAAAGCGCAAGGTATCCCGAAAAGGTTTAATTTTACTCTTTTCATTCCTATAAATGGAAGCAATGGGCACGGAGCAAATTCCATGGGTAAGGCTTGCCGCCTCCATCAGAAGCTCTGACTCGATGTCAAATCGCTGAGCCGTCAAATTTATTTTTTTCACCAAGTCCCTTTTCAAATACCGAAAACCGCATTGCGTATCTGGAACACGCATTCCCACACAAAGAGAAAGAAGGCCCGACATGAAGCGATTCGTCCACTTTCGGATCATGGGCATTTGGGAAACTTCTTCCATGCGATTGCCCACCACCATCAGGATAGAATCGGTGAACGCAACCTCCAAAAATTTTGGAATCTCGCGAGCGTCATGCTGACCATCCCCATCCATTAAAATAACGCCTTCCCCTTCGCCTTTTAGAAAATAATCAAGGCCCGTCATGACCGCCGCCCCCTTACCGAGATTCTGAGAATGACGAATCACCTGGGCCCCTTTTTCCCTTGCCTCACGGGCCGTCTCATCTCTTGAGCCATCATCTATCACAACGACATTCCCATAATCCAGGGCCGCTTCCACCACCTTCCCAATTCGACCCTCTTCTTGATAAGCGGGGATGATAATACATACTTTTTTCATACTTTAGTCATACCTTTCCAAGATAAATCCAAAATTCAAATATCAATTCCAATGATCTTTCGAGATCATCGTGTGCGATGAAAGTTCTCCCCATCATGCTTTTTTTGTAGTCGCCCGATTCATCGGGCAGCCCCATAAATGGGGCGACTACAAAATGAGCCTCACTTTCATAGCAAAAATCAAAATGACAGATCAAAATTTAAAATGACTCTTGCAAAGAGTCATTTTGATTTTTGGATTTTGGATTCTTTATCTTCCACATCCTCTCAAAACACAACCACTGCGTTGGATATTTCCGAATCATTTTTTCGAGGGCCCCAGCGACACGACTGGCCAACATCTCTTCTGAAAGACCTTCCGATAAAATGGGGTTCTCAAAGAAAAAAAGTCCTCCCGAATCCGTCCAAACATATCCTCCGGGCACAATCGGAACTCCCCTTCTCTTTGCAAGAACAATGGGCCCTTTCGGAATTCGCACCCTTTTCCCGAAAAGATTGACCTCCATTCCATTTCCCAAAAAATCAATATCGCCCGCAATGGCTAAAACGTGACCCGCCTTCAATGCCTCCAAACATTTGGAGGTCGCATGATCCCCCCAAGGGATCACCGTCAAACCTGGCACATCTCTTTGGGCGATGAACAAACGATTGGCTCGATCATTGTCATGATTCATGAAAACGGCGCTCACCTTCATCCCCTCGCGGACAACCAAATACGCCCCCATTTCCCAATTGCCCAAATGAGCAGTTAAGGCAATCACCCCTCTCCCCCCCTGATAAGGACGAATGAGATTTTCAAGCCCTTGCGTTCTCGTCATCCTTCTCAAATTTTCTTTTCTCTTCGTAGAGCTTAAAAAAAGCGCCAAGTAGCGACCAAAAAAAGCAAAAACTTCCTTCACGTTTTTTTCAAGATTCGTATTTGGCAAGATGACGGAAAGATTTTCTTCAATGATGCGACGTCTTTGAGGGCAAAACCAATATCCGAAGGCAAAAGAGGCAGAAAATAATTTCATCCCCCAAGAGAAAGGGAATACATTCACAATCCACCTTAAGATGTGATAGAGCACTGCCAGCAGCATGATAGATCCGAAAGGAAGCGTATAGCGTTCAGCGGACAGCGTACAGTTTTGATTCTTTCTACTGTCCGCTGAATCCTACACGCTGTACGCTCTCAAAAACAGCTTTTGCAATGTTCATCGCGGCTTGGGGCTTTCTCAACAAATCAATGTTCGAACGAATTCTTTCCATGTTCTCAGGATGCTTGACCAAATCTTCGACCAATGCGGGAATTTCATCTACCTGATCTACTTTCAAGGCTGCCTCGCTCTCCACTAAGAATTCACAATTCTTGGACTCTTGCCCGGGTAGGGGTTTAAAAATAATCATGGGCAGCCTCTTCACCAAAGTCTCTGAACTGGTCAAGCCCCCCGGCTTGCTGATCAAAAGATCCGCCATCTCCATCAACACATCAATGTCATTCACATAACCATAAACCGTGAGAGGGGTTCGACATTTTTTTCGAACGGCCTTGAGCTTGGCTTTTAAAGAGGTATTGCGGCCCGTCACAGCAATAATATGAATCGGGTGTCTCACTTCTTGAAGCGCCATCACAATTTCACGAAGGGGAATGAGACCTTGCCCACCCCCCATCACCAGGACCACCGAGCGATCTTCAGGAATGCCATGCCAGGATTTCAAAAGCTTACGATCCAGTTTACGGCTGAAAACGGGATCTACAGGGATGCCTAAAACCAACACCCGCTCTTGAGCAATACCAGAATCGATGAGCCTTTGCCGAGTCAATTCCGTAGGAACCGCAAAAAGATCCACTTCATTTAATACCCAATAAGAATGCGCCACATAATCCGTGACAACCCCCACCAAGGCAAAGCTGTCTGGATGTTCAGCCTTATAGGAGGCCAGGACTCCGCAAGGATAGGCCTGGGTACAAATCACTACATCGGGACGAAAATCACCCACCAGTTGAATCAGCCGAGAAGAATTGAGGCGATGGGCCATCTCTCTAAACTTCGAGAGCTTCTCTTTCACCTTCGAATTGTCATACAAATATTCCCAAAGCTCAGGGGTATTCTTAACCACCCCCATGTAAGTCTTGATCACCAACTTTTCCAAAAGGGGACTGATGTAATTCAGGGCATTGATATTCAAAATTTCTAAAGTGTCGTCCTGCCTCAAAAGTGCATTTTCAATGGCCCGTGCTGCCACATGATGTCCTGAATTGACAGAGATGTAGAAAATGAGAACTCTTTTCAATCCATTTCCTCCAACTCTTCTACTTCCTCCTCTTTCTCTCGCTCTGGTTCCAAAACGGCGATCACCTCACCCAAAGAAATTTCCTCTCCTTCATCGCAATAAATTTCACTCACCACCCCTGTCGCCGGCGACGTAAAAATAAAAGGCTTCCCATCCATGCTCAACTTAACAAATTTGCCACTTTCTGTTGCGCGATCCCCTTCCTCCACAAACCAAAACTCTACCGTCGCGCTCTCATACCCATTCGGTAATTCATCCAAACGAACCTCTATCATTTTCCCTCCAAGTACAGTGCATCGAACATCGTACATCGCACTGTTTTTTCGATGTTCGATGTACGAAGCACGATGCACGGGTTTTTTACATCGCCTCCGGCGCATTCACACCCAAAAGCCCTAGCCCATTTCTCAAGACAATCTTCACCGCCTTCACCAAGGCCAAGCGCCCCTGTGTCTTCTCCTGAGACTCCGAAATCACCCGATGCTGCGTATAAAATTGATGAAAACTCTGCGCCACTTTCAATAAATAATCCGTCAAGGGATAAGGATCTAAAGAGTGACAGCATCCCTCCAACACCTCTTGAAAAAGACCCAGCCTTTTAATTAATTCCACCTCTTCTTTTTCCAAAGTCTTTAAACAGGAAAGAGAATTTAAACCTATCTCTTCATGAGAGCCGCTTTCACGCATGTATTTTTCAAAAATGCTGGAAATCCGGGCATGCGCATATTGAATATAATACACTGGATTTTCGAGAGACTCTTTTTTTGCCAATTCCAAATCGAAATCCAAATGGCTATCCGTCTTTCTCATCAAAAAGAAATACCGCCCCACATCCTTTCCCACTTCATCCATAATTTGTCTCAGCGTCACATACTCGCCACGACGCGTGGACATCGAAAGCTTTTGCCCTCCTTCAAACAGAGTGGCCAATTGCAGAATAATCACCTTCAGACGCTCTGGATTTTGCCCCAGGGCCGCCACCGCCGCCTTTAACCGCGGGATGTATCCATGATGATCAGGCCCCCAAATATCCACCACCTCATCGTAACCACGGCGCAATTTATCTTCGTGATAAGCGGCATCCGGACTAATGTATGTCATCTCCCCTGAGCTTTTAATCAGCACGCGATCCTTGTCATCCCCAAAAGGGGTTGAGCGCAGCCACAAGGCTCCCTCTTGCTCGTAGGTATAGCCCTTCTTTTTAAGCTCATTCAAACAAGCCTCCACCCGTCCCGTCGCCACAAAGGCCCGCTCGCTAAAATAATGATCAAATTCCACATCAAAATCACTTAAATCCTTTCGAATGTCCTCCATAATCCGATCGCCTGCATATTTTGAAAAAAACTCGACCGCGTCCTTTTCATCTTCCTTCAAAAAGCGATCTGCCTCTTTTTCAACCACCTCCTTGGCCAAATCCAAAATATAATCGCCTTGATAAAAATCCTCCGGAAAGGTGATTTTTTTTCCAAAACATTCTTGATACCTTAAATAAACCGAGCGACCCAAAACTGACATTTGCCGACCCCGATCATTCAAATAATATTCTTTGTGAACTTGAAAACCAGAAGTCTTCATGATCCGAGCCAGGCTGTCTCCCACCGCTGCCTGGCGGCCATGCGCTAAGGTCAAAGGCCCTGTCGGGTTTGCACTCACAAATTCGATCAAGATTTTTTTCCCCTGACCCAAAGAGGATTTTCCATAGCCTGCGCCGCTCTTTAAAATCTCAGCCAACACCTCGATCCAAGGATCCCTCCCCAAACGAAAATTGATAAACCCCGGGCCTGCCACTTCAACCGACTCCACAACACCATTGAAAGAAGCCTCTTTCAACACCTCGACGAGCAAGGCCCCCAAACGAGGCGCCGGAAGGTTTGCTTGAGCCGCCATCGCCATCGCCACGTTGGTCGAGACATCCCCAAACTTGGGATCCTTCGTCGGCTCGACCCGAATCTGGGAAAGCGTCTCAAAAGAAATCTTTCCCGAATCCTTCAGCTTGAGCAAGGCTTTTTCTAAAACACCTGAGAGGGTTGCACAAATAATCTTATTCATCCCACTTCACTTCCTCCGCATCTCCCCAGAGCTTCTCCAATTGATAATATTCCCGTGTCGCGGGATCAAAAACATGCACAATCACATCCCAATAATCCAGGACAATCCATTTTGAATCCCTATCCGAATCACGATGATAAGAGCTCACCCCTTTTTCTTCCAACTTCTCATCAATCTCATTCGCAATCGCCTTCACATGCTTATCCACACGGCCCGTCACAATCACGTAATAGAGAGCCACCGTTGAAACATCCTGAATATCTAAGACCAAAATATTCTCACCATTTTTTGAATGACCCACCCGAGCACACTCAAGTGCCATCGCTCTTGCCTCGATGATAATCCCCCTTTCTATAAAGTTTCATTCTTTCAATAAACTTCTGCACCTTTTCAGGTACAAGATACCTCACCGAAAGACCCTCTGCAACTCTCTTTCTTATTTGGGTCGAAGAAATTCCAATCTCAGGCATCCTCACACAATACCGTGTCACTTTCTGAAACGCCTTTTCACTCAAGCGAAGTTTCTTGGCACTCACATTTCTAAGAGAAAACCCGGGGCGTGTTGCCACAATAAAATCAGACAGTTTTATCAATTTCTCCACACCATACCAAGTGTACAATTTAAACAAACTATCAGATCCCACTATAAAAAAGAAAGAATGCTGGGGATATTTTTTCTTGAAGGCCACCACCGTATCCATGGAATAAGAGAGAGAGGACCGATCTAATTCGATTCGAGAAACACGAAAGTGAGCATTCCCTTCAATGGCAAGCTCCACCATCTTCAACCGCAAAGGGGCAGGCGTCATTGCCAAACCCTTTTTATGCGGAGGACTGGCACTTGGAATAAAAATCACCTTGTCCAATGCCATCTTCTGTCGAACATGCTCTGCCAAAATCAAATGCCCGACATGAATGGAATCAAACGTACCTCCGAATAAGCCAATTCTCATAAGAAGTCCACAGATAAAATCAAAATTCAAAAATCAAAATGCAAAATGAAGGTTTTTCTCCCCTCTTAAGTTAAGAGGGGATGGGGGAGTTATGCGAGCAATCTCATAACCTCTCCATCTCCCCTTATGGTTTTCGTCTCTCGACTTCAACCACTTCCTCGTCCACCCGCTGCGGCGGGTACCCGGACTCGGTCGTCTTAAGGGGAGGGAAAAACTACTACGCACAAGAGTTTTTGTTCTTACTTCCATTTTTGGATTTTGATATTCAGTCGCGAACCTGCCCACTCCCCCTTACTAGATATTTATAACTTGTCAATTCTCTAAGTCCCATCGGACCCCGGGCATGAATCTTTTCTGTACTAATCCCAATCTCTGCGCCAAAACCAAATTCAAAGCCATCGGTGAAACGGGTGGACACATTGTGATACACACACGAGGAATCCACTCCACTCAAAAAGGCCTGGGCATTCGCCTCATTTTTTGTCACGATAGAATCCGAATGCATGGAACCATAATGATTGATGTGGCCAATCGCATCCTCGACATCCTTTACCACCTTCACCGACAAAATCAAATCTAAATATTCCGTACCCCAATCCTCCTGCGTTGCCTTTTTCAAACCGCTCACCGCGGCACAGGTCTGGGGACAACCCCGAATCTCCACCCCCTTTTCTTGCAAGGAGCGAATCACACGGGGCAAAAACGTGTCTTTCAAATCTTGATGGACCAAAAGTGTCTCCGCCGCATTGCAAACGCCTGGGCGCTGGACTTTCGCATTCAAAATAATTTTTTCTGCCATCTCAAAATCGGCATCGCTGTCTACAAACACATGGCAGACCCCTTTATAATGCTTGATGATCGGCATCCGGGCATGCTCGGCCACCGTGCGAATCAAACCCTCTCCCCCACGAGGAATCACCAAATCCACAAATTGACTCATTTTCAAAAGTTCAAAAATAGCTTCGCGGTCCGTCATCTCAATCAACTGAATTGCATCGGAAGAAATTTTTACCTTCGAAAGGGCCTCACCTAGAATCTGGGCCAGGATTTGATTGGTATGAATTGCCTCAGAGCCCCCTCTTAAAATCACCGCATTCCCAGATTTAAAACAAAGTCCCGCTGAATCCACCGTCACATTCGGCCGAGATTCATAAATAATTGCAATCACACCCAAAGGCACACGGATTTTCTGAATCTCCATGCCATTGGGTCGCGTCCACGCCTCCATCACCTCTCCCACCGGATCGGGAAGAGCGGCCACCTCTCTGAGCCCCTCGCTCATCAACTTCGTTCTCTTGAGATCCAACTTTAAACGATCTAAAAGAGCTGGACTTAAAGATTTTTTCTCGCCCTCGGCCCAATCCTTTTCATTGGCCAAAGAAATCTTCTCAAAAAAATGGTCGATGGAGTCCGCCATGACGCCAAGGGCCTTATTCTTCTGGCGGGAAGAAAGAGCGTTGAGAATTCGAGAAGCCTCCCTCGATCTTTTACAAACATCTTCTATATAGCTTTTAACATTCATCGTGATCCCGATTTTAACGAAGTACGAAACACGAACGACGGTTTTTATAATATCACTAAATTATTCCGATGAATCACTTCTTTGAAAGAAGCTGCAGACCCTCCCAAAATATTTTTTTTCATCTCTCTCAAGGTGTCCGCATCGTAGGCGACGAGCCCCCTCGCCACCTCTATTGCCTGAGCATCCAAAATACTCACCGTTTCGCCCGCTTTAAAAGAACCTCTCACTTCTACAATTCCAGGCGCCAAAAGACTTTTCCCCTGTTTACAAATCGCAGCGACCGCACCCTCATCCAAAATCAAACTCCCCTGAGGCTTCACAAAATGGGCAATCCAGCGTTTTTTTCCTGAGAGGCGGCGACCCTTGGGAACAAAAAGAGAGCCTCCTCTGTGATCCTGAAAAATCATTTCCATGATCCCCTTTTGATGGCCATTTGCAATCAACATCATTGCCCCCGAGCGCATCAGCATTCTTGCAGCCTCTAATTTAGACTGCATCCCTCCCACCCCTTTCCAATCATTCGCTCGATGGGCAGCCCTCTGGAGATCTTCATTGATCTCAAAAACCATCGGAACCACAGAGCCCTCCTTCAAAAAACCATCCTGATCAGTCAAAATCACAAGAAGCTCTGCCTGTACCAAATCCGTCACCAGGGCCGACAGCTGGTCATTGTCCCCAAACTTAATTTCCTCCACAGCCACCGTGTCATTCTCATTCACAATGGGAAGAACGTGCTCTCCCAAAAGGGCCTCAAATGTATTTTTGGCATTCAAATGCCGATGGCGTTCCTTTAAATCTTCTCGGGTGAGAAGAACCTGGGCGATGCGAATTTTATACCTCGAAAAAATTTCCTGATAAAGATGAAGCAAAAGCCCCTGACCAATCGCCGCTGCTGCCTGCAACTCGGGAAGCGCCCTCGGTCTCCTCTTCATCCCCAGCGCCTCAAGCCCCGTCACAATCGCCCCGGAACTCACCAACACCACCTCCCGGCCGCTTTTCAAAAGCCAGTCCAGCTCTCGAACCAATTGATTCATGCGCCCATGGCTGAGGCGACCCTCGGCATCCACCAAAAGCTTGGTGCCCACCTTGACTACCACACGCTTGACTTTCTTCATCAACTCTGTGCGCATAACGTCTTCACCCTCGCCAGCTCTGAAATTAATTCTCCCAAGCCCTCACCCTTCAATGCAGAAATCGCAATCACTTTCTCTTTCGGAAATTTCTTTTTGAATTTTTTTAAATTTTCTGGAGCCCCCTCCAAATCCATTTTATTCGCTACCATGCTGCGCGACCTCTTTAACAAATCCGCATCATAAAGCTCAATCTCTTTGAGCAAAGTCGAAAATGCTTTGATCGGCTCCTGATAAGCATAGCCCGACATATCCAAAACAAAAAGAAGAAAACGCGTACGCGTGATATGCCTCAAAAACTCATGCCCCAACCCTACATTTTGATGCGCCCCTTCCACTAAACCCGGCATATCCGCAATCACCACCTGACTCAATTCATCTAATTTCAAGACGCCCAGCACCGGATTCAACGTGGTAAAAGGATAATCGGCCACTTTAGATTTCGCCTTCGAAATTTTATTAAGAAGCGTGGACTTCCCCGCATTCGGAAAACCCACGAGCCCTACATGCGCCACCACCCGCAGCTCAAGCAAAAGCTTGCGATGCTCACCCAGCCCCCCCTCCTCGGCCTCGCGCGGCGTCTGATGAGTCGAAGTCGCAAAATGGGTATTGCCACGACCCCCCCGCCCTCCCTTGGCCGCCGTAAAGGTCATTCCATCTTGGACAAGGTCACAGAGCAAAGTCCCGCCCTCTACCTCTTTCACCAGGGTCCCGACAGGAACCTTGACACAAACATCCTTCCCATCCTCGCCGTCCTTCAAACCGCCCTTACCACGCACTCCTTCACGAGCCTCCACCAAAGGTCTAAATTTAAAATCAATCAGAGTCGCCAAATTCGAATCCGCAAGCAAAATCACATCCCCACCATCGCCGCCATCGCCGCCATAGGGCCCACCCCTGGGGACATATTTCTCCCTGCGGAAGGCCACACAGCCGTTCCCACCCTTTCCAGCCTTCACTTCAATTGTGACTCGATCAATGAACATAGAAAGACCGTTTATCGTTTATCGTAAAAACAGAAGAGAAAATGCAAGAAAAGAAGAAATTACGCAGAATGTGCTAGAGCGGGTTGAATGCGCACCCGTTTGTTGCGAGAGTCATGACCTTCAAAAACCACAATGCCCGGAATTTTGGCATAAAGGGTATCGTCCGAGCCAATCCCAACATTGAGTCCGGGCTTAATGCGAGTGCCGCGTTGACGAACCAAAATAGAGCCACCACTCACCCATTGGCCTCCATAGCGTTTCACCCCTAATCTCTGGGAATTGCTGTCACGACCATTTCGGGAGCTGCCCATCCCTTTTTTATGTGCCATAAAAAATCCCTTTAAAAATCAACAGACTCGATCTTCACCAAATCATATTTCTGACGATGCCCTACTTTGCGACGATAATTCTTACGCCTTTTGTACTTAAAGGCAATGAGTTTCTCACCCTTCACTTCTTTAACAAATTTACCTAATACTTTTGCGCCATTAAGGATAGGCGTCCCCACCTTGATCTGACCCTCTTTAGAAACCAGAAGAACCCGATCAAAAGAAATCGCCCCCTCAGGCGTCTTGTCTAAACGCTCCACCTGAAGAACGTCCCCCGGACGCACTTGATACTGCTTTCCCCCTGTCTCAATCACCGCATAAAGACTCATAAAGCTCTCCGAAATGAAAATGTGGGTTTTACTATATGAAGGGCGCTTACGAATGTCAATAAAAATGGAAAATAAAAAAAGTCTAGCGAAATGGCTGTAGGGCTAGCGCGATTCCACTGTTCCTCAAGCCAGACCCGATCGTGAAGTGTCGGCTCGTCCGCAGAAACAAAATGGGTGGGCTCTTGAATAAGCTCCAATACCTACCCGACCCATGTTGTTTTTCCCACTTGCCGAGAGCCTATTAACACTTGGATCAGCCCTCTTGACTCGGCCAGTCTAATCTGTAACCTATTGTAAATAGCTCTCTTATAAATTTTCATATTATTTACTCAATAACCTTCTCCACAAACTTTCGTCCACTCAAGTGGATAAAAACAGTCTACAGTCCATAGTCAATAGTCCACAGCTTTAAAGGAATCATTTATTTCTATGGACTATGGACCGTGGACTATGGACTCATTTTCATTGCCGTATTTAAAACTTCTATCGCCTGTTTAATCTGACAACATCGAAAACCATAGGTCTGAATGCAAGGGACTTCCTTTGCCACGTATTTCAAATCCAAAGGATTTTTGAGCAAAATAACTGCACCCTTTTTAAAATGTTTTTGAAAATCCTGCAATACCTTCTTTTCCGAAGAAGACCCATGGGCATCGAAGCAAAAAAAGACCGCGGGGTCTTGTGAAGACCATTTTGAAAAGAAGGAATCTGGTAAACCCCTTTCTAAATTCAAAACTATTTTTTCAAGGGTCTGCCCAAAATCGGAAAAACACATCTCAAAAAAAGAGGACGAATCGAGAAGCCGGGCTTCAAAAAAATAGCGTTCCGAAAGCCGATGAAAATCTGGAATAAAAACAATCGCTCTTTCTCTTCCTGCCACTTTCCCTCTTTGAACAAGCTCTACCGATCCCTTCGCAATTTGAGAGGCCAATCCCTTGGGATTCTCAAGAGTCCTCACCTCTTTCCCAGAAAAAGATTTCATCACTTCTTTCAATCTCAAAATACTTTTCTCTAAATTCTCGAATTGAAAAAGCTTCTCATCATAAGCCTTTTCTAAAATTTGATGTGCCTCGCGGATCCGATTTGCATCATGACAAATCAAAATAAAATCATGGCCCGCTTGAAGAGGACGAAGAACCATTTCCTGAAATGAAAATCTCTTCGTCATCGCTCCCATTTCCAAATCGTCGGACAAAATAATATTTTGAAAAGACAACTCTTTTCTCAAAATTCCTTGCACGATGTGGCTTGAAAAAGTGGTGGGGAGTTCATCCCATTCGGAGAAAACCCCATGGCTCGTCATCACGAAGGTCACATCCGCATCCACCGCCTTGCGAAAAGGCCTTAAATGAATTTCTTCCAATTCCCTTTGAGAAGCCCTGACATAAGGCAATTGATCGTGAGGATCTATCCGACAGGGACCGTGCCCAGGAAAATGCTTGGCGGTCGCAGCGATCCCATTTTCCTGAAGGCCGCGAATCATGGCCTCACCTAAATTTGCTACAAGATCAGGATCCTTCCCAAAAGACCGAATCCCAATCCCAGAATTGTCGCTCCTATCACATAACACATCCAAAACAGGGGCAAAATTCACCTGAACGCCGAGCGCCTTAAGCTGGGCGGCCATCGTGCGGCCCTGATCATGAGCCCAGTCCAGCCGTCCCGCCTTTCCTAAAGCCGTATTTCCTGGAAAAGAGGTCAGAGAAAGTCCTTTTTCACTCTCATGCGAAAATCTCTCGACCCATCCTCCTTCGTGATCCAAGGCAAAAAAAACTTCCTCACCCACCCCTTCTCTTAAATCAGAAAGGAAAGAACGGAATTGCTCAAGTGAAACAATATTCCTTGAGAAAAAAATAAGACCCGAAGGTTGAATCTTTTTCAAAAAAGATTTCAACCTTGGGTCTACTTTTATTCCATGAATGCCAATGACTAAATGGCGCCCGACACTCAGTTTCAAGTTTTGAGTTTTTAATTTTGAGTTTCTGGTTCCTTCGTTGAAGTCTCTGTCTTCTGACCTCTGTCTTCTGTCTTCGTTTGTTCTACTTCAGTCTCCTCCCACTTCACCAAGGCATCTCCCTCAAAGAAAAGACGCCGGCCCTTAGAAACATATTTATAATTCACGGGAACCACGGGAAACCAAGCGTGATACGTCCACTCTTCCCTAGGAGCTCCCCATCGATTTTCTCCGGTCGCCTTGACATTGTCCGGATTTCCCCAGCTCGCCTTCACCTCATCTTTTGTCATTCCCAGCTTCAGGGAAGGACCTCCTCCTACCACCGTCTCCAAACTTATTTTCTTCGTCGGATCCTCAAAATCACTGCAACCTGCCATCATTAAAGCAATCACAGACATGACACCTAACATGAGACATTGCTTCATTTTTTTATTTTTCTCCTTTCTTCAATGTGTCCTCGATCGATCTAGTTTTCGTTTTACTCTTTCTTGATCGACCGATGATTTGTAAAGCAAAAGCGCCTTTTGATAATAGACCACCGCCTCTAATCGATTTCTCAGATGAATACGATTCAAATCTCCTAACGCCTCACAAAGAAAAGCACTGCGAGGGTTCAATTCCAAGGCCTTTTGAAAGTTCGTCAGGGACTCATTAAAATTTCCTAACCGGCGCAAGGCCTCCCCCAAATGAAAATAAAAAGAGCTTTTGCCAGCCTCTCCCTCCAATGCCTTTCTAAACCACTCAATGGCTCCTGTGAAATCCCCCTTTTTCATCAGGGTCATTCCCAAATCATCCATGATCTTGAGATCCGCGGGGTTCCCTTCTTGAGCCTTTTTCAAATAGAGAAGGGCATTCTCCAAATTACCCAAATAAAGATAGGAAAGACCCAACTTTCTGAAAATCCTGCTGTATGGGGGATCTACCTTAAGCCCTTTCTCATAGGCAACCACCGCCGCCAAATAATTCTTTCCCTCAAAATAAGTATTACCCAAATTGCAATGCAAGGCTGCATTCATCGGCTCTAATTGAATGGCCCTTTGATGCATCTGAATAGCCTCGTCCATCCGGTTTAATTTCCGTAGGACAATCGCCAGGTTGTTAAGCACCCAAACATTTTTGGGATTGACTTCACTCGCCCTGGAGAAAGAGCGAAGCGCCTCGTCATAGGCCCGCTTCCTTAAAAAAACAAGACCCAGAGAATTCAAGGTATCTTCGTCGTCAGGATAATCTTTTAAATAAATTTCATACTGCCGAATCGCATGGTTCCACTCTCGCAAAATTTCATAGGTCATGCCCAAATTTTTTCGGGCTTCAAAATTTTGAGGGTTTCCTTGAAGCACTTTCAAATACGCATCTCGCGCGGCCTTAAAATCTTTCTTCCCAAATGCAAAACGGGCCGTCGCCAAATCCACAAGTAGGGGATCCGCCCCATGAAAAGAGGCTACGTGAATGGCCTTTTCGGCCTCGTCCCATTGTCCCAAATCCTGAAAGACTTCTGCCACGCTCAGATACACCTGAGGATGATCTGGATTTTTGTTGAGCGCCTCCCTCAGGAATTCTTCCGCCTTCTTAAAATCTTTCTGAGCTAAAGAAAGTTCCCCCATGGCCCAAAGCGATTGCCAATCGTCGGTATCTAAATCATAGGCTCGCCCCACATGCGTTTTGGCCTGATCGGGAAATCCTCTTTTTAAGAAGCAAACCCCAAGCCAGGCCTCCGCCCCCGCATGATCCGGCGCCAGGCGCAAAACCTCCCAAAACTGTCGCATGGCTTGAAAATAGTCTCCTCGCGAGAAATAGAGCTTACCTAACATGAAGAAACTTCCCTGATCGTTCGGATTTTCTTGAATGGCCTGGTTATAACATGGGAGGGCCTTGTTCCACTCTCCCGCTTCAAAATAAGATTTTCCTTTTTGAGCTTGAGTGGACTCTTCAGAAAAGGTAAAGGGGCATAAAGTGAGAATCCATAAAAGAGAGAAGGCGCATTTCGTGAAAAGTTTCACATCCCAAAATTTTACATTGCGCTTTTTTGAACAAGGGCTTAACATACGTTTGTTCCCAAATTAGACTCTACATTTTATTCTTTATTGAAAAGAAAGACCATAGGAAAGCAACATGGAAACAGGGGCCATTGAAGTCGGAACCACCCATCAAAAAGTTTTTGTCAAAGTCAAAGGACGTGGCGATTTTTTGAACAGCCAGGCACTGAAAGATTTCATCAATACCATGATGGAAAAAGGGCTGACAGATTTTTTGATTGATCTCAAAGAATGTAAGACGATGGACAGCACTTTCATGGGTGTTTTGGCCGGGACTGCCTTACAGCTGAAAAATAAATATCAGAAAAAAATAACGCTCTTCCACGTAGAAGAACACAATCTGCAACTCCTCACCACGCTTGGCATTCACATTTTTTTAAACATCGTTCCCCATGAGTTAGAAGAACCTGTCCAGCTTGAAACACTTCCCGCCGTAGAAACCTCAAAATCAAACACGGCGCAAGAAATGCTCAAGGCCCATGCGGTTCTCATGGAAATCTCTGAAGAGAATAAAATAAAATTTAAAGATGTGTATGAATATTTAAAGGAAGAGATTAACAAGAACAAGGGATAACAGAATTGAAAATTAATAATAGGCATATGCACTTGATTCCCCTTTGTAGTCGCCCGATTCATCGGGCAAACCCATGCAAGGGGCACAGCCCCATGAATGGGGTGACTACAACTTCTTGCCATGGCGCTTGCTATCTAAGGGGAATCAAGTGCATATGCCAATAATTTTTAATGATCCATTATTAATTTTCAATTGTCTTTCATAAGGAGTCCCTAAAATCGCTTTTCATTCTCTTATTTTAGCCTTATCGTTGATCGGACTCATTCTCCTCTCTTTGCTCTGTCATCGCACCTGGCTTTCTCTTTCTGAACTTCGAAAGGCACATCAATTGCTTTCCCAAGAGAAAGAGGTTGTCCTTCATTTCATCCGAGAAGTCGGAGATGCCCTCACATCCCCTCACGAATTGGACGAGCTCTTCAGATTGATTGTCACAAGTTCCAGACGCATCTTGAATGCCTCTTCCGGCGCTATTTTTCTCCTAGATGAAGAACACCATTATCTCAGCGCCGGAATGGTGGACGGCCTTTTTCCTCCTATCTTTGAGGCGATTCCCATAGAGTCCCTTTCGAAACTGGCGACCAAGGCCAAATACATTCAAGACTTAATCATGCGGCTCAAAATCCCCCTCGGAGAAGGCATTTTCGGCCGGGTGGCCCAGGAAAGGGCTTCGCTTCTCATTCAAGATGCTGTATCAGATTCCCGCATCACACAGCCGGTCATTGATTTTCTCAAAGTGAAAACGCTCATGGCGGTTCCTCTTATCTTTAAAGAAGAAGTGATGGGTATCATGGCGGCCGCCAACAAGGAAGATGGAAAAACCTTTTCGCAAACGGATCTTTCCCTCTGGGAGGCCCTCGCCGATC
The DNA here is from genome assembly GCA_016196885.1 of Chlamydiota bacterium. Classification (GTDB taxonomy): domain Bacteria; phylum Auribacterota; class JACPWU01; order JACPWU01; family JACPWU01; genus JACPWU01. The sequence continues at coordinate 40,095 of JACPWU010000038.1, read as the reverse complement.
AGGCTGCTTTATCCATTCACAATGCCAAACTTTATCGAACCATTGCCGAGAAGGAAAGATTAGACAAAGAATTAAAAACAGCCATGCAAGTCCAGCGCCTCCTTCTCCCCACCGGTCTTCCTACGCTTACGGGCTTTGATGTCGGAGGCTTAAGCCGCCCAGCCCGGGAAATCGGAGGAGATTATTATGATTTTTTTCCGGTAGGTGAGGGCCAATACGGGATTGTCATCGCGGATGTTTCTGGAAAAGGGATTCCTGCCGCCCTCGTTATGACAATGGCGAGAAGCATCTTGAGAAGCTCTGCCCCTGGAAAACTCTCGCCCCGGCAAGTGCTCTCGGAATTGAATCGTCTCCTCTTCGTAGACATTCAACAGGACATGTTTATCAGCCTGGCCTATTTAATTTTAGATGAAAAGCGAAAGAAACTGACCTTGACTCGAGCAGGTCACGAGCCTCTTGTTTTCTTTGAAAGAAAGGAGTCAAAGGTTCAATATCTAAGGCCGCAGGGAATTGTCTTAGGAATGGACGCGGGGCCTCTTTTCACATCCACGCTGGAGGAAGTGAGTCTCATTTTAGAACCCGGAGATATTCTGGCTCTTTACACCGATGGCATCACAGAGGCCCAAGACGCCCAGGGAAATGAATTTGGTTATGAGGCCTTGGCTGAAGCCGTGCACAGCGCATTTAATCTGAGCGCGCAAGACATTGCCCAAAACATCCTCTCCCGCATCTCCCGCTTTACCGGCGGAATTCCCCAGATGGACGATATGACATTAACGATTGTGAAAGCGGTTTAAATTTCCAGGTTTTAAGGTTCATGTTTGACCCCGTTTAACCCAAAAGTTTTCTCCATCTGTTTTCCATTCAAAGAGAATTCCTGTTCGAAGGAGAAAGGTCTCGATCCCCCGGTCTCTCAACAACGCGAAAAGGCTTGCGTCAAAAGATCCGTCTTCTAAAACTACACCCGCCACGGGGAGACGATCTACGGCCCTCAACAGGGCCTCTTCATTCCCAGAGGAAGAATCATCCATCACGAGCCAACCTTTTTCTTGAGGCGAAAACCGATCCAAATTCTTCAGACCCCAATGAATCCAATTTTTTTCGAAATGAATCGTCTCCAACCTTCCATTTTCATCAAACGTTTTAGATACCTGAAGGTCATCCCTCCCTTGAGGGAATGATACCTCATGAGACGAAAGCTTGATTCTTAAAGAATGAGGATCCGGTGATTTAAAAAGAAGAGGCACCCAAATAAAAGCAGAAATTAGAAAATAAGAACTTTTGATTTTTCCCTTGGCCCAGAAAGAAGAGAGAAGGACCGCATCATAAATAAAAAACCACAGCCAGGTGGGGCGCTCGACAAAAAGATAGGCCCCCGGGATGCTTGAAAAATAATGTAGTATTTTTACAAGGGCCCCCAGCAAAAGTCCGTTCACCGTATTCAAGGCTTGACTCACCCCTGGGATCCAGCCCAAGGCACAACTGGCAAATCCCAATGTCATGATCATGCTCGTCCAAGGAACAGCGATCACATTTGCAAGAACTGTGACGGGTGAGAAAATCTGAAAATGATAGGCGATCAGGGGAAGCACCCCTATCCAAACCGCGCACGACCCACTCAAAATTTTAATAAACATATTAAATCCTCGAGAGAGATTTTTCTCCCAGCTCGATAAAAAAACAAGGGGCGTCTTAAAAAATATTCCATGGATGGGCTCAAAATCCTTTTCGACTTTGGGCGTGAGAAAAACGAGGGACAGCATGCATAAAAAGGAAAGTTGGAATCCAATATCCAAAAGGGAAAGAGGATTGACAATCAACATCAAGAGGGCAGCTCCTCCCAAGGCATTCGCCAAATCCGTTTTCATTCTCGCAAGGCGCCCCACCAGAAAAAAAGAGGCCATGATGGCCGATCGGACAATAGGAGGTTCCATCCCCGTCAAAAGTGCATAAATCCAAATGATGAACAAGGCGATTCCAGAAGCCCATCTTTTAGAAACAGGAAAAAGGCCCACCCCAAATAACACCATCGCCAAAATCATTCCCAGATGAAGACCTGAAATAGACAAGATGTGAACCGTATTGGTATAAAGAAAGGCGTTTTTCACCTCTGTGCCCAAGTTTTCTCGAATCCCCAAAAACATCGCGAGCAACAAATGGGAAAGAGAAGAATCTGCGGGAAGCCCCCGCGTCAAATGATCGGCGCCCCAATTCCTTAATGAAGTGAGAAGGCGCTTCACCCCATGGAGACGAAGGCCTTCCTGGACCTGAATATCTTTAGGATCTGAAACCTCCACCACCAAGGAAATCCCATTGGCCTTTAACCATTCGTCAAATCCAGAAGAATTTGAAGCATTTGAAAAAGGGGTCCTGATGACTTTGCCTGAAAGGGTCGAGTCGCAAAGAGAATACATTGTATTCTCTTTGATTTTTTCTGGCAACCTGACCAAGACAGAACCCGTCACGTCCTTCCATTGATTTTCAAGATCCTTTACCTGAGCGGCCTGTATGATGGCATTTTTTCTTCCTCCCATTTCCACACTTCTTTGAATTTCCCCGCGAAGAAAAATTTCCCCGTTTAAAAATTCAATTTGGTCCACGCGGCACTGGGAAGGAAAAAAAGTGCGAAGGTCATACAAGGTGGCACCGAGAAAAAAGAAAAGCGCGTAAAGGAGAAGATGTGCTGTCTTCTCTTTCTGGACAAAAAAGAGGCAAGCCAATCCCAGAAGGAAAACACAAGCGAAAAACCAAGAGAATTTAAAGGGAAGAAAATGCGCAATGAAAATGCCTGAGGCCAAGAAAAGAGAAAGATAAAAAAGGGGACGTTTCATTATCCTCCATAATCCACCAGCTCTACCTCAACCGCCTGCATCGTCATCTTAACCAAATGAAGAATGGGGATTTCGTCATTGATCCAGGCCTTCACGACACGATCGCGGAAAATGCCCTTATAGCGCTTACAAGGGAAGTCCCCTTTTTCGACCTGTACCGATTCATCCCCTAAAAGGCGGAAATTCACTTGAAAGAAATCATCCATCTCTGTTTGCTTGGGAAGAATTTCTTTCACGCGATTGCCCTCTTGAATCATCACAGAAATTATTTTCCCCTTTTCAACATCGAAGGTCTCTTGAGCATCTGAAATCAACTGGTCCTGCTTAAAATTTTGAATACGCAACGTCAGCCTTCCGTCTCCTTTTGCAACCACCGCCGTCCGCGTCAAAAGCCCATCACTGGATTTCATCAAAATCCATTGGCCGACCTTGGCCTCTTGATAAAAATCGGAGATTTTGAGCGCTTGTACAGGAATAACAAAGATAGAAGTCAGAAGATAGAAAACAGAAGTCAGAATCCAGAATCCAGAATGGATAAGGTTTTCTTTTATTCTGACTTCTGACTTCTGACTTCTGTCTTCTGAATTCTGTTTTCTGTCTTCTGACTTCTGCTTTTTCATTTCACACAAACCTCATCTTTCATCCCTTCAAATTTCTTTTTTCCAATGCCTGAAACCTTCAAGAGGTCCTCTATCCGATCAAAGGAATGGGCCTTGCGATAATCAATGATGCGCTCGGCCAATTGGGGTCCCACCCCCGGCAAATGGTCCAAAAGCAAGGTATCGGCCGTGTTGATATTAATTTTGGAAGAAGCGCTGACAACCGTTTCTTTTTGAGAATCATTTTGAGGAACGATGCGAGGCACGTTCAGCGTCTCGCCATCTTTCACAAAATCAGCGAGGGGAAGCCCCATCAAATCAGCCTCTGCCAAGGGACGCGCCTTTTGAACGGCCTCGACCACGCGAGCCCCTAAAGGAACATGATAAATTCCTTCATGTTCCACCGCTCCTTTCACCAGCACCCACAAATCCTCATGACGAGGCAAAGGTTCTACTTTTCGCCAATGCTCTTGCTGGCTGAAAAGATCCCAATGCGCGAATCTCTTCAGCGCAATTAAACAGGATCCGATCCCTAAAACTGCGACGAGCGCAAAAAGAAGGAAACGCTCTTGGCGAGAAAGATGGAACATAGGACTACCCCCTCCCTACGCTCAGAGCGGGTGGCCCGACTGGGGGCCCCCCATTGAGCGCCAGCAGGCGGAGTTCTGCACCCTAGCATCCCTACTAACGACAGTACCGACGCCGATACCGTCAATGAGGGTGAGAAGGGCCAGGACCCGCAACCTCACACAATCACATTCACCAATTTCTTGGGAACATGAATAAACTTTTTCACTCGGGCGCCGCTCAAAAATTTTTGAATCTTTTCGTCCTCCAGAATTTTCTTTTCCAATTCAGAAGAAGAAAGGGTGGGCGCTATTTGAAGACGGCTTCGCACCTTCCCATTGATTTGAATCACAATTTCAATGCTGTCTTCTTGAAGAACTTTTTCGTTCCAATGTGGCCATGACACTTGTCCTACACTGTCACTTTCTCCCAGCATCTCCCACAACTCTTCACTGATATGCGGACAAAAAGGCGAAAGAAGAATCACCACCATCTTGAGAGCCTCAGACAAAATGGCCATCCCCCGAGAAGAAGGTTTTTCCTCAACGTCGAAGTGATAAATTTCATTCACCAATTCCATAATTGCACTGATGGCCGTATTAAAATGATAGGCGTCCTCAATATCCTGGGAAACCTTCTTCAGCGTAGAGTGCGTTTTGCGATACAGTTTTTTCTCAAGATCCGTCATCCCCTCCATCGAATCAAGAGAAACATTTGAATTTTCGCCAGATTTTTTCTCCAAAAATTCATTCACCTTGGTCCAAACCCGTTTCAAAAATCGAAAGGATCCCTCCACCCCTTCATCATTCCAATCTAAATCCTTTTCAGGCGGCGCAGCAAAAAGACTGAAGAGCCTGGCTGTGTCTGCCCCATATCGGTCAATGAGCATGTCGGGATCCACGACATTGCCCTTGGATTTGGACATTTTCGCCCCATCTTTGATGACCATCCCCTGAGTCAACAAACGAGAAAAAGGTTCATCCACTTTTAGAAATCCTAAATCCCTCAACACCTTCGAGAAAAACCGGGAATACAGTAAATGTAGAACCGCATGTTCAATGCCGCCAATATATTGGTCTACGGGCAGCCAATATTTCACCTTGGAAACATCGAGAGGCTCATCGCATTGAGGACAGGTGTAGCGGGCAAAATACCAGGAAGATTCGACAAAGGTGTCCATCGTATCCGTCTCACGCCGGGCCGGGCCTCCACACTTGGGACACCGGGCCCTTACAAAACTTTCATGATCGGCCAGGGGAGAGGCACCCATTCCCGTAAACTTCACATCCTTGGGCAAAAGAACGGGCAAATCGCCTTCCGGAACTGGCACGGTCCCACATGTATGACAATGTAATACAGGGATGGGAGTCCCCCAATAACGCTGGCGAGAAATCCCCCAATCTCTCAATTTGTAATGGACGACTCTTTGACCGATTTTTTTCTCTTCCAAAAATTCGGAGATTTTAAGAATCGCCTCCTGATTTTTCAAACCATCGAAAGATCCGCAATGGGCCTGAAGGCCGTCCTCGACATAGGCTTGAGTCATGGTTTTGGAATCTAATATTTCTCCTTCAGGCTGAATCACCACTTTCACGGGGATGTTGTATTTTTTGGCAAATTCAAAATCTCTTTGATCATGCGCAGGAACCGCCATCACCGCCCCCGTGCCGTATTCCATCAACACAAAATTTGCCACATAAACCGGAATGTTCTCTTGAGTCAAAGGATGAACACAATAAACACCTGTAAAAACGCCTTCCTTTTCCCGCGTCAAATCCGTGCGATCCCGCTGACTCTCTTTTAAAACCTTCTCAACGAAGACGCGAACGCTAGATTCCTGAGAAGTTCCCTTCACCCACTCCAAAATTTGAGGATGTTCCGGCGCCACGCTCATGAAAGTCACGCCATAAAGTGTATCCACTCGGGTGGTGAAAATTTTCAAAAATTCAGAACTCCGACCCACCACAGGAAAATGGATTTCCGCACCCATGGATTTTCCAATCCAGTTTCTCTGCATGGTCAAAACCCGTTCCGGCCAGCCCTCTTTTAATTTTTCCAAATCCTGCAGCAACTCTTCTGCATAGGCCGTGATCTTAAAAAACCATTGTTCCAAATCCTTTTGTGTCACTTCACTCTCGCAACGCCAACATCGGCCGTCCACCACCTGCTCATTGGCCAATACGGTCTCGCAATCCGAACACCAATTCACAAAGGAGCGCCTCTTATATACAAGGCCCTTTTCATACATCTTGAGAAAAAGCCTTTGCTCTAAGCCATAATAAGAAGGATCGCACGTAGCAATCTCACGAGACCAATCATAGGAAAGGCCCATTTTCTTCAATTGATTCTTCATGAAGGCAATGTTGTCATACGTCCACTCGGAAGGATGAACCCCATGCTGGATCGCCGCATTTTCAGCGGGGAGGCCAAAGGCGTCCCAACCCATGGGATGAAGGACATTGAATCCCTTCATGCGTTTGTAGCGAGCGACTACATCACCGATGGCATAATTTCGCACATGCCCCATGTGAATACGGCCCGAAGGATAAGGGAACATCACGAGACAATAAAATTTGGGATGCGTGGATTTTTCCGTGGCATGGAAGGAACGTTCTTCCTCCCAAAAATGCTGCCACTTGGATTCAATCTCTTTGAAAGAATAAGGGACCTTGGCCATAAAGGATGGGAGATTATACAATGTCAAATGCCCTATGACAATCTACAAAAGTGTCCTATAACAATTTACAAAAGCACCTTCTTCTCTTTCTCACTCCAAAACTCTTGCTCCATCTCTTTTAAAACCTCCTCTCCCTCTAATTTCTCTTTCAAAACAACGATGGAAGCATACCCGACCACGCGATCTTTCTCTCCTGTCACATCACCAGAATTCCTATAAAAAAGGGTTGTGGCCATATGGGCCCCCAAATCTCGAGCCGCAAGCATCGTCGTCAGAACTGGGCCAAAGCCGCACAACTCACAACGCATCCCATGCTCTGCATCCATGTGAAGGCGGCCCGGATCCATGCTTTCGATATCCTGAATGGCAATTTGGTCCATTTGACAGGCCCGTTCGTAAGGATGGTAATGAGACAAATCCGTCGAGGCCATGATTAAAATTTTTTTTCCTGAGCTCTTTTTAATTCCTTTCACAATAGCCTGAGCCAAACGCCCGCAAGTTTTCCAGTGATAATCTGCCATGGAAATGGGAACGATTTTAATTTGGGGACTGACCACCTGCAAAAAAGGGATTTGAACCTCGATGGAATGTTCCCGTAAATGAGCTTCTTCATCAAACACAGCCCCGGTATCTCTGGAAAGAATTTCCTCTGCTAAAATTTCATCAATATACATTTCTCCCAGGGGAGTTTTGAAAGCCCCCCGAGCATAAATGGAAGTCCCTCGAAATCCCAGGCGATGGTGATTGGGACCCAGAATAATCACGGTATCAAAAAGACATTCCCGCAAAATCCGGTAATTATAAGCTGCCACGGTGCCCGAATAAGCATAGGCCGCATGAGGCACCACCATCGCGACCCATTCACCCGACAAGGGAGAGGCCGGGAAATCCCCCAACAGGCCCAAAACATCCGAGCGCAATTTGTCGGGAGAGGATGGATACAGTGTGCCTGCCGCTATCGGCTCGCGTATGTTTTTCATTATGGGTGGACAACGGTTATGGCATCAAACATTGATTTCATCCCTCTATTATACTACGATATTTCATCATGGGACAGCTCAAGGCCATTCTTTTTGACATTGGAAACGTCATTCTCTATTTCGACAATCACCGGGTGTCCCAAAGGCTTGCCAAATTGACAGGGAAAAATGAGCCTGGGCTTTTTAAACTCATCTTCGACCTTTATGCTGAAAAAGAACTCGATTTAGGCAAAACCTCTCCCCAAGATTATTTCAAAGAAATTTCTCGAAAAACAGGTCTTGAACTCGGTGAAGAAACGCTCAAAAACATTTTCTCAGATGTTTTCACGGAAAATGTAAAAATGGCGAACTTGATTCACTTCCTCAAAGGAAGACTCCCTCTGATTGGCATTTCAAATACCAACGAAAGTCATTTTGAATTTATTCAAGAACACTTTCCCATTCTAAATCGCTTAGAGCGCATCATCACCTCTTATGAAATCGGGGTCAAAAAACCAGATCCCGGGATTTATTTTGCGGCCCTGGCTTGCGTCAAGGCCAGAGCCCAGGAATGCCTTTTCATCGACGACCAGCAAAAAAACATCATCCCCGCCCAATTTTTAGGCTTTCAAACCCATCTTTATCAATCCCACGAAGGGTTTCTTCAGAAACTTTCCATGCTCCACATTCTATAAATTTTTTTAACTACCTTAACTCCAATAGGTTAGAAAATAAGATATTTTTCACCCTGTCTTTTGACCTTTTTTCATCCTCCAGTGTCTTTAATCATGGTTACAAAGGAGAGAGGAGAAAAGACAGAAACACTCATGAAAATCATTCAAAAGGCGATTTTTTTGTGCTTGAGCTTCATTTTAGCCATGTCCCTTACCCAGGAGGCCTACGCTGAAGACACGAGTGTTCTTTACACCAGTTCTGGAAGTAAACTGTACAATGGCCCCTACAGTTGGGGATGCTGGATTTCGGGGTATCCTCAAACCCAGTCCGACGGAAGCTATCTTTACGCCTATGACACCACCTCTTCCACCTGCACGGACGGCTATGGCGGAAGTTCATTTGTTTTAACGAGTGACATGAACGTTTCAAGTTCCATTCAATCCGTCAAAATCACCGTGAAGAAAAGTTCTTCTTACAACGCCCCCTCAAAACTCAAATTTGAATTTAAAAGTCCCGACGGTCAAGTGACCGCGGTTTACCTTGAAGATTTTGGAAGCACCTCCAGTTATACGACCGTGACGATTCCCTTTACTTTTTCAGGAACTCAATTGAGTGAAGTGGTGATCGTTGCGGATCAAAAAGAAAAAGCGGGTTTTTACTTTAAGGACGTGGCCCTTTCGACCGATTGTCCCGAGACGGGCGTCCAAGCGCCTGCACTGACCAGCGGACCTTCCCTTTCAGATGTAGACTTGCTGGATAAAACAGAAGCTGACGCGGCCCTTTATTTTTATCAGCAAACGCTGGGCTCTTACGGCATGGTGAAAGATTCGATGAATAATTCTTCTTTCACCTCCATTGCTGCAACAGGCTTTGGTCTGAGCACCTTGGCAGTGCTCGCAGAGCGATATGGAACGAGTAGCTATTGGAACACAGTCACTCCCGATCAAGCCAAAACCAGGGCTCAATCCATTCTCAGTGAGATCATTCGAATCCAAGGTTTACAGACCAGCAATCCAGCGAAATACGGGACCTCTGGATTTTTATTCCACTTTCTGAATGCGGACAGCACGGCTTACTCCGGAAGTGAAGTCTCTTCTGTGGACAATGCCCTCTTACTCGCCGGTGTTATTCAGGTAGGAGAATATTGGTCCGATTTAAAAGATGAGGCCGACTCGATTTTCAATAATATGAAATGGTCTTTCTGGTTTCGGGATGACGGCACGGGCCAAAAATGGTTTTACATGTCCTATCACCCCAGTACCAACACGTTTGACAGTTATAAATGGGATCGTACCACGGACGAGCTCTTTCTCATCAATATCTTGGCCCTGGCTCAGGACCCCGACAATGCAGAGTATTTAGAGAATTTTTATCGCGTTTCTCGCACCTCTTATCTCACGTATAATTCTTCTTCTGGGACAAGTTACTCCGTTTACAATTCTTATTTTGGTTCTCTTTTCACTTATTTCTTCGCCCGTCCCTGGGTTGATTTTAAGAGCCTTGGCTCTGATCGACCCGATCTAGCGGGGTTGGATTACGATCCTGTGGACTGGCATGAAAATTCTAAAGTTGCAACCCAAGCCAACCGCCAATATTGCATTGATTTAAAAACAGAATGTGGCGGATATGATTTACTTTTCTCTGAAAGTAGTTGGGGCCTGGCCGCCTGCGAAAGACCTGACGGGAGTTATGAAGGTCTTTTCGGCGCTCCTCCCCAAGAGGGTTCTACCTACAATGATGCCTGCGCTACCTATGCCGCGCTTAGCACCTTACCCTTTTTTAAAGAGGAGGATGGCGGGGTTCTCACCAATAACCCCGGCTTTCAAGTTTTGAGAAATTTCTATGACACCCTGTACGAAAATATTTTTGGACCTTACGGGCCCTATTCCTCTTTTGACATCAACATGGCCTTTAGCGTGAATCATTTGGGAATTGAACTCGGACCCATGGCACTCATGATGGAAAATTACCGTTCGACCTTTCTCCAAGACACGTTCATGGCCCAGAGCCATGTGAGCGAAGGTCTCGCAAAACTTTTTGGGCATGCTCCTCAATTTGACGAATCAACACCCAGCACCCTTGAAGTCAAGTTAGGGGGAAGCCTCTCCCAACAAATCACTGTGGAAGACCTAGAAGACGAAGATACCATCTCTGTCACGATCACAAATGCACCGACCTGGGCCTCTTTCACAAACACGACCCGCTCTCCAGGTGTCACCTATACGACCTTGGTTCTTTCACCCACAGAAGAAAACAGTGGCTACACCAACGATGATTTACCTGTCACCATCAATTTAAACTTAAAGGCGGACGACGGTTACCGTCAAACAGAGAAGGCAATCGCCGTCACGCTTGAAGATTGTGTCAATTCGCTCTTAAATGGCGATGCAAGCTCTGGAACTTCTTCTTGGCAAAACTATGGAGCGACCGTTCTCTACGAAGGAGACAATCCCTTCTTTGCATTGAAGAACAGTGGAAACTACCTCTATCAAGACCTTGCGATTCCCAGTGGAAGTTCAAGCTTGAGTATTCAGGCACTGGCACGCTACACGAATGGTTCGGCAAAAAGTGGAAAGCCCTATCTCTATGCCTATGTCATGGACAGCAACAACAAAATTCTTCAATACCTAACCTCTGGAACATCGGGAAGTTCAACCACCTGGGCAACCCTCTCGATCAACTCTTCAGTGAATTCCTCTGGAAAGAAATTGAGGGTGTTTTTAAAGAGAAGTGCGATCAAAGGAAATACGGATACCAACGAGGCAGACTTTGATGATGTAGGCACTTACTTCGACTGCTAATTTTTAAGACCTTCTGTATAGGGAAAGGAGAGGAGGAATCCTCTCCTTTTTTTATGGATACACCCTTCCCCTGGATGAGCCTCCATTGTTCATATCTTCATATATGAATTTTGTTCACTTTTTAATTGAAGTCAGAAATACAATACGGTATATTGGTGGCAGAGGTGGGTTTTTATGACTCTAACACTTAGAATCAATGCCAGAAACGACCTTCATTTGCCGTCAGATCTCTTGAAATGCCTAAACATGGGAGAAGAGAAAATTGTCAAAGTTGAAGCACGCGGGAATACGTTAGTTCTCGTTCCAGTAGATCTGGAACCCCGCTACTCCCAAGAAGCATTGGAGGGACTCGACCGACTGCATGAAGATGAAAAGAAAAAGGGGTGGAAAAAATTAAAGTCAAAAAAGGACATTGACAGCCTTCTTAACCCGTGAGCTTTTCACTTGAAACATCTCACCCTTTCTAGTCATTTTCAAAAACAGTTCAAGAAACTTTTTCCAAAAGATCAAAAAAAAGTTTCTGATCTCTTAAAAGAGTTCATGTCCGCCTTGAAGGAAGGTGACCTTCCTAAGGGCCTTGGATTCAAGAAAATCAACCATGACAAATATGAAATTCGAGCAGACATCCGTTTGAGAATTGCAATGAAATTAGACAAAGACACCTTCTTTTGTCATGTGATAGGGGATCACAACAGCATTAACCGATACTTAAGTCATTATCGAAACAAATAGGACTTTACCCTCGATGCGGCAAAACGCCATTGGGAGAATTTTTTATAAACTCGACAAACTCTGCAACCTCTGGGCTTTTAAAATTCTCTTCTTCAATTTTTCTTAGGGCGTGGGTGACATTGAGTCCTGAGCGATAAAAAATTTTGTAGACACCCTTCATCTCCCGCATCGTCTCTGGAGAAAATCCTGCGCGTTGCATGCCGACCCAATTCATCGACCAGATTTCGTTGCGCTCGCATGCCATCATAAAGGGCGGGACATCTCTGGAAACGCCAGCTCCGCCTGAAAATATGACGAGGCGCCCCACATGCACATGCTGGTGAATCATCACACTGGCAGAAATAAACACCTGATCGGCCACATGGGCATACCCCCCCAGAACAGCATAGTTACAGATAATCACACGGCTGCCCACCACACAATTATGCGCCACATGCGCCCCTCCCATGAGATAATTGTCGTTCCCAATCACGGTAGAACTTTCGGGCTCTGTCCCCCGATGAATGGTTGAATATTCTCGAAAGGTATTGCGATCCCCCATTTTGAGAAAAGATCGTGTTCGCCCATCAAATTTTAAGTCTTGTGGAAAATGTCCGATCACCGCCCCCATGTGGATTTGATTGTCTCGACCTATTTCGGTATAACCCGTCACATAGGCATGCGCCCATACTTTTGTACCCGCTGCGATTCGGACATGATCCTCAATCACTGCATAAGGCCCAACCTCCACTGAAGAATCCAATTGAGCCTTCGCACTTACCACCGCTGTTGGATGAATCATAAAAAATCTCCTCAAGGCTTCACACCATGATTATGAAAACGGCGTTTTTCTCCCCTCTTAAGTTAAGAGGGGAGGGGGGAGTTATGTAAATCAAACTCATAACCCCTCCAGCTCCCCTTATCTTAAGGGGAGGGGAAAACCACTTCTGTTCGTGATGACAATTATGAAAAACCGTGCACGATGCTATGATATACTAAAGAATAGAGATTATAATTAGAATTACAAAATTTACATGTAAATTCTTTTTCTGCTAAGGTCTTCTCATGAGAAATATACCCGGTAAGAATCCCCGTCCAACGCCTGAGGATCTGGCTCATCTCATTGAATGGGCCCAAACCTCGGATGAATCAGGGCTCCTCAAGGACATGCTTAATTCGATCTTGAGGTTAATCGAGGACAAAACAGAAAGGGGTGACTTAAAAATCATCAACTCAGCGCTCAAAGAACTTCGCTATTCTTTTAAGATTTTTTCTCCTTATCGCCGCACGAAAAAAGTCACCATTTTTGGTTCAGCCCGAACGCCCGAAGATCAACCGGACTATCAAATGGCCATCGAATTTTCAAAAAAAATTGCCCAATCCAATTGGATGGTCATCACGGGCGCTGCCAGTGGCATTATGAAAGCAGGTCACGAAGGGGCCGGCCGGGACAAAAGTTTTGGCGTCAACATTCGCCTGCCTTTCGAGCAAAAGGCAAACATGATCATCGAAAACGATCTTAAACTGATCAATTATAAATACTTTTTCACCCGCAAACTCATCTTTATCAAAGAATCCGATGCAGTGGTCCTTTTTCCGGGCGGATTTGGAACCCACGATGAAGGTTATGAAGCCTTGACCCTGGTTCAAACCGGTAAATGCTCACCCCGTCCTATTGTCATGGTTGCTCCTCCTGGAAACACTTATTGGAAAGATTGGGAGGCTTATATTCACAAACACCTTTTGGGCAAAAAACTGATTTCTCCAGAAGATTTAAGCCTGTTTAAAGTGACAGATTCCGTTGAAAAGGCTGTAAAGGAATTGGTTCAATTTTATCGCATTTATCACTCCTCTCGATTCGTCGGTGAAAAGTTTGCTATCCGTCTCCAGTCTCCTGTTTCAGATAAAGCGGTTGATGAACTCAATGAGAAATTTTCAGACATTCTTGTCGAAGGGAAAATTTCAAAATCACCTCCGACCCCAGAAGAAGCGAATGAACCGGACCTGGCTGGACTCCCCCGTCTTCTTTTCAATTACACTCGCGGCAGTTGGGGGAGACTCCGACAAATGATAGATTTACTCAACACGTTCTAAGGTTAAGAACACACGATGACAACTCAACACTCACGACTCACGACTCACGACTCACGACTTTTTTCATTAAAAGCCATCATCTTCGACTTCAACGGCGTCATTGTGAACGATGAACCGATTCACTTAAAAATGTTTCAGAAAATTTTGAAAGAGGAAGGAATCCGGTTAAGCGCCCAAGAGTATTACAGCCATTATTTGGCCTTTGATGATAAAAATTGTTTTGAAAAAATTCTAAACAAAGAGGGACATCCGATTTCAAGGTCAAAAATCAGAAAGCTGGTAGAGAGGAAAGCGCATGCCTATGAGGCCTATATTGAAAAACACCTCACGCTCTTTGCTGGCGTGAAAAAATGGGTGAACATTCTCTCCAAAAAATACCCGCTTGCCATTGCCTCGGCTGCTTTGGGAAGTGAGATAGGCTGGATTTTGAAAAGGGCGGGGATTCTCAAAAAATTCAAAGTGATTATTGCTGCCGAAGACACAAAAAAAAGCAAGCCCGATCCGGAAAGTTATTTATTAGCCCTTAAGAAATTAAACCGCTTCAAAAAAATCCTTCCTCAGGAGTGTTTGGTCATCGAAGATTCTATTGCGGGGGTGAGAGGAACTCACAAGGCCCAGATGAAATCGCTTGCCTTGGCCCACACGTATTCGAAGTCGCAATTAAAAGAGTCAGACCTGGTGCTCAAAAGTTTTCAGGAATTGTCGCTCACAAAAATTCAGGGGTTGTTTAAACAATAAGAATCCCCGACCTTTTTCCCCCTAACCCCTTTTCACCCTCCATCACGGCTTATCCGTGTTGGAACAACTTTTCGGGATGCATGAAAAATTCCATCAGAAGATCTAACCCTGCCAAGAGAGCCCCGATCACCATGCCCAAAAGGCCGACGAAATAGCTGAAAAGCATTCCGTAATGACCCAGCCCACTGAACATTTCAAGCTTCGAGGACACAAGCATAAAAGCCGAACCTAGAAGGAAAAACATCCCAGAAAGCCCCACCATATCAAAGGCCAGCTTTTTGTGCTCAAAACCCGCATACTTGGCAAAAAGAGGCGCACTCATGCATGCCAACCCTAAGAAGATGATCTCCAACATTCGAGCTCACCTCCTTTCTTTAGCATACTCTCCTACACGAGTTTGGTATAGTAAAAATAAAGATAAAAGTCAAGGAAAATGACTGCGCAACAGTCATCCGATAATGTATTTAAAAGTGTGTCCTTTATTCATGCGGGTGACGCCCAACGGGGTCCCCATCAAGCGCCAGCAGGTCGAGTCATTCGCATCAGCTATACATCTCGATCCCTCATCGAGACCGATGCCGTTGATGGGGTGGTTGGGCGGCAGGACCCGCCACCTTTCCAAAGGACACACTTTTAAATACTGGATCAGTCATCCCGAGGATCCCGACGCAACGTCGGCGGGATCCAGCCTCGCTCTCGCTCGGAAAGGCGGGCGAGGGATCTTATTCCTCTTCTTCGTTCAGCTTAGCATGCCAACTTTGAAATTCTTACTTAAATGAAATTTCCTTGCTCTTTCCCAAAGCCTCATTGACAAACACCAGCTTCCCAGCATCTTCTGCACACAATTGCTGATTCGCATTCAAAAGTTCAATCCCATACACAGTCCCATCCGAGGCAATATCCACATTCAATTCATCGCTGATATGAATCGTCTCAACCGAATCTGTCTTCTCGTGCAGACGCAAATAGGCAATGTTATAGCGAGGATCATAAGTGAGTTTCATGAAGACCTCCCTTTAAAAATACCTTGTAATCACGGTTATGACCAATCATCTTGTCTTCTCTTCAATAGCAAAAATTTCAATTTGTTTTGCAAAATAATGCCGTCCTCTCCAAAGTCCATTAAAGAAAAGTTAGAGACGCTACCTTGGAATAGCCTACTCCACCACAATATTGGTAAGACTCTTCACCACCCCAGGAATAGACTGGACCTTCACAGTGATAGAATCACCCAGGGCAGCCAGATCGAGGGCTTCGACAAAGGCGACCAAATCATAAGGACCTGTCACCAAATGGACTCGCTTCACAAAGGAGAATTTTTGAATGTCTTCACGAACGGACTTTGCCTTTCCATGATCGGTTTCAATGAAAATATAGGCGCTGACCATAAGACCTCCTTATGAAAGTTCAAAGGTTCCAAGGTTCAAAAGTTCAAAGGTTCATGGGTGCTCATTCTTTGAACCTTTAAACTTTTGAATTTTTCTTAATAAAGTTTTCCAGAATATTGATCGGCAGTGGGAAAATAATGGTGGTATTTTTCTCAACCCCAATCTCCGTCAAAGTCTGTAAATAACGTAGCTGAATCGCAGCAGGTTCTTGAGCAATCACGCGAGAGGCTTGATAAAGTTTTTCAGCCGCTTGAAATTCTCCTTCAGCATGAATAATTTTGGCCCGCTTTTCCCGTTCAGCCTCAGCCTGCTTAGAAATAGCCCGAACCATTTCGGGAGGTAAATCTACTTGTTTCACTTCAACCAAAGACACCTTAATCCCCCAAGGGTCCGTATGTGTATCCAAAATATTTTGCAATTTTACATTCAGCGTTTCTCTTTTGCTGAGCAAATCGTCCAACTCTACTTCTCCCAACACCGATCTCAAGGTCGTCTGGGCTAACTGAGAAGTCGCATATAGAAAACTTTCAACGTCAATGATCGCCCGAACCGGATTCACCACCCTGAAATAGGCAACGGCATTTACTTTCACAGAGACATTGTCTTTCGTAATAATATCCTGGGGAGGAACGTCAAAGGTGATGGTTCTTAAGGAAACCCGCACCATCCGATCAATGGGCCAAAACACAAAAATGAGGCCCGGCCCCTTCGCCTCTCCCAACACCCGTCCTAGCCTAAAAATGACGCCCCGTTCGTATTCATTTAAAATCTTAAGAGAGCTCATCAAATAAAAAATAATCACACCGATAAAAATAGTAAATGGATAAGCGGCAAGCATAGTTCCTCCTTTACGAAGGTTTAAAGGTCCAAAAGTTCAAAGGTTCAAAGGTTGATGCACTTTGGAGCTTTTTCCTTTGAACTTTTGAACCTTTAAACCTTTGAACTTTTTTTTAGTTTTTGACTTCCTCCACCACCACCTTCAGATTTTCCACCTTCACCACGCGCACTTTTTTTCCTTCAGGAATCGGGCTCGAAGAAATGGCATTCCAATATTCTCCCCGGACATGGACTTGGCCCTCCAACCCAATGGCGCTGTGGGCTACGCCTGTGAGCCCAATCATTCCAGCAAGACCTGTCTGGACTTTCCTGTGTAAACTTTTTACGGTCAATCGAACCAAAAGCATCAGAATGGCACCAAAGGAAAGAACGACTGCCACAGCGACCACAGGTCTGATTCCAAGATTGCTCTCGGGTGCATCTACCAAAATCAAGGCCCCGACGAGAAGCGAAATAATACCGCCTATCCCCAAAATGCCAAAGCCCTGGACTTTAATTTCTGCAATGAAAAGGCCCAGCGCCAAAATCATCAAGAGGGCACCCACAAAGTTGATGGGGAGAATCGAAAAGCCAATCATGGAGACCAAAAGACAAAGGGCCCCGAGCACCGCCGGGGCAATCAGACCGGGGTTACTGAATTCAAAATAAATCAGCAAAAGCCCGACAAGTCCCAGCAAAAGGGCCAGATTGGGATCACTGATGGCCAAAAGAATTTTTTGCCGCCCAGTCATTTCGCAAACTTTGAGCGAGACAGAACCTACAGGTAAAGTCACTTTCTCTTTTGAAAACCGGGTCACCTCACGACCTCTTAAAACCTTCATCAACTCCTTTTCGTCTTTGACGACGAGCTCAATGAGTTTTCCCTCCAGGGCCTCTTTCTCTGTGTAAGATTTGCTTTCCGTGATTCCCTTTTCGGCCCATTCTACATTTCTTCCGCGCTTTTCGGCAATCCCCCGTAAATAGGCCCTGGCATCGTTCATCACTTTTTCCGAGAGCGTTTTCATCCCCTTTCCCTTTTCGATCGGGTAAATCCCACCCAATGCCAAGAGGGGATGGGCCGAACCGGTGTTGGTTCCAGAGGCCATGACAGCTACATCGCCAGCCAGCAAAATAAAAAAACCGGCAGAGGCAGCACGGGCTCCCGCGGGGCCAACATACACAATGACAGGAATACGACTGCCGAGAATCTCTGAAATAATTTTTCGCATGGCGGTATCAAAACCACCCGGTGTGCTGAGCCTCAAAATCACAAAAGGGGCCTGATGATCTTGCGCTTCTTGAATGGAATGAACAACAAAATCAGCCAAAACATCGTTGATGGGACCCTCCACATCAATGCGATAGGCAACGGAGGCAAGGGATGAAATGGAAATGAAAAGGACAAAGAGAATAGTAAAAAAAAGGGACTTCTTCACCGGAGTCCTGCCTCCCTTAAAATATCAAAATTTAAAAATCAAAATGACAAATCAAAAATTAAAATTTCTACATCTGCTCGGATATTGGAACATTTTGAATTTTAATATGTCATTTTGATATTTGATTTTTGAATTTTGATTTTTTACCCCGTCACCGCCCCCTTTGCCGCCGAAGAGACCATTTTAGCATATTTGGCCATGACACCTTTTTGATAGTGAGGCTTTGGAGGCGTCCATCTTTCTAGCCGGAGACGCATTTCTTCATCTGAAAGTTCAACATTTAATTGACGATTTTTAATATCAAAAATAATTTGATCTTCATCCTTTAAAGCTGCAATCGGACCGCCGCAAGCCGCCTCTGGAGAAACATGTCCTGCCATGAGTCCATGCGTCGCTCCTGAAAATCGACCGTCTGTCAAAAGTGAAACACTCTCTCCAAGGCCCTCTCCCACGAGGGCCGCTGTCACCGCCAGCATTTCCCGCATGCCAGGCCCTCCCTTCGGACCTTCATAGCGAATGACCACCACATCTCCCGATTTAATTTTCCGGGCCCGAACTGCCTCGAAAGCGGCCTCCTCACTGTCAAACACACGCGCCGGCCCTTTTTGATACATGCGTTCATGGCCTGCAACTTTCACCACACATCCCTCCGGAGAAAGATTCCCTTTTAAAATCACAAAACCACCGGTAGGTTTCAAAGGCTTTGAGAGCGGCCGCAGGACTACCTGGCCCGGAGTTTCTTGAGCTAGAGAGGCCTCCTCTCCCATTTTCTTTCCAGTAATCGTCATTTCATTTCGGTGAAGTAGATTTGCATCCTTCAATCGTTGAGCGACCAAACGGGTGCCCCCTGCTTTGTAAAGATCGGTTGCAACAAAGCGGCCGCCCGGTTTTAAATCTCCCAGAAGCGGGGTGCGAGAACTGATGCGGTCAAAATCCTCCATGGCCAAGGGAATGCCAAGTTCATACGCAATCGCGAGCAAATGCAAAACCCCATTGGTGGATCCCCCCGTCAAGGCAATGGAGGCAATGGAATTTTCAAGCGCGTTGTGAGTGATGATTTTGCTTGGCCGCAAATCATTTTTAAGGGCATTCATCACAACTTGTCCCATTTGAAAAGCGACCTCATCCTTTTTAGGATCCATCGCGGGAACGCTTGCGCTCCCCATGGGAGAAATGCCCAACATCTCCATCGCAATCGCCATGGTATTGGCCGTGAACTGCCCCCCGCAGGCCCCCGCGCCAGGACAGGCATGATTCTCCAAATCGCGCAATTGATCCAAATTCATTTTCCCGGCAGAGCAAGCCCCTACAGCCTCAAAAACATCTTGAATGGTCACATCATGCCCCTGAAATTGCCCCGGCAGGATCGAGCCTCCATAAAGCATCACCGAAGGTAAATCCAGCCGCGCCAAGGCCATCACAGTTCCTGGAATGGTTTTGTCACAGCCTGAAAGAGCCACCACGCCATCGAAGAGATGACCCCGCACCACAAGTTCAATGGAATCCGCCACAACTTCGCGACTGATCAAAGAGGCCTTCATCCCTTCCGTTCCCATGGAAATTCCATCCGAAACTGCAATGGTATTAAATTCAATCGGCGTTCCTCCGGCCGCACGAATTCCCTCTTTCACTTTTTCAGATAATCGCCGAAGATGAAAATTACAGGGCATGACTTCGATCCAGGTATTGGCAACGCCGATCAAGGGACGGCTTAAATCCTCATCGGTAAAGCCAATCCCCTTCAACATGGCACGAGCAGGTGAGCGGTCCACACCATCGGTTAAGACACTGCTACGATGTTTTAAATTTTGACTCATGTTTCTAATCTCCATGAAAAAGCGTACAGCGATTAGCGTTCAGCGTACAGTTCAGATCGTGTATTTAAAAGTGTGCCCTTTTAAGAGGAGGCGGGTCCTGTCCCTCCTCACCCCCGCTGACGGCATCGGTCTCGATTTGGTTCTTGAAGAGTAATTTTCAAGTCTCGACCTGCTGGCGATCAGCGGGGGACCCCCAGTCGGGCCACCCGCATCAATAAAAGGACACACTTTTAAATACAACATCACAGTTCATACTATACGCTTTATTCATAGAACTGTATCACAAAACTGGTATAATGAAATAGTTTAGCGCAGGAGATCCCATGACTGTCTGGATTATTTTAGGCGTCGCTGCCTTTATCGTTTTAGGGTGTATTTTCACTTATAACAAATTGGTAAGCCTTCGTCTCAAAGCTAAAAACGCCTGGGCCCAAATAGATGTCCAGCTTAAAAGAAGATATGATCTCATTCCCAATCTGGTAGAAACCTGCAAGGGTTATCTCAAACACGAAAGAGAAACACTTGAAAAAGTGGTTCAGGCAAGAAACATGGCAACCCAGGTAAAGGGCGCTCAGGCACAAGCACAGGCCAACAACATGCTGACCGACACGCTGAAGTCGCTCTTTGCAGTTGTGGAAAATTATCCCGATCTTAAAGCCAATCAAAACATGATGGCCCTACAGGGAGAACTTGCCTCAACTGAAAATAAAATAGGATCTGTGAGAAGTTTTTACAACGACACGGTCACGACTTACAACACTCAACTCCAAAGTTTTCCAATCCATCTCATCGCGGGTCTCTTCAAATTCATGCCGGAAGAATTTTTTCAAACGGCAGGGTCTGAGGAAAGACAGGCACCCAAGGTGGCGTTTTAGTTAAAAATGCTAACTCTTTGCATCATAAATAGATAGATTCATACACTTCACATCTTATTGCTTATCATCCGACATTCATGCTTCAATAGAAGAAGAAAGGAATATCGCTTAAAAATGGAGACACCTAAAGCCCTAACTTTAATCACTTGTGATGACATTATAGATGACAAGAGAACTCATAAAAAAAGTCTCATCGGAATTTTCAATTCGATTCTTGCAAAAGATTTTCCCGTCTGTCACGGGAGAATGAATATTTACTTCACCTTAACAAATTGCAATGGAAAATATAATATTATTTTAGAATGCAAAAAATTTAAAGACACGAAATCTCTGGTAAACGTCCAAGGCTCACTCGAGTCAAAAGATTCCAACGCTATCTTTGAGTGTGCTTTTGAACTTCTGAACGTTTCTTTTCCAGAACCCGGAAAGTATAAATTTCAGGTTCTCATAGACAATAAACCTGTTGCAGAAAGAGTTTTCAGCCTATTAAAAGGGGATATGTTATGAATAAGAGTCGGACTGGAAATTCACTCCTTTTCTTCGTTCTGGGAAGTAATGAAATTTCTAAGCCAAGCTATCAAGAGCTAGGAACAATCCCCAATGAGACCTTCTTCTATTTTACAGATCAAGATTTTGAAACAACCGACGAAGAAATCTTAGAATGGATTTCAAAAAATGATCCTTCGCATTCCTTCCTCCACGACAAGGAAGAAGATATTTACACTCTTGATGATGGCTATCCGGTATGAATCTTTCTCAGGGAGATATTGTTCTGACTGTTTTTCCTTACACCGATCTTACCTCTCAAAAGGTCCGCCCTGCCGTGGTACTTTCCACAACATCCTACAACCTTCAAGAAAAGGATGTGATCCTTTGCCTCGTAACCTCTAATATCAGAAGAGAGGGATCTTTCTTAATCAGAATAGATACTTCACATCCTGATTATCACCCTTCTGGTTTTAAAAAACCATCCGCTATCATCGTAGATAAAATACACTCTTTACATCATTCCCTTATCAAAAGGAAGTTGGGATCTTTAGGAAAGGGCACATTGAGAGAAGTTGAACACGTTTTGAAGGATATACTTTTCAATCACAAGTCAGTTCACTAAACAACTTCTTGCGCCAATGCCTTTGCCTTCTCAGGTTCTAGCGCACTCACATCGGAAAGCCTCTCACCGAATTTGCCGAGACGTTTCTCGGCCTTTTCGAAGCTGCCTTTTGCATTGGATAAATGGGCTCCTACACGATCAAAATCCTCTCTAAATTTTGAAAATTCATCCGAGAGCCGCCTCAATTGACCAATGGTTTCCAAGGCCCTTTCTTCGATTTTCATTCCCTTAAGCCCAAGCAAAATGACCTGCAAGTACGCATAAAAACTATTGGGTGAGACCGGAACCACCCTTTTCGCCAAGGCATATTGAAAGAGGGAATGCTCGGAATCGCCTTCATCTTTGATAATGGTTTCATAATAAACATTTTCCGCCGGGATATACATGAGCGCAAAATCAAAAGTCCCCTCATCTGGCAAAATGTATTTGGAGGCAATGGCATCAATGTGTTTCTTTACATCCGTCAAAAATTGCCTGCGATAAGACCTTTTATCTAAGTCACCCGAGGCACTGAGAATCTTTAAGAAATTTTCCAAAGGAAATTTTGAATCTACAGGAACCAACTGTTTTCCGCCCAGGCGAATGACCGCATCCACTTTGACCCCTGAGCGAAAACCATATTGAAGAGAAAAATATTCGGGAGGAATGATCTGGCTTAAAAGGTCCCCTAAAAAGAATTCACCCAAACCTCCTCTCAATTTGGGCGCCCTTAAAATCTCTTGAAGCCGGGCAATGTCACGTCCCACTTCATAAACTTGGCGATTAGACTCTTCGAGCTTTCCTAATTTATTTTGCAATTCCCCCACCACACGAACCGTCCCTTCAAGCCTCCCTCCTAAATCCTGCCGCGCCTGATAAAGTTGATCGCCCACTTGTTTTAAAATGCCCAGAAGCTGTTGTTGAATGAGCTGCGTATTCCCATCCAAATTGA
This sequence comes from Chlamydiota bacterium, assembly GCA_016196885.1. Lineage (GTDB taxonomy): Bacteria > Auribacterota > JACPWU01 > JACPWU01 > JACPWU01 > JACPWU01. Next base: position 17,069 of record JACPWU010000038.1, on the reverse strand, counting down.
GACGGACTTCTGAACGCAAACTTTCTAAAGTTTTTTCAAACGAAGCCCCTCTGGAATGGGCTTCTTTTCTCCAAAAGGGAATGAAGAGGAGTACACCCACAGCAAAAATCAATACCGTAATGACCAGCCCTAGCCAAGGTAGCATAAGATTCTCAACAACATTGTAAAGAGTCCGCTTTGGGAGGAGGGAAGGCAGGGCGGGCGAAGAAAAACCCCTGCGCACATGCGACCCCAAGAGAAGACAACATCCGACATTCTCCTTCATCCTCCACGCCTTCTGCAATCAAAATCGCATGACGCATCCTAGAAAGATTGACAAAGGCCTTCACCACATCTTGCTTCACAGAATGGGTCTCGATCCCACGAATAATGGATTGATCTATTTTAATATATTGGGGATCCAAAATGGCAATGGATTCCATCGAGGCATAGCCACTGCCCGCATCATCAATGGCAAATTCGTACCCTTCCTTTTTCATCATCTGAATCACCGACCGAAGCTGCTCGAAATCCTTGACCGCCTTGCGCTCCGTGATTTCAAAAACGACTCTCCCCGGAAAGCAGCCTACCTCTTTCAACATTTTAAAAATTTCCCTCGGCTGAATCAAGAGCTCAGAATCAATGTTCAGAAAAAGTTTATATCGTTCAGGAATTTGACGAGCCGCCTCCATGGCAGATATCTTGGCCAAACGTTCCACCTTCATGAGAGAGCGAGCCTGAGCCGCGACATTGAAAATCACCTCCGGATTTCGAAAGGCGCTTCCTTCAGGACCCCGGGCCAAGGCCTCATACCCCAAAACGGTTTTGGTATCTAGGCAGACCACCGGCTGAAAAACAGTGGAAAGCTTTCCCCCGTTAATGATTTCGTCCAACTCCAAGGCCAGTTGTGATACATTCGAAAAACGCTGCTCGGCCGCAAAATCCAAAGCCTCGCGAATCGCCCGACTGATCAACGTTCCAACGGGAATCCCCTTGACAGAATGAATCATCGCCCAACCCGAAAAAAATTCAAGATCCCCTTGATCCAGACGCTCATTTTTAGGAAGAAACTCCTTCAGTCCTTCACGAAGCGCCTCGACGACTCGGGTCAAAAGACCTTCTGTCCACTTGAGAGGATGCTTAGGTCCGGGAATAAAAAAAACAACAAAATCATCTCGCCACATCCGGCAGGTGGGCAAAACATCCAAAAAAGGCGGGGCTTTCTCTTTCAAATGAAGGAGAACTTCGCTCACCCTTGAAAAAAGCTTGTCTATAAATTCCCATCCATACTGCTCTTCAAAAGACCAAAATTTAGAGACATCCAAATACACAAGCCCCAAAGAAATTCCCTTTCTTAAAGCCTTCTCTACCTTGGGCAAATTCTTCTCGAGTGTTTTAACTTCTTTTTTTCTAGCAGATTTCCGATATTTCATATCCAACAATACTCTCTCTTTCGAAAATTCTAACGTCTTCTAGGATAAGACGTCAAGACAAATGCCAATTTTGTACACCTCACCAAGCTCGAAATAGGTTTCTCAATTGAATAAAAACCTATTTTTCTCTAAAATCAAGTCCATGAAAATCATCCTATCGAGAGGCCATTTTTCAAGACTTTCCATCGCCTGTCTCCTTTCTGTATTTCTCCACAGTGCTGGCGTTGTCTTCTTTGTTGAAAGTTCAGAAATTTCCACCGCCTTGTTCAAACAACCCCTTTTTGTTCAACCCGAAAAAAAGGTCACCCTGGAATTTATTCCTTCGTCCCCAACGATGCTCGAAAAAAAGTGTGATCTTCCCACTCCTGTGATTTCAGAAAAAAATACCGCCTCTCAAAATCCCATTTCAAAACCCACTTTACCCCAGGGACTTCCTTATCAACACGGGACCACGGAATACCGAAGTTTGCCCCGATCCACAGCTTCACGGGTCTTCCCCCACCCTCTTCAAAAGCCTAAGAAAGAAGAGACGGCCCCTGTGACAAAACCGAAAGAGGAATCTGATCTTCCTAAACACATCACAAAAAAACTGAAGAAGTCTTCTCTCAAAGAAAAGCAAAAAGAAAAAAAGACGTCTCAGAAATCAACTTCTCACAACGTTCAAATGTCGAGTCGAGGCCATGACGAAGATTTTTCTCCCGCTCAAAAAAACATTGAGACGGTCTCAGATATCTTGGCCGAATGGGCCTATAACAGCCGCTCTCATGTCGTCGCTCAATACATTTCAAAGGAATTCAAAAAAATCTCTCACGTCTGGAATTTAGAGATTTTTTCTTCTCCTGAATTTTCGAATACGACTTTCTATAAAATCAAAAAGACCGTTGTCGTTTTCAAAATCATGCCCGATGGCAAAATCGAATCGTTACAGGTGATCGAACATGAGGGACCTGAACTCTCTTTGCGATACCCGATCGTGGCCATTGAAAAATGTGCACCTTTTTCAGCACTTCCTCCAGAAGTACTCTCATACATTCGCACCAACGGATTATGGGTCCGGCTTGAATTTAATTACACGAAGGGAACAAAATAAAGGGACAAAATCATGACGCAAAATCATTTCATTGAAATTCTTCTCTCGGGAGGCTGGACCATGATCCCGCTTTTGGGATGTTCGATTCTTTCGCTCGCTGTTATTTTGGAAAGGGCCTTTTCCTTGAGGAAAAATAATGTCGTGCCTAGTTTCCTCATCACCCTGGTTGAAAATTCAAAAACGCCTGAGGAAATCGAGAGGATCCTTAAGGCAGGCGGACGTCGGCCCAGCCGAGACCTCTCCAAAAACAACCCCACAGGACGACTGACGGACTTAGGACTTTCCCAAAAAAATTTATCCAAAGAAGAAAATGAAAAGGCCGTGGAATTGGCTGGCCGCATTGAGGCCCGCCACCTGGAAAGCGGCTTTCTTGTCCTTGAAATGATTGCAGTCGTGGCTCCCCTTTTGGGATTGCTCGGAACCGTACTGGGCATGTTTGACGTCTTCGCCGTCATCTCCACAAAGGGAATTGGCCTTGCGAAGGAATTCTCCGGAGGCATCTCAAAAGCGCTTGTCACCACCATCGCAGGACTCGTGATCGCTATTCCAACGCTGATCGCACATACTTTTTTCACGAAAAAAGTGGAAAACATGGTTCTGGACATGGAAACTTGCATAGGAATTACCTTGGCGAAAATTTATCATGAATAGGTTATGAAATTTCAAACGCGTGCTAAAGGAAAACCGAGCATTCAAATCACTTCTCTGATTGATTTGATGTTTACCATTATCATTTTCCTTCTGGTCACAACCACGTTCGTCGAAAAACCGGCGGTTCAAATTGAACTTCCCCATGGCCATCAATCTCAAAAAATTGAAGAAGAGAAAATCACGCTCAGTATTACGGCCGATGGAAAAATTTTTCTCAACCATGATGAAATTGCTCTTACTCAACTTCCCGGAAAACTTAAAATGGAAAAGTCACGTTTGAAGGATCCCATGGTCACTTTGGAAGCCGATAAAAAGGCCGCCTATGGGCTGGCGATTGAGGTCATGGATCAAATTCAACTGGCAGGGTTTAAGCGGGTTATAGCGTTGACAGAGCCAGAAGCTAGAATTCAGAATTGAGAAGACAGAATTGAGAATTCAGAATTCAGAAGACAGAATAGGTAAGGTATGTTTTCTTCTGTCTTCTGAATTCTGAATTCTCAATTCTGTCTTCTAACTGTACTTATAAGTCACCCCAAACCCGCTGCTGGGATTCGTCCACTTCACATAGCGACTTGCGACTTGGCAGGTCCCACATTCGAGGCAATTTTCGTGATTGATCACACACTCCCCGGAAGATTCATTGAGAAGGAAAACTCTAGCAGGGCAAATAAAAAGAATGGGCTTCACGGGATCTTTTCGAAACGCCTCTTGATCGATCGTGATATGACTTTTCTTGCCAAAATTCCTTTGAACGAGAAACAGGCGGTCCTCTAGCGATATCTTTTTAGCCATATGACCTCCTCAATGATATAAAATTCCTTATTACATTGGTACATCAACACATCTTTTCGGCACAGCGTTAAATCATTTTTCGAGCCCGGATCATGTCCATGATTAACTTCGGAATGCTGATTTTTTTTCTCAATTTTCGAAAAGTCTCTTTTTTTATTTCCTTTTTCGACCGTCCATCCACCGTGAAATAATTCACCAAAAACTCCAGAGTCAACTCTGGATACAATCCCAAATATTCTCGATGCTCGCGCATCATGTCCAGGAAACCACCATAATGGCGCATGTCTTTTAAGACAAAAGAATTCTCTAACTTTTCTCGATACCGCGACAACGTTGAAAGAGAAAAATCTTTTTTCTGCTTGGCTTCGACCGCGGTCTCCCCCGCGAAAAGGCCCGAGGCTATCGCCATGTTCGTCCCTTCTTGAAAAATAGAGTTATTGATTAAACCCGCCGAGTCTCCCACCAACATGAGGCCGTGCGTCGCAAGCTCAGGCAAATTTCTGAAGCTGTCTTCCGGAATCATGTGCGTGGAATATTCAATCACCTCCCCACCTTCGATGAGAGGTGCAATGACCGGATGTGATTTCATGTGATCCAAAAGATCATAGGGGGCCATTTTTCGGTCAATGAGATCCTTCATTTCACAACCCAATCCGACCGAAATGGAATCTTCATACGTGTAGAGAAAACCCGTTCCCAAAGCTCCCTTGACTACCTCCCCCAGATACACCACGGAAACCCCTTCTTTTTCACGCACATTAAATCGGTCCTGAATTTTTTCCTTCGTCAATCGAAGGACTTCCTTGACCGCCACCGTCCGATTTTGAGGTGTCATTTTGCTTTTTCCGGACCTCAAACCTGATTTTTCAGCCAAGAGAGAATTGGCCCCTTCCGCACAAATCACAAGAGAGGCGTACAATTCATCAAATTGTCCTTCCTTCTCTCCCCGGGCCTTGATGCCTACCACCTTTTCATCTTTCCAAACAAGATCGTCCACGACCACCCCCGTGAGAAGCTGAACGCCCGCTTCTTCAGCCTGGGTCGCAAACCAACGATCAAACTTAGATCGCATCACTGTGAAGGAATGGTTAAAGGGAGGTTGATTAAAACGGTTGGACCAAAGATCGAGCGCCAATTCTCCATCGGTCGTCAAAAAAGAAAATCGGCGACGGCTCATGTGACGCTCTAAGGGGGCTTTCTCGAGAAAAGAAGGAACGAGCTTTTCCAGTTCAGGGGTGAAAAGAATGCCGCCGAAAAGATTTTTGGAACCGGGGTAATTGCCCCTTTCTAAAAGCACCGTCGAAAGACCTGCTCGAGCACTCACCATCGCAGCCGCAATGCCTGCAGGCCCTGCACCTACGATGATCACATCAAAGAGATCGCAAGACATTGAAAGACTCACAGTCCTACAAAATCGGTTTAATCCACCCTATTCTTATTAAGAAAAGTATCACAATTGTGACCCCTGCTGAAACAAAAAAGGAAGTGACCACCTCTTTTTTTGTGACCCTTTTTTGAAGTGAGAAAAATCGCCAACCCACATACATCAAAAGAAAACCGAGCAAATTGCTCAGCCAATAAAAGAAAACAAACCACATTCCAAAGACGTGACGATTCTGAGGGGAGGTGGAAAAGTTCGCCAAAAGCCAGGACAAGGGCAAATTGACCAGCCAGTCATTCCACCAGGTGAGGGGAGAAAGAATCCAGCCCACTGTCAAGATAACCCCCCCTAAAATTCTACGTAAGCTTCCTTCTCCAAATGAGTTATGTTTTATCATATTGCGTCCTAAAATTGCGCTCCCCCCTTTTATGTGGTACCTTGAAAGCAGGCGGCTGATCAAAAAGAGCCATTTTCAAGGCGCGTGCAAGCGACCGAGGAGTTATACATTTGAATGGTACGTCGACAAGGAAGCGCAGCACGCAACGTAGAAAGTGACCTTTTTCAGCAGCCGAGGCGGCTTTTATGGAAATCATGGTACTCACTCTCATTCTACTTCTTTATTTTGTGATGGAAGCCATTTACCGAGATTACTTTAGTTATCGGGAACAAAATATCATACCCCTTCACAAAATTGAGAAATTTCTTGAGGAAAAGCGGCCCCAGATTGAGAATATCTGTGAGCATTTGAGCAAAAACTTTCAATGTCCGCAATGTGGTTTCCAAGATTTAGCCACCGATATTGTCTCTGTTTCTGGAAAAGAATATTCCCAATTGTCTCGAGAAAAACCTCATAAATTTATCAAGGCCAGTTGCACCCACTGCGGCCTCACTTCTTTCTATAATTTAAATCGGCGGTGGGGACTCGATGAATTAGATCCTCTGCCCTTGGATGAACCCGTGTATGAGAAATTCATGGATATGGCCGATCATTTCACCTGTCCTGAGTGCTACGGCAAGAAGGGATTTGCCAAGTCCGTCACCATCCGAAAAAAAGATTGGCGCCATCTCCTGGGGCTAACGGCCTCGGAATGGGTTTGCCTCTGCTGCGATCATTGCGGCTGGTCTTCGTTTTTTGACACTGAATCTATAAAAGCGGAACCTAAATATGGCATCCTCAAGGTCCAAACCTAACATGGCACAAACATTTACCTGTTCCAATTGCGGGGAGCACCAAATGATCAAGGAAGTCACTTCCCTCTCTGGAGAAAAGGAAAAACGCCTCAGCAAAGCCAAAACCTTCCACATGAAAGTCCTCGAATGCAAATCTTGTGGACATTTGCAGTTCTTTGATGAATACTTTGTGAAAAGTTAAACATCGGAACATGTTTGCGACTCTTTTACAAATCTCGCTCACCCTCCTGATTTTAGGGAGCGCTTTTTTTTACTTGAAAGGCAAAAGAGCCGGCCTAATTTATTGGAATTTCGGTAAGAATACGGCATCTCTCTTTGTTCTTCTCGAACTCGGGGTTCTCATTCTTCGAAGCCTTTGGACCCAGAATTGGCTGATTGCCCTGTTTCATTTCGTGACCCTGTCCCTGGCTATCACGACGGGGATGATGTTGTGCCGGAAATTAAAAAGACCCAGCCTTCCCGTCATCCTTTCTTTGAGTCGGGCCAGGCATCGTCTGAAAATCCAAAACCTTTTGTCCCGTCTGAAAATCATTCTTCTCTATTCTCTCCTCATTTGCTCTTTCACTTACATCCTCTTTAAGCTCTTCCCTCCACTAGAGGCCAAACTGTTGGAAAATCATTCGGGCGCTCAAGTCATCCCTGTCAGTTCAGCCCTTTTTTTTATTCTGGTCGCCTTTTACGAAGAAAGTATTTTTAGACTTTTTCTTCAAACCTTTTTGGCTTACCTCTTGAGAAAGAAAAAGGGAGGAGTCTGGATGGCTATCATTGGAAGTTCTCTCATCTTTGCCACGGCCCATTTGGGAATTTTATCCGCCTGGGAAATTAAATTTACACAAACATTTTTGATTGGACTCGCCCTCGGACATCTCATGAACCGCTACGGACTGGAAACAGCTTTCTTCACTCATGCAATTTTAAATATCTTTGCGCTGTATACGGCCCCGAGGATGTTTTAAAAGAAGGCTAGCCCGCATTTCTCATCACATTTCTTCTGCGAGCGCCAATTCCGACTCGTCTGCGTCGTCAGACTTGGCGCTCTCGCGACGAAATCTGATGAGAAAAGCGGGCTAGGTATTCCACCATTCTCATGGGATCATCCGAAACAACGCCCCTCACATTTAATTTTACAGCCTTCCTAAAATCCTTTTCATCATTGACTCCCCAGACAATCACATCCAGAGAATGCGCACGGGCCTCTTTCATCAAGGAAAGGGTTAAACACGAAATACTCGGACACAGACAATCAAGGTATTGAAAGCCTGTCTTACGAGCTTGTCGAAGCTCACCGGCCGTTGAAAAATTAAGACCTGTTAAAAATCGAGTGTCTTTTTCTTTGATCCATCGAATGAGCTTGTGATTAAAAGAAACCAGCATCGAACGATTCAAAAAATTATATTTTTGAACAATTTTCATTGTGTTCCATGCAAGCAAAGGCCATGATTTCTGAGGCAGGGTTCCTTCTTTCAACTCAATGTAAAAAAGCCCTTTCTTTCCCATTTTTTTTAACACGACCTCCAAAGTTGGAATGCGAAGAGGTTTGGGACCTTTCAAAAAAAGCCTTCGAATATTTTGAGAAGAATGATTTTTGAAAAACCCTTTTGCCTTTGTCAGCCGCTCGATTTTCTCATCGTGAAAGACAAAAACCTTTTTATCGCTCGTTAACCGAACATCACATTCCACGCCGTCTGCACCCTCTTCAAAGGCTTTTTCAAAACTTTCGAGGCTGTTCTCACAAACACGAAGAGGAGAGCCGCGGTGGCCAAAAATAAGAAAGCGATTTTTATGAAACGAACGTGGTAGCATTCTTTGATTCCTATAGAAAACGTAATAGTTTAGCTACGGGAACCGAGGCAATTTTTGATGGGGACGCTCGCCCCGACCAGCGATCGGGACGAGCTCGGCGAAGTCGTTCGCTCACCTCGACTATTCGTCGAGGTACCATGCTCGCGAACGACTTCAACGCCCCATCAAAAACCGCCTCGGTTCCCTTGAGGGAGAATGGGTGCTAAACTGTTATTAGCAAACGCTGTTTTTCACATCACATTGTCATTTCGATGAGCAACAGCAAAGAGAAATCTTGTTTTTAACGCTACAAGAAAGATCTCTCGCCCGCAAAGGCACTCCTCGAGATGACACGCAATTTATAACGGGTTTGTATGGGTCATAACCTTTGATACCGCCATTTTCCATCCACGATAAAGTTTTTTTCTTTCAGCACTTTTCATCATGGGTGAAAATTTTACATCCGTTTTTCTCAGACGGGCTACCTCATCTGTGTTTTTCCACAAGCCCACGCCCAACCCAGCCATCCATGCCACCCCTTGAGCCGTAGTCTCAATTTGGTCAGGACGATTGACTTCACAATTTAAAATGTCTGACTGAAACTGCATCAGAAAATTATTTTTGCACGCTCCGCCATCCACCCGCAATTCTCGAATGGGACACTTAACCTCCTTTTCAAGGGCCTCTAGAACATCCCTTGTTTGATAAGCAATCGCTTCCAAAGCCGCCCGAACGAGATGGGCCTTCCTCGTTCCCCGTGTCAAACCAAAAATGGCCCCTCGGGCATGAGGATCCCAATAAGGAGAGCCCAATCCCGTAAAGGCAGGCACAAGATAAACACCTCCATTGTCTTTGAGGCCAAGCGCCCATTTTTCGCAGTCCGAAGAGCGATGGATAAAATTCATTTCATCCCGCAGCCATTGAATCGCCGAGCCTGCGACGAAAACACTTCCCTCCAAGGCATAACCCATTTGACTCTTTCCAAAACAGGCCCGCGTCGTCAAAAGTCCGTGTCGAGACAAAATCCTTTTTTCTCCCAAGGCCCACAACATAAAGCAGCCTGTGCCATACGTGTTTTTGACCATGCCCGACTTGAAGCAGGCCTGGCCAAAAAGAGCCGCCTGCTGATCCCCCGCAATCCCTGTAATAGGAATCCCAGAGGGAAGCACTCCTAAGCGAGTGGTCTTGCCAAAATGGCTGATAGACTCCTTCACGTGAGGCAACATGTTCAAAGGAATTTTGAGGGCGTCCAAAATTTCGGGGTCCCATGAGGCTTTCTGAAGATTGAGAAGAAGCGTTCGCGAGGCATTGGTCTGGTCCGTCGCATGAACATGCCCCCCCGTCAATTTCCATAATATCCAACTGTCCACCGTGCCAAAAAGAATCTCTCCCCTTGCAGCCCTGTGCCGAAGATCCTGATTTTGATGAAACATCCAAACGATTTTGGAAGCTGAAAAATAGGGATCTACGACCAGTCCTGTTTTCCCGTGAAAAAATTTTTCTCCGTAAATCCTTTTCCATTTTTCACAAAGATCCGCCGTCCGGCGGCATTGCCAAACAATGGCAGGACCCACCGAGCGGCCGGTTTTTGCATCCCAAAGAAGAGCAGTCTCCCTTTGATTGGTGATGCCGATTGCAACCACTTGACCCTTCTTATCGATCTTCTCTAAAACTTCTTGGACGGATAAATAAACGGTTTTCCAAATTTCCCCTGGATTCTGCTCTACCCAGCCGGGATGGGGATAACGCACCTTCAATGGCCGTGATGCCGCAGCGACGCATGGACCCCGAGCATCAAACACCATCGCCCGAGAGCTGGAAGTGCCTTGGTCAATCGAGAGAATGAAAGGAGGTTTCACATTTTTCCAATGGGCTCAAGACCCGATGCCAACTTTTCAAAAAACTTCTCCGCCTCCCAAAGCGTCTCGACCGTATGTTCAGGGCAGCCATGGGTCCCATCTTCATAAAATAAAAGCCGCTTTGGGGCTGTAACCTTCTCATATAGAAGAAGCGCTTCTTCTCCCGGCAAAATCGTGTCTCGCTCACCTCCGACAATCAGCATGGGGCATTTCACACGAGGCGCCACTTTCTCAAGCGAAATCTTCTCCATAAATTCATGGAGAGGGCCTTTTCCTCCAATCACATGATAAGCCGCCTTTTGAATGAGAAAAAACAGATGCCTAAAATAATCCTTGGGATGAAAAGGAGGAGAAACCACCACGCAACCCTGAAAGGGTATAGCACTGGCTGCCATATGTACAGCCATGTTTGCCCCCAAACTGATTCCGAAAAGCCCGATTTTTGAAAAAGGGGTGCCGTTGTAATTCGATAAAAAACGATAAATGGCCTTCCCTAATTCTTCATAATCCGGGGTCATCTTCACCTGCCGCCAGGATTCCCCCAGACCCGGCGCATCGAAGTAGAGCGTGGGAAATCCTCGAGCGACAAAATAATCTGCATAGTAATGCATCTCTTCTTTGACACCGTCAATCCCTCCTAAAATGACCACGCAAAGGTCTTGTGGATCTTTCACAGGAAATCTCAAATAGCCTGGCAATTGAAAGGATCGAAATGGAATCTCTATCACATGAGGAGGAGGGACAAGATACGGAACCGCCTTTCGATAAGCAGCAGCACATCGGCGGTAAATTCTGTCTTTCAAATCCGGATAACCATAAAAAGGAAATTGCGCCATCTGAAAAGCGGCCCGTGCCATCATCCAAAAGGAGGCAGCGCTCATCATCCTTTCCTCACGCTCTGCCTCCAAGGCCAACCTTTCCCGCCTCAAGCCCAATCCATACCAAAGCCTCACCCAATCCTCCATGGACCTGATTTCTCTAAAAACATCCATGGCATCGGACAAAGGAACGCCGACCGAGAGGGAACGAGAAAGAAAATAATCGCTTAAAACCCTTTTCCCACCCCAAAGGCGAAGAGACCATTCCAAGGCCCAAGCCTTTCTTAGAAAATCACCTTTCCAAAAAGTGAATCTAGCGACCATGAAATCCTTCTCTCACCTTTTCCCAAACCAGCTCTGGACGATCGCATGAAAGCTCAGACATCGCCTCCGTCCCCCGATGAGACCACACCGCCAAACGAGAGGGCTTCCCGGAAGAGGCTTCTTGAATGGCCCACGTCACCTCTTCTTCGCGGCCTTTCGGGATTCGAAAGGCCTGGACCCAAATCTCGGATTCTTTTCCAAATTTTTGCGCCAAGCCTGTCACACGTTGAGTGATTTCTCTCACAAAATCTCGCACCTGGACATTCAAAAGGATGGCATAAGGATCAGCGCTCAAAATGTCTACTTCTGGTAAAGAAGCTACTTTCTCCCAATGCTCTATTCCTAAAATTTTTTCGAATTTGGGAACCAGACAAACCGCATTTTTAAAACCCAATTGATGGGCTCGACTGCAAAGACTCCTCAAAAATGAAATGAGACACTCCTCCCGAAATGTAAGAATCTCTGCGGTTAGCTCGGGACCCATTTCATGGCCCCACTGCTTTTTAAATTCATGTCGACAAAAATCACAACAGCAGGCCCAATCTTCACTTGAGTTTCTTGAGGTCAAGTTATTTTCAAAATAAAAATGGGGCTCATCCCAAAAAACAACATCGGATTTTAATTGAGAAACTGCTTCCAGCCACCCCTTCATAAAATCTAAAAAGCGAGGGCGAGCCGGACATGCCGCCGCGAGCCTACGTCCCGAAGAGAGCACCTGACATTCTTCAGGATGCTGTGCTACAAACCTCGAAAAGGCCTCGCCGCCAAAAACCCCTCCCACCCCCCAAGGATCCACATACACCTGGAGCCCCGCCTCCTTGGAAAGCGCAATCATCTTTTGCAAAGTTCCCCGATAATAAGCCAAATCATTTTCGCTGAAGGTATGAAGAATATAATGAAAAGGGAAAGACTGAATTTCGACTAGATCTTCTTTGAAATGAGACAGATAGCGATTGGAAAAATAACTCACGCCTTTTTTGATCATTTGGCAGACGAAGTCAACACCATGGGATAACGAATCTTCAATTCTCCATCCAATCTTATTTCTACCGCATATTCACCAGGATTGGAAAAACGCAGATTGTTGAAACGGGCGATCACCGTGTGCTTGGCCTTGAGGTCGTCCAATTTAATAGCGGTGAGCGCATCCTCCGCTAAAACGGAATTATCCGGCTGACGAATCACGGTGTTCTGACGGTATTCCCCCACTCCATTGCACCAGCGGTTGACCACAAAAAGGGTCGGATGAATGATGGGGAAACGGCTCGCCCCCACTGTTTCAAAAAGCCCCAGGAGAATGAGTTTACCATTGTGCTCACGACGCACATCATCGCAAAGAACGGTGAATTGAAGATCTGGCAAAATCCGAATGGGATCGTTCACGCGTCAAGCCTGGGTCTGTAAAGGTTCCACGCGAAATTTAAAAATGATCTCCTGAGTCCCGATCTGAAGCGTCAAAAGCGTGTTGAGCCTCGTTAAAAGCAGGCGATACGGAACCCGCACAGAATGATTGTCCACATCAATGGCCACATAGGTGTTGCCCAAAATATCTTCAGAGGCACGAACGGCCAAAATCAAATCCACAAACTTTTTGATTTTATCTGAAAAATCTTTATTGAAGGTATAATCTTTGTGACAAGAAGGACATTGGACAGAAATATGCTGGTTCACATTCAAGATTGAAAATTGAACGAGGCCATCGCACTCTTCTTGAACACATTTAAACTCGATGTCTCCTGCCTTTTCCACAGCTCACCCCTCCCGAAGGGCGAAAACTAACACAAAACTTAAAGAACCGTCAAGGGAATTCAATCCTTATAGTCGTGAGGGGTGAAAGGTGAGCGGTGAGGGGTGAGTTTTAAAAGTATTATTTTTTTACTCACGACTCACCCCTCACCACTCACAGCTGTTTTTATTGTTTTTCCAAAACCGCTATCGCCTCTATCTCCATTTCAGCCCCCTTGGGAAGTTGACTCACCTCTACTGTACTTCGAGCCGGTTTTGATTCCCCAAAATATTCTGAATACACCTGATTAACAGCTTCAAAATTTTTCAAATCCTTTAGAAAAATCGTGGTCTTCACGACATTTGATAAATTTCCACCTGCTGCTTCTACAATCGCCTTCACATTTTCCAATACCCTCTCCACCTGATCTTGAATAGACCCCAAAACCATCTTGCCTGAAACAGGATCCATTGGAATTTGGCCAGAGACAAACAAAAGCGAATTCGTCTGTATTCCTTGAGAATAAGGTCCGACTGGAATGGGGGCATGAGCAGTAGAAATAATTTTTTTCATAAAATAATTTCTTTCTAATGATAATATTTTTGCACTTTCAACCGTGATAACAATTCATGGGGAATGGTCTGGGCTCTCTCAGCCAGTTCTTCAAACGTCACTTCCTCATCCCCTTGTTTTCCTACCAAAACGGCCTCATCCCCCACTTTGGCTGGAGAATGGAATCCCAAGTCCACCATGATCTGATCCATGGTGACGCGGCCAACGACACGACACCGTCTTCCATCAATCAAAACCTCTCCCTGATTCGAAAGCTGCCGATCATAGCCATGGCAATAACCCACGGGCAAAGTCGCAATTTTGGTTTTGGAAGAAGCCACAAACGTGCTTCCATAACTGACCGTACGGCCCCTCTCTACTTCCTTAATGAAGGCTATTCTCGTTTTCCATGAAAGAGCCGTCTTCAGTTCCTTTCTCGGACAAAAAGAACTGGGGTAAATACCATATAATAAAATTCCGGGGCGTACCATATTGAGAAAAGAATCCGGCATCCTCAAAAGGGCCGCACTGTTCGCCATGTGCCGTAGCCCTACTTCAAAACCCATCACCTTGAGTTGAAAAAGAAATTCTTGGAAACGCTTGAGCTGCAACTTCGAAAAGTCTAAATTTTCCTCATCCGAAGAAGCAAAATGGCTGGCCACCCCTTCAATGGTAATCGCCTTAAAAGCCGTTAACGCCTTAAAAAACTCTTCCCCCTTCTCATACCAAAGCCCAATTCGGCCCATTCCCGTATCCATCATCAGATGCACCTTGGCCGATTTACCCTGGACCAAAGCCACTTCATTCAGTCTTTTTAAGAACTCCAAAGAGGAAGCCATGGGAACCAAATCCCATTCTAAAATCTCCTCCACATGATCCAGAAAGCTCGGCCCCAAAATCACCACAGAGGCTTGAGGGAAATGCTTCTTTACGTAAATCCCCTCTTGGACATTCGTCACACCTAATGGATGCGCCCCATTTTCCAGAAGAACCTTTGAGATTTCAAGAACGCCCAAACCATAGGCATCGGCCTTCACAACGCCTAAAAGAGATACCTGAGAACCCACCCACTGCCGAATCCAGGACACATTGTAGCCAATCATCTTACCATCAATCTCAAGCCAAACTTTTTCTTTCTTTTGGATCAGCGTTTTCAAAGGCATTTTTTAATTCCCAATCATCTGTGTCGACTGTTTTATGAACGGGCGTTTGAGGTAAAGAGGATTCATAGAAGGACCTTCCACTCTCCACTGTGAATCCTGTGCCAAGAGGGCCACTCTCGAAGCACTCGGAAAAAGAATTTTTTTGTCCACAAACTGAGCTCCAAAAATATTTTCCAAAAAAGATCCGTCCCGCTCCAGCGCGGGTCCAAAATAAAAAACGTCTCCAGAAATATGATTTTTTAAATTTTCAATGGGGGTGACAAATTCTGGGACTTCCTTCTTAAGCACGTTTCCCACCTTCACAAAAAGGCATCCATAAACTTCTCGGGCCTCACCCAAAATCAAGGGAGAAAATTTAAGAAAAGGGGAAGAAACCTGATGCGCTAAAACATCCAATGTCCCTACCCCCCACAGGGGTTTTTGAAGAGCAAAGCCAAGCGCCTTTCCTATCGCCAGTCCAATGCGAATCCCTGTGAACGAGCCCGGACCCAATCCCACCGCAATGGCATCTAAAGCTTTTTTCTGAACCCCCGTCTCTCGAAAAAGATCCGCTAGCACTTCCTCAAAAGCACCCGCGTGACGCAAATTTTCGCTGATGACCTTTTCACCCAGGACGCGACCCCCTTCTACCAAGGCGAGGGAGCCCACACGCGTTGAAGTCTCGATCCCAAGCACTTTCATGAGGCCTTCATCCGTCTCTTCACAGAAATTCTCCTTTTTTTCGGACCCAAAATCTCAAAATAAATTTCCAGCCTCTCAGAAGGCAAAAACTCCAATGCCTTTTCTGGCCATTCAATCAAGGCCACTCCTCCCCGCTCAAAATATTCTCTCAAATGAAGCTCTTCCAATTCTTCACGAGAAGAAACCCGATAGAGATCCACATGCAAAAAAGGAACATCCCCCTCATGTTCTCGAACGATCGTAAAGCTGGGGCTCAGCACCTCTTTTCTGGCATCTGCCACTCCCAAGGCATGCGCCACCCCCTTTGCAAACACCGTCTTTCCAGCCCCCAAATCCCCAAAGAGGGCCATCACCCCCTGAGGGAAGGCCTTCCCACAAATCACGCCCCAAGCGTAAGTTTCCTGAGGACTTAAACTCGCGAGAACTTGAGTTTCTTTAGAAATGACGAAAGCCTTTGGCTTTGATTTCGAAGGTGTTATTTTTTTCATCATGGGCAAAAATTTTAAGAGGTTGATGGATCACATGTCCCACACAGGTCACAGGAATTCCAAATTTTTTCTTAAATGCCTTCATCCAAGAAAAATCTTTCTCTCGGGAAGAAAACAAAAGTTCATAATCCTCCCCATCCTCCAGGGCATGCCTCAAAGGGGTTTTACCATCTCGCCCAGCCATGATTCGAGCCGCCTGTGAAATAGGAATTTTTCTTAAATCCAAAGAAGCCCCGACATGACTTTCTTCCAAAATATGCCCCAGATCCGAAAGAAAACCATCGCTCACATCAATCATGGCTGCCGCAATCCCTTCGCAGGCCAGCCAAGCCCCCTCCCGCAAGCGAGGACGAAAGCGCAAATGTTTTCCAAGCAGTGACCCGCCCAAAGATCCAGTGACAAAGAGGGCGTCCCTTCGCCTCGCACCTTTTCTCAAAATACAACGATCACGACTCACCTCCCCTAGAACCGCGACAGAAGAAAAAAAATCCTTTGGACTGTGCGTCACATCTCCTCCCACCAAACTCACCTTAAATTCTCGAGCCAATTTCAAAAACCCCTCATAAAAAAGATCTATTTTTTTAACGGCCATCCCGCGAGGCAATCCCAAAGAGACCAAGGCATGCTTGGGGACACCCCCCATGGCCGCAATGTCGCTCAAAGACCGGGCCAATGCCTTTCTTCCTACCCGCTTCCAATCCTCGCCTTTCTCAAAATGAATGCCCTCCACTACATGATCCACAGTCCAGAGCAACCTTTTGGATTGTCCACGCACTTTTAAAACCGCGGCATCATCCCCAATCCCCACAAGCACATCCCCAGACCGAAAGGCCTTCCTTCGAATTCGATCAATCAATGAAAATTCACCAAGATCCGATATCTTCATCATCTCCTTTTAACCCCTCCAACTCCCCTCAACGAAATAGCCCCCTGGGGTAACTACGGGGAGAGAAATGCCCCTTGTCCCCAAGGGGAGGGATTTTCTCCCCTCTTATGTAATTTCAATGACCCTTTTGGGGGTCATCGTGTGCAATGAAAGCCCCGCCCTACCTCGCCTCCCTTATTTTGTAGTCGCCCCATTTATGGGGCTGCCCGATGAATCGGGCGACTACACAAGCTTGAACGAGAGAAAGGAATCCAACATCTATCATCCACTTTC
>JACPWU010000042.1 GCA_016196885.1 Chlamydiota bacterium | reverse complement strand
GTTTGACTCCCTTTAATTCATAAGGGCCCTCCCGCCAGTGAATGTTCACGGCATAGTTCGCTTTCCCAATTTTTATCTCAGTTCTATTATCTATTCTCCGAAATTGCTCAATGACCCCATCCCGCGTAAGCCCCAATTCCCTCAGGGCTTTAAGGCCTTCTCGAGAAAGGTCTCCCCAGGCACGAATCACATTTGTACGAATTCTCTCCAGCTGCTCTCCCCCAATAGACCCAGCTTCAGTCTTATAGCGCTCATGAAACGCTGCAACATCTTTATCCTCTCCGCTATATTCTTTCATGGCGGAGGGAGTTCGTTTTGGCAATGGGGTCACGACATCTGCTGATCCATTATTCCAATTGACTCGATTTGACTCAGGATGTAAGATTCCTTTCATGAAAGAAAAGAAATCTCCAAAACCTCTTCCGACAGACGATATCCAGCGGTACAATGCCGTTCTTATCGAAGAAATGCGAAGCCAGTTTAAGGCTGTTGGAGAAAACGTCGTTGCCCTTCGCAACAAAGTTGATGAAGAGTCAGAAAAATCTGAAAAAAGATTCGAGGCTCTTTCCAATAGCCTGCTGAGCTTTCGGTATGAAACCAAGGAGAGATTCACCAAGATCGAGGGAAGAATCGCCAAGCTTGAAGAAAGCAATTTGCGCATCGAAGCAAGGATCGCCAAACTCGAAGAAAGTAATAATCGCATCGAATCGGATGTAAGATTGATCAAAAATGATCTGAAGGGCAAAGTTAGTTTTGAAGAGTTTAAGGTTCTTGAAAACAGGCTCGCCATCGTTGAAAAGAGACTCGCTGCCGTTGCATCGTAATTTTCTAATCTTGCCTTCTTTAAAAACCCCAAATTCATCTCGTGATGGTATCTACTCGCAGGAATGTAAAAAAGAAGCGCAACGATCGCAAGAGCTGGATGAGAATTCATGTAGAGAAGGTAAGCAGGAATGAGGGAAAGGGTGTTCGCCAAGGCCACTTTCATTGCGCCCAGAACCATCCCCTTGAGAGGCGGCCCTTGAGGCATCAGCTGACAGCCCAATAATTTTTCAAAAATTCGTATGACGAAATAACTCAAGGGATGAATCAAAATAAAAATTCCCGCCACCCCCATCATCCCCAAAAAGCCTTGCATCAATAATGGTGTCGAAGCAACTATACTTGCAACAATGATGATAAATGCTGCTAAATAACCCACCTGCTCATACCCCGCTTGCTTTTCACGTGGAATCCCAAACCAATTCAGTACAAGACTCATCAGCGGGGCCATTCCAGCTTCTGAGGTGGCAGAATTAAATACTGTGTCCCCGGAATTAAGTCTTCTCTCTATCTCATCCCATGACAACTTGGCATTTAGGAATTTCTTCAATAGTTCTTTCTGATTCCATGCCAAGAGGCCCACAAGAGAGTCATCTTTCTGATGTGAGGCCTTTCCTTGATCAGCAAAATGGGAGAGTTCATGGGTAAGGTAATGTAGAAACCACCTAAAGAACTTGTTCTTTTCTATTGCGCTAGCTTCGCCCGAAAGAATGTTATTTAAAGCCGCAAGCTCAGTCTTTATCCTAAGTAAATTCCACATCAGGAGATGATCTCCAAAGTCCGCTAATCGAGACTCTTCCCGTTCGTAAACTCCTACCTGAATGTCGCTGCGACCTAGGGCTTGTAATCCAATTTGTGTCAATTCCACAAATTTTCTTACCCCCGGATAGGGTTCTTCTTTCTTCAAATCAATATCTCTTCGCGGAGTGTCGATCGCAGCCACTTTTCTATTCACAAGTTCTTCTGATTGCTTTAGGTATTTCTCTAGACCCCGATGTTTTGATTTTAGAGACTCCACACTTTGTTTACCTCTCATCGCATTTAAAAATGTCTGCCGCATTTTTTCAAGAGAAGTCGTCTCCCCTCCCTGCTCCACCTCAATAAGACTCATGAGATAAGCCAAGGATCGGCTCTTCTTTTCTTTTAATTCGTCCGAATCTTTTTCTTGAATAAGATATTTTTCAAACTTGACTTGGGCCCATTTTCCTTGATTGATAAAATTTGCATCCCCCTTCACTTCTTTTCCCTCTCCAAAAGTTCCAACGGCCTCACGGGCGTATCGTTCAAAATTTGTGAGCCCTCCTCCATGAATCACAGGAGAATCAAAATAGTCTTCCGAAAGGCCCGGCGGG
Source organism: Chlamydiota bacterium (assembly GCA_016196885.1). Classification (GTDB taxonomy): domain Bacteria; phylum Auribacterota; class JACPWU01; order JACPWU01; family JACPWU01; genus JACPWU01. The sequence continues at coordinate 39,549 of JACPWU010000042.1, read as the reverse complement.
ATGACTCCTTCTTCGAGATAAAGCCTGACGATTGCTTCTAGTACGCCCTTGGCAACGGCTTGCTGAATGGCCTTCTTGTTTTTCCCTTTTTTAGCCAGGGTCGTTCTGGAACGGGTGAGTGAAAGTTCTGGAGGTAAATCAATATTGAGCCCCCTTTCCAAGAGCATTTTCTTGTATTTTTCTGGAACAAGGGCCAGATATTCTTCATTCGGAGTTTGAAGGTAGAGGCCCTTTTGAGTCACACGGCGATACCCTGCCTTGCTTAGCTTGATGGATAAGGTCCCCCATTTTGTCTTCACTTCGCTTAAGACAGTCAGTGGATCATTCATACGATTCCCTCTAAAAAGAATTTCTCGATCACTCACACCTCCCACATATCGCCTGAGATTCGAAGCGGTTAATGCATTCCAAACAGCAGATTCTTCAATATTCCACTGTCGTTTGACCCGTTCTATCCTCGTCCCTTGATAAGAATCATTGACCTCTTCAAGGCTTTTTAAAATAATCTTTCCCGATCTATCCCTATGAAGAACGGCGTAATAGGCCTTTCCGTTCTTCCCTGTTCCTGTCTTGATTCGCAGTTCATCAAAGTCAAGGAAGTTGGTGTAAACCCCTTGACCCATAATCCCCGCAAGCCCCTTTCCCTTCTTTGTCGTAAGATCGGGCACAAAAAAATCACTCAAAAATGTCCCAATATCCGTTCCCGCCTTGTCTTCCACTGAGACCACCCAATTTTCAGTCCCTTTTTCAATATAGCTATCCACTTCAACAGGGCCCTCTATCTCTTTTTCATCCATGGCATCTCGAGCGTTTTGAACATTTTCTCTTAAATAAAGTTGATCGGTGGTATCTTGCCCTTCTTGAGCGGAAGCAATTTCACTTTCTACCGCATCCGTTTTCTTTTTCTGAACAGCTTGAAGATATTGCTCATAATCTGCCAGAGATTGAATGCCACGAACTCCTGAGGGATTTTCCCGATAAGCTTGAATAATTTTAGCAAGAGGAATATCAGTTATAGATCTAGTGATATCTCTACGTGTCAAATGCGGGCTCTTTTTTTCCCCCATACCTTCTTCTTCCCCTCTTAGTATCCACATATACAGCATAAGAGAAAGATCTTGGACTCCTTGCACATCAAATTCAGAGGATAGAAAATCTGGATAACGCTCCAGCCCCTCCAATAGGCTATTCCTTGCATTCACATTTGATCCCACAATATTCCAGATGCTCACCCAACGATGAATCACAGCCTCAAGCGCCGTCTCATTTAGGCTGCCCAGATCGACACGATCAAAAAAGGAAAGAAACGATCCTTGAACACGTGAGGTTGTCATCGTTTTTAAAACTCCTGTAAGAACCCCAGCGGTTTTGGGACTCAAATGCTGTAGTAGATCCGTCGGGAATAAGGCCAAGAGTCTATGAAAGAAATCGCTCTCAAAAAGATCGGAAAACCTGGCGGGTAGATAAAATAGATTTTCTAAATACCTTTCGCGAGACCCGGGGACATCATGAAACAGAATGTACAACTCCCGAAGAGATTTTTCTACCGTGCTAAACTCTAACTCTCCCCACTCTCCTTGCCTGAACGGGGTTGCGGAAATAGAAATCATAAATTCAGAATCATCATAAGAATTTTCTTTCGCATGGAGATACTGTTTTTCGACAAGGCTAAAGGGGCCATTTATAGACTTTAAATACCTTGCTCCATATGGAATTCTCATAAGCCCATTTTCAGGATCAACCTCAGCAAATGCATGCGGATCTGTTAATTTTTCAGAAACCTCCACAACCCATTTTGTGCCTAACTGAAAGGGCACTCGAATAATAGAAAACCACTGCGCATGCCCAGGGATCGTGATGCGACCCGTATTGGGATCTACTTCGGCAAGTGTCCAGGGGCCTCTAACTCCTTCCCCAACTTTCGCATACCACTTTTCTCCTATTTGAATGCAAGTTTTCTGATCCAGTATAGAACCAAAATGATCTATTGCTTCTACCCATGAAGAGGGTAATGATATTTCTCCTGTCTCAGGATCGACAGAAGCAAAAGCAGACCCTAAATTACTTGGATGGCCTCCTACCCCGACAAACCATTTCTCTCCTATTTGGAATGGACTGTCAATGTAACGAAAATTCGTCGTTTCCCTTTTGGGTAATATTATTGACCCATCCCGAAAATCTATTTTCGCCAGTGTATGCGGTCCATCCTTTTCTTTCTGAACTTGGACAAACCAATTTTTACCAATTCGAATAGGTCCATTGACATAGTAATACCCATTGGCATCCTCAGGAACCGTGATTTGACCGCTGCCAGGATCCACTTTAGCTAGGGTATAAAAACCCTCTTTTTTTACAATCACATGCCATTTATTCCCAATTTCAAACGGGGTTTCAACTATGTCAAAATTGCCTAATTCATCAGGTACCGCTACGATTCCTCTTTCTTCATCAATACGAGCAATGGCATGCAAACTTTGTAAATTCACAATCGTGACATTTACAAACCATTGATTTCCCATTTGAAAGGGCTCTGACATGCCATTAAAAGAATTTGCTCCATCAGGAACTTTGACAATCCCAGTTTCAGGATCAAACCTGGCAAGGGATGCAATGTAACCGTGTTGACCACCCGTTATGACAAACCACTTTTGTCCTATCTGAACCGGTTTTCCAATAGATAAAAACCCATTTGCTCCCCGAGAAAGCTCGACTAAGCCCGTTGCCAAATCTACTTTCGCAAAGGATTGAGGACCGTCTTTTTCTCGTTCTACCGTTACAAACCAATTTTCTCCGGCTCTAAAAGGTGTCCTGATATTGTAGAATCCCGTTGCTCCTTTCGGGACTGTGATGTAACCATTGGCAGGATTGATCTCGGCAAGTTTACGAGGCTCTTCCTTTTTTTGGCATACCACGACACACCACTTTTCTCCCATTTGGAATGGAGTTCCGATAAAGTAAAATCCCTGCCCTTCTCTTTTTTTAGAATCCATTCTCATGTTTCCAGGCAATATTTTTGAAAAGACCTCCGTCCATCCGTCAAGATTGGAAAATGATTGAAGTCTTTCGAGCCATTTCATAACAGCCTCATGATTTTCGGGGCCATAGTGTCGAATGAACTCTCTTACCTCTCTTTTTTGGCTGGAGGATAAACCTAGAAGTGCATCCCATTTTTCTTGAAGATCTGGAGCCATCACTTCTGATTTTGTCTTCTCTGCGAGAGTCTTTATTTTTATAGATTCTTCCGCAGGCTCCAAACTTCCATAGGGTTCTTCTGGAATGCCATAATCCACATCTACGGGATTCACGACAAGATCTATAGCAGCAGGCACATCTTCTTGCGTTCTATATAGACTCTCATCAACAAAAATATACTTTCCACTGATAAAATAGGGGTCTTTGGCATCCGCCATGGGAATGGTCCATAAGCTATATCCTCGATTGCTTCTCCATTCTTTCACCTTTTGGACCCCCACAATTTCTTGAGGCCTCAGAGGATTTGCCCAAGTGTCTAAATAATTTGCTTCATAATGCTCTGGAAGCTGAACGGCCATAAACCCTTCTTCATTGGGAAGACATATTTTGTTTGGTTGAGCCTTTTTCCAATTCCCAATTTTTTGAATAAATATTATTTTTAATTCCTCTACAAGGTCTCTTCTCGCAGAGTCCTCAGCAAAATGTTTTAATAGAAGCGCATAGGCATTGACAAGCTGAGGCTGAAGATTTGACGGTGCATGAAAGATCTTGTCAAGTGTGATCTCCAAGGCCTCGAGCGTCAACTCATCCAGCGAGATTTTGTTCCGGCCTTCCGTCAAGTGCGTCCAATAGGGCAGCTCCAGAACAAAATCTTGAGGTAGGTTATATCCTTCAATTTCAAATCCTTCGATCTGGACGCCACTGACCAATATTCCTACACGTACCTTTGTCTTCTCTCTTGGACTCTTCTCACTTTGGCGGTAAAAGAGACGGGTATGGTCTGCACTACTTTCACCGTCCGGTTTTCCTCGATATCCTTGACCCACCCTGGGAAGCAGCAATTTCGTATAAATGGCCTCAGCATCCATACCCGTTCCATCATCCGTAACAATGTATCCATGTTCATCGATGAGGATATTAATCTGGCCCGCCATTTCATAGTTGAGGCTCCCACCATTTTGATAGGTAAGACCCTCTAGAGAATTAATATGTACTCCATTCACCATGATCTTTACTTTATTGTTATAGCGCAGTTTTTCCTCCAAGTAATCCTTAAGGTCTTTCTGCTGTTTTTTTGCATAGAGCTGATGATGCACTTGAACTTTTGTTCCTTGGCTAACACCCTGAGTAACTTTGCTAAAACGAACGACGTAACGATTGTCCTTGAGCTTTACCGTAACCCGCCAGGCCGTTATGCCATCACGAGAGCTGGTCCAAACCACTTCATCATCTTCATGTTCCAATTCCTGCAATACCTGAAAGGCTCCCACTCCAAACCGACCGATTGGAAATTTTCCTTGGGCCAGAGCCAGCATAGCGTCAATCCCATTGGCCACAAGCTCAACCGCCGCCTGATTCTCATAGTCCGACTGCTGATGAATCAAAGGACCCACACGAGCCGGTTCTCCTCCAAAAGATTGAACTGCCTGCGCTAAACTTTCAGGATGATCAAACCATTCTCCATAATCCCGCCCACCTGTCTCCCCTGTCACCTGCCTCAGATATCCAATCAACCCATCCAAAGGAATCCATTGATCTTCTGTTTGCAAAACTCTTTCACTCTCTTCCCCCTGTAAGAACAGGACCCCATTTTTTTCATCCATTCCCGCCTCTAAATTAATATCCCCTTCCTCGTCCTCATAAATTTCTTGGGCCATTGCCAAGTGCTGTTCAATACAGCCTTGCAGACTCCCCCTTCTTTTTTTAATGATTTCATCTACAGACGGCGCAGATTCGTGAAGTTTTTTTGCATAAGCCTTTGCTTCTTCAAAATGATTACTATCTTGAATCCACATTCTCATTTGAGATGGAGTTTTACCCAACTCTATACTCTTCGATTCCCAACCTGTAATTTCATAGGCTTCGTGGTTTAGTACTGTCTCGGCATCCTCTCCCTCAGTCTTTGCTTTCCGAGGATCATAATCAGCGTCCACATAAATGACAGGCTCTCCATAAACCTGCCCTAGTCCAATATGCCCCAATTGCCCCGTCGCTTCAAAGAGTCCTGGAATGGGAATCACTCTGGCTTGCACTGTTTTTCCTATCGTAGTAGGGTTTAAATAACTGTGTTGAGGATAGTTTTTTATTTCGTCTTTGTTTTTTCTTAAATCTTCCGGTAGATGCCTCTGAATATAATCATTCGCAGCACTGTGAGGTAGTCCTGTAACCAAATATTTTTCTGGATATTCTTTCACATCATCAAATTTTGTTTCTTGAGTCAGTTTTAGATATAACCCCTCCCCTCCTTCTATCCGGATGGGAATATAAAACGCTCCATTCTTAGATCGACTGGCTCCCTGAATATTAAAAATAACTTTTTTTCCTATTTGTTTTTCAAAAACATCACCTATAAGTCCTTTCCATTTTTCCATCATTGAGTCATAAATTTCCTGAAGATGAATTTCAGGGGTTTGGGCTTCCCACAACTGTGCCACGTAAAGAAGCTCTACGAAGAAGATCGCCATGAGGTCGAGTGTTTTATCTGCATCTATAACTCTTTGAATGGTCTCTTTACGAGGATCATTGAGGGGGAGACGCTCCATCAATCCCCTCAATGCGTTTATATCTACCCCATGTTTTAAAGGAGCTAAATTTGATCCTTCTTTCTTTTGAATTCCCTTTATTGCTTTTTCTAGTTCATTGGGCTCATTCTTAATAATAGATAAATAAGGGGTCTTCAGTTTGAATTCTGTAATTCTGGGAGCTATCACCACATAAGAAGCCCCTTCCTTCTTTAGTCGCTCCATCATGCCATCGGTGTGAAAACCTCCTGTGTAGAGAATCGCAATCGGGCTCTTCTCTTCTTCCATCTTGGTGAGCGTGTTCTCGACCAGTGACTTTTCTCGGGTGTCTGAATATTCGTAAAAGGCTTCTGTGTCTTTGAGGTGTTGATCAAGATAGGTGATGGTGTCTTGCGTCTTGGCTAAAATATTAACTCCCCCAGCCCCTCTCATTTTAAGAGGGGAGTACTCCTCCGTCTCTTGTTTCTCTTCCCCTCTTATTTTAAGAGGGGATCGAGGGGAGTTAATTCCTTTACTTTCTTGAACCGCTATTTCATTGATCCTTTCCACGATACTCTTAAATGTGACCCTCTCTTTGTTCTCTAAATATATTTTGTATTGGCTTTTCTTGAGCTCTATCTCTATGAGGTTCTTTAAGAGCGCAAAGTCTTCTTCTATCTTGTGTAGCCCCTTTTCTTCTGGGCTCTTGAGCGTTTGATCCAGGACGCTTTGGCTTAATTCTTCGCATTCTTTCATGAGAACGTTGCTGTCGATTTGGTGGTAGAGCTCGGTCATTTGGATGTATTGTGTGAGGTTTATATAACTTCCTTTGTCTTTCATAACTCCCCCATCCCCTCTTACCTTAAGAGGGGAGTTACTCTGGTCCCTATTTTCCTGATCCTTGACTCTTGACCTTTGACCCTCTGTGTTTCGCTCTATGAGCTTTTTTAAATATTCATAGTATTCCCACGCATCCATTTTTTCTAAGCGGTAATATAAGCTCTTCGTCATGAGCTCTATCACTTCTTCTTTCACAAGACTCTTGCTTAATTCCTCTATCACCTTGATTCGCTCTTCTTCGACTGCTTTTAAATCTAAATTCTTTTCTATTTCACTCATCTGGAGCATGAGATCAATATTGGGATGTGTGACTCGTACATCGTACTTCGGACTTCGTACTTCGGACTCTGTTTGGTTCGATGTCCGATGTTCGATGTTCGATGTACGGTTTGCGAAGCACGAGATTAAATATTCTACGTAGTCCCCAAGTTCTATCTTCCCACTCGCATACCTTTCATTCTCTTTTAGAATCTCTTTCACTTCTTTTGAGTAGATTTCCTCTTTTAAGCCTTCAATTCGTTTCTCTATTCCTTGAAGAATAGGCTCTGCCTTACTTTTAAGCTCTTGCCCTCTGTCAAATTGAACCAAATGCGTGAAGTATTCTTTCATGTTTTCTATCCCTTGAAGTGGCAGGGGCTTGTTTTTGACGATCGATAAATATTCCGCGCCGCTGATTTTTCCTTCTTTCATGAGGTATTCGGCCAGCATTTTGCGGATTGCAGGATCTGGGAAGGCGGTGAATTTGCTTGTGTCTACCTCTCCCCCTGCGGCTTCAAGCCCGATCATTTTGAGCCCATGCGCTTCATGCTCTTTCATGAGCTCGTTCATGATTTTGGCGCTGTTACTTTGCGCCTCAAAATGACAGTGCACGTCCTGGATGTGGATGATGAGTTTGTCACTGCTTCCTTGATGGCGTTCAAGGATGTCGCCAAGTTTGGTGGATACATTGACGTTGGAGGATAGAGGTTGGATGTTAGATGGAACAACAGTTCGCTCGGCTTTTCCCTCCAATTTCGAACTTCCAACATCCATCATTCTTTCCTGCGCCCACCCCGTATCCAAAAATAGACTCTGAATGGAAAATGAGATGCAAATGACTGCAGCCCAAAATCTTATGGATATAATTTTATGATAGATAGAAAACATGCCTTTGCCTATGATATTTTGAATCTTCCTATAATAGACAATAGCGCACCCCTAAACGTCAAAACGCTATCAGACAAAAAAGGCCTAAGATCATAACCCATTGTGATATAATGGATTATGATATTTAATTTCATTGGAGCTAAAACCCATGAAAGAGTCAAATTTACACATTCAAAATCTCCCCCAAAAACCTACATTCATATTTGATGGAAACTGTTCTTTTTGCCGAAAATGGATCGCACGCTGGAAAGCCATCACGGAAGATCAAGTAGATTATCTTCCATTCCAAGAAGCGCAAACGCTTTACCCCGAAATTCCGCAAGAGGCTTTAGAAAAATCGGTTCATTGGATCGAAAAAACAGGCGAGGTTTGTTCGGGACCAGAAGCTGTTTTTAAAGCCCTGTCTTTGGCGACGGGAAGTCGAAAAAAATGGCTCAAGCTTTATGAGAAATTTGCCCTCTTTCGAAAAGCCAGTGAGAAATTCTATAAGCTGGTCGCAAACAACCGAACGTTTTTTTCCAGTTTCACACGTTTTTTTTGGGGGGAAAATCTTGAACCCAGCTCTTATTTTTTGACGCGTTGGATTTTTTTGCGAGGATTGGGTCTCATTTACTTCATCGCATTTGTATCCTTAGGAATACAAGTACTAGGTCTCATTGGAGAAAATGGGATTTCGCCCGCAAAATTATTTCTAAAAGCAGTCCAAGAACATTTCGGAGGGAAAGTCTATAATCTCCTTCCCACACTGGGATGGATTAACACAAGCGATGTTTTTCTAAAATTTCTTTGCTGGGGAGGCGCCATAGCATCGGGTCTTTTAATTTTAGGAATTTTTCCCGCGCTAATGGTATTTATTTCATGGGCCCTCTATCTATCTCTCACTGTTCTAGGCCAACAATTCTTATCTTTTCAATGGGACATTCTTCTTTTAGAAACAGGATTTCTTGCGATTTTCTTTGCCCCTTTTCAAATTTTGCCTAGACTCTCTCGAGAGTCTCCTCCCCCGAAAACGATTCTTTGGCTCATTCGATGGTGTCTCTTTCGGCTCATGTTCGAATCGGGTTGCGTAAAACTTTTAAGTGGGGATAGCTGCTGGAAAGATCTTACGGCTCTTCGATTTCATTATGAAACACAGCCTCTCCCCACCTGGATTGGATGGTATTTTCACCAAGCACCGTTATGGTTTCAGAAAATTTCATGCGCCACGATGTTTGGCGTAGAACTCATCGCCCCCTTTTTTATTTTTTTACCTCGCCGATTAAGACTCATCGGATTTTTTCTCCTGACGAGTTTGCAAATTCTTATCGCGCTAACAGGAAATTATTGTTTCTTCAATTTGCTGACATTTCTGTTATGCCTTTCCCTGTTGGATGATGCAAGCATCAGGCCCTTTATCCCCAAATTTTTGAGAAAACAACTTTATCTTCAGAAAAGAAAGTCAAATTTTTATCGTTCCTTTATCACCCTTCCTCTAGCCTTTATTATTTTCTCCATTGGAAGCATTCAAGTCATTCAACTTTTTGATAAAAAGTTTTCTCTTCCATCCTGGGTTCAAAAACCCATCAAATGGATAGACCCTTTTCAAATCGTGAACCCCTATGGCCTTTTTGCGGTCATGACCAAAGAGAGACCCGAGATTATTATCGAGGGGAGTGACGATGGAGAAAATTGGCAAGCCTATGAATTTAAATGGAAACCAGGAGATCTTTCTCAAAAGCCTCTATTTGTTGCACCTCATCAACCGCGACTCGACTGGCAAATGTGGTTTGCCGCTCTTGGAAATGTTCGCAGCAACCGCTGGCTCTTAAATTTTATGGCCCGGCTTTTAGAAGGATCACCCGAGGTATTAAAATTACTCGCAAAAAATCCTTTCCCAGACACCCCTCCTCATTACATGAGAGCCGAACTTTATGACTATCATTTCACAGACTTGGAAACGAAGAGAAAAGAGGGAACTTGGTGGACGAGGGAAAGGAAAGGACTGTATTGTCCGCCCATTTCGCTCAGAAGAGAATGATTTAGTATTTCTATGAAGCGTTATCTAATTCAAGCGCAAATCCAAGCGCCTTATCCAACTCTTTGATTCGCTGCGGAAGCAAAGCACCCACAAAGTGGGTCAAGACAGACTTAGGAATACTCATCAATTCGTCACAGCGAATACTGCTCGCATGTTTCAGTCCCTCTTCAATCCCGACCTCTACTTCAGTGGACAATCCATCGTGAGAGCTATAGATAGGGGCACAAACAACCGTTGAAAAATTCGAATCAATAAGGACTTGACGGCTGACAACCATAAAAACGCGAGAATCTTTGGGGTCCCGGGATGAGGCTTTATGGACTCTGTAAAAATCACCTCTTCTCATATCGGTATCTGAAAAGAAAGCGTATCCTGAACCTGTTTATTCAAACGATCCGCATGGCGATTGATCAGCTCTAAATCCTTTGAGTCCCTGACTCTCTTAGCCCTCTGAAGAAGATACTCCCGCAAGGCAAGCTCAATCAATTCAGAGCGATTCATGGACTTGCCCGTAAGATGATCAATCAACTTCAAAAGATCTTCTGAGAGTGTGATAGATGTCTTCATTTTCATACCACTAAAATACTATACATATCTTATGAAAGTCAAGACTTTAAATCAATTAATTTCAATGACCCTTTTTGGGGGTCATCGTGTGCAATGAAAGCCTCGCCCACCTCTACCTCTCCTCCCTTATTTTGTAGTCGCCCCATTTACAAGTCAGTTCATTAAGTTTGATTCGTACAATTCTGACAGTACTCAGGATAAAGAGGCTGGAAACTATCACCAGAAGAATCACCCCTGTAGGGTGGAATATGGCCTCTTGAGTATGGGGCTGCCCGATGAATCGGGCGACTACACAAACTTGAACGAGAGAAAGGAATCCAACATCGATCATCCATGATCCATCATCCACTTTCATAACAAAGAAAAACATCGGGCCGGGGAGAATCGAACTCCCGACCCCCTGAACCCCATTCAGGTGCGCTACCAGGCTACGCTACGGCCCGAAAAACCGTGGACAATCAATCGTGGGTCATGAATCTCAAAAGTTAGAAGCTAGAATGTATCACCTCATGCCCCTCGTTACAAACGAATTTTTTTCTGTTGACTTCTTATATATAAGAAGATATCCTGAGGGGATGTGGGATATTTTCGAATTGAAAGACTTCGAAAAAGTTTTCTGGAAGCTTCCTGATGCGGTACAGAGAAAGTACGAACTATGGAAATCAATCGTGCAATTGAATGGTCCTCACACCCTTCGTAAATTTAAAGGATTTTACGACGAGAAGTTAAAGGGTAAAAGGGCCCATGAAAGATCGTCAAGATTAAGTCTAAAATACAGAGTCATCTACACCGTTGAGTGGGATGCCTTATTGGTTCGAGTGGAAGAAATAACGCCACACCATTATTAAGAGGAGTCCATCACATGAAGAGGGATGGAAAGGAGTATTTTCCAGCAAAAACCAGAATAGAACTAACCTCTGGAGAAACGATTCTCGAGCTCCGGAAACTCAAGGGATGGACTCAAGAAGAATTAGCTAAACGGTCTGGAATTTCTGCTCAGAATCTATCCATGCTCGAGCATAACCATGTTCCTTTAGGCAGAAAACGGGCTTCTCAAATTGCCGAAGCGCTCGGGATTCATCCCGGGACTCTCATGTTCCCAAATTATGTTCCACTTCATCATAAAAAAGCGGCTTAACTCTACTGCCTCAAATACGCTTGAATAAATAAATCAATATCCCCATCCATCACCGCATCCCCATTGGAAGTTTCAACCGAAGTACGATGATCCTTCACCAAGGTGTAGGGCTGAAAGACATAAGAGCGGATCTGGCTTCCCCAGGCAATGTCTGACTTTTGGCCATAGACTTTGGCCATTTTTTCTTCCTGTTCTTTACGCTTTACATCGTAAACCCTGGCCCGAAGAATTTTCATGGCCATGGATTTATTTTTGTACTGAGAGCGTTCGTTCTGGCAGGAGACCACAATACCGGTGGGAAGATGCGTGATGCGAACCGCTGAATCTGTCTTATTCACATGCTGCCCACCCGCCCCACTCGCGCGAAACGTATCAATCTTTAAATCTTTTTCGTCAATATCCACCGGGATATCGTCTGTGATTTCAGGAATCACATCCACCGACGCAAAAGAGGTGTGGCGCCTCTTATTAGAATCAAAGGGAGAGATCCGCACCAAACGATGAACGCCCTTTTCCGCCTTCATATAACCGTAGGCGTAATCCCCTTCCACCAGCAAAGTCACGCTTTTAACACCCGCCTCTTCCCCCGGTAAAATGTCCGCCACCTCTGCCTTAAAGTGATGGCGCTCCATCCATCGGCGATACATGCGAAGGAGCATGTCCGCCCAATCGCAAGATTCCGTCCCACCCGCCCCGGAATGAATGGTCAAAATCGCAGAATTTTTATCGTATTCGCCGGCCAAAAGATTGTGAATTTCAATATCTCCCAAGTCCGTTTCAAATGAAGAAAGCTCGCTTCCCAATTCTTTCAGCAATTCCTGAGCCTCGGTTGAATCTTCTCCTCTGACCAGATCTAACATCGCCTTTAAGTCGTGGAATTTTTTCTCAAGATGAGTAACAGGTTCTAATTTAGCTTTAAGAACCTTTAAATCTTCAATGACTTTTTTAGACTTTTCACCCTGATCCCAGAAATTCTTCTGGGCCATCACCGCTTCTAATTCTTTTAATTTCGTGACCTCATTTTCGTAGTCAAAGATACCTCTGGAGTTCTTTTAATTTCAAAGCCGCTTTCTCAATTCTTTCTTTGATTTCGCTGATCATGTGAGGATCTCCTTTTCTTCGTGAACACAAAACCTCCGAATATTAAAACAACACAGCCGCAAACCCAAGAAAAAACATCTCCGTACTTCTGATAAAAAGTGGGAAGTGTTTGAAGAGATATTTCACGAACCGCTACCCCTTCCACTTCAAGCTCATTTCCGATAGAATCTCGAACCGTTTCCAAAATTTCTCCCACCGGAGAAATAAAAGCTGAAATACCCGTGTTGGTCGCCCGGACCATGCCCACCCCATTGGCAATGGCACTGAAACGCGCCAAATTCAAATGCTCTTGGGCCGCCGATGAGATCCCAAACCACGCATCATTCGTTAAATTCACCATCAAATGGGCACCCTTGCGAACAAAACGACGTACTTGATCTGGAAAAATATCTTCAAAACAAATCACAGCCGAAAAGGTCCATTCCCCCATTTTGAAAACTTTATAGGCGTTTCCTCTGGAAAAATCAATCTCCCCCAAAGTCATATTGGCTATCCATGGAAACCAAGTTCTGAAAGGGACATATTCTCCTCCCGGCACCAAATGGATTTTATCGTATTGGTCATTGAGCCGCCCATCCGGGCCGATTAAAAAAGCGGCATTCGTCACCACCCTTTCAGTATCATAGCGGTCATCACTTCCACCGATGAGAAGAAAACTTCCCGTCTTGCGAGCCAGACCCATAACTTCGTCTTGCAAATGCTCATCTGTTTTTAAGTTCGCAGGCAAGGCCGTTTCTGGCCACACCATTAAATCGGGGTGATCTTTTGCAGCCTGAAAAGTCAAACGTGCATATCGCCGAACAATCCATTCCTCTTGATCTAAATCCCATTTGTCCCCTTGAGGAATATTACCTTGAATCACAGCAATTTTAATTGGATCTAAAATCTCACCAAGAGAAAAATGTTTCAAACGGAAATAGCCATATAAAAAATTTAAGCTTAAGAAAAAAAGAGATATCCCTGTTAAAACCCATTTTCTTAAAAGAGATTTCTTTTTCAGAAACAGAATTTCATAAAGAACCCCATTCACCCACACAATCAAAAAAGAAAGAACAAAAATCCCACCCCAACTTACCGATTGAATAAAAGCTAAATGAGAAACTTGAGAATAGCCTAGAAAAAACCAGGGAAAGCCTAAATCACCGACACTTCTCAAATATTCTAAAAAAGCCCAAGAACAAGCAATCGCTAAAATCCCCCAAGTCTTTTTCCCCATCTCCCATCTTTTATAAAGCCACCCAAAAAGAGCCCAATTGCTTGCCAAAATCAGAGAAACAGCGATATATCCCCCAACCGTCACTTGTGTCAACCAACTGGCCACAGAGAGATAATGAATAAATCCCGTTAGAAAACACCCATAACCTGTTTGCCGAGGAGTCTCTAACTGGTCCAATAGATAAAAAAGCGGAATCAAAGCAATCCAGGCAGTCACTCCCCCCAGAATATTTTCCAGGGCTAAGAAAAGGAGAAAAGAGGAAAGAATAGAGAGAAAAAAGCGATTATGCATGATTTAACACGGAGTTTAACAATAAAAGCACCAAATAACTTTGACAACCCACTCCCCAGACTGTCTTAAAATTCCCTCCCCCTCCGTGAAACGGCCCCTTTCGGGGTGATGAGGAGGGTTAGGGGAGGAGGGGTGGCATTTAAAAACCCACCCTCCCCTAGCCCCTCCCATCAAGGGAGGGGAATCTAGGGAGTTACATCCCACAACATTTCTTATACTTCTTCCCACTCCCACACGGACAAAGATCGTTTCGCCCCACCTTCGGTAATTCGCGTCGGATCGGAGGCGCTTTAAGCCCTCCCGCCTGGGGAGAAACTTGCATTTCAGGACGAGAATCGAGAGCTGTTCGAGGAGCACTCCCTTCAGATGCAGCAGGAGCCACTCCAGATTGGAAACCATCCGCTTGGCGATGAATGAGTTGCGTCGGCAAACGCTTAAACACCGTCTCAAAATATTGAGGCGTAGCAGAAACCGTAAATATTTCTTTGGCAATGTCCTCCTTCATGGAATCCATCATGTCCGAAAACATTTTAAAACCTTCCGTACGATATTCCACCAGAGGATCCTTCTGCCCATATGCCCTCAAATAAACGCCCTCGCGAAGCGCATCCATATTGTAGAGATGCTCTTTCCACAAGCGATCAATCACCTTTAAAAGCACCACCTGCTCTAGTCGCCGCATGCGGTCCTCTTCAATCTTTTCCTTAAAATCGTAAAGGGCCTTCACCTCCGTCAAAAGGGCTTCTCGAACCTCCTGGGGAGTTTTCTCCTCATATTGAGTGCCCCTCTGAGATACATGAAGTGGAAATTGAGAATCCACCCATTTCAAAAGGCCCGTCAAATCCCCTTGCGTATTCTTCACAGGTAAAAATTCTTCTGCTTTCCCAGAAACCACTTCTTCAATAATTTCCAAAACATCCTCTTTCAAATTTTCCGATTGAAGGACGTGATTGCGAAACTCATAAATCACTTTCCTTTGATTGTTCATCACATCATCAAATTCAAGTGTATGCTTACGAATCCCAAAATTTCTTTGCTCGACCCGTTTCTGCGCTGTCTCAATGGACCGCGTCAAAAGAGGATGCGTTAAGTCCTGCCCCTCCTCCAAGCCCATTTTATCCATCACACGGGCAATGCGGTCTGAACCAAAGAGGCGCATCAATTCATCTTCCAGTGAAATGTAAAAACGCGAAGAACCCGGATCTCCCTGGCGACCGCTGCGGCCTCTGAGCTGGCGATCAATGCGACGAGACTCATGGCGCTCAGAGCCAATCACATGAAGCCCGCAAGGGACTTTTTTACGACAGCCCAACTCTTCGATATAAGGGCAAGGATCTTGATTTGGACGAGGCATCATCAGCGCACAATTCTCATGCTTGACAACGTTACCCCCTAATTTAATATCCGTTCCACGACCGGCCATGTTCGTCGCAATGGTAACCGCCCCCGGTTGCCCTGCCCGCGACACAATCTCCGCCTCTTGCTGATGGTAACGCGCGTTCAGCACAGAATGAGGTACGCCGCGGCGTTTCAGGAGCCGGCTCAAAACCTCCGAGGTTTCCACAGAAATCGTTCCGACCAGCACAGGCCGATAGGCCTGATGCAACTGGGCAATTTCTTCGATCATGGCATTGAATTTCTCGCGACGGGTTTTGTAAATCACATCATGGTGATCAATGCGGCGAATTTCATCATTGGTTGGAATCACCACCACAGGCAGTTTATAAATTTGAAAAAATTCATTGGCTTCGGTTTCAGCCGTTCCGGTCATACCCGACAATTTTTTATACATTCTAAAATAATTCTGAATCGTAATGGTCGCAAAGGTCTGCGTCTCCCGCTCAATCTTAACGCCTTCTTTAGATTCTAAGGCCTGATGAAGCCCATCGCTGTAGCGCCGGCCCGGCATCAGACGACCCGTAAATTCATCCACAATGAGCACTTTATTATCCTGAACCACATAATCCACATCTTTCTCAAAAAGGGAATACGCCTTCAAAAGTTGTGACAAATTGTGAATCTTTTCGCTCCTGTCATTGTATTGGGCTTGAATCTTTTCCTTCTTTCGAGCCTTCTCATCTTCTGTCAGGGCCGCATCCACATCCACATCCTGCAGGGCCCCCACCAAATCCGGCAGAATAAATTCATCCACGTCTTTCCCATGGCTGATCAACTGACGGCCCTTGTCCGTCAAATCAATCTCGTTGCCCTTCTCATCAATCGTAAAATAAAGCTCCTCCATGACTCGAAAGCGCTCCTCTTTTCGAAGGTCGCTCATCATTTGAAGTTCAATACGGTCCAAAATTTTACGCACCTTGGGCTCTTCCATCATTTTCAAAAGCTGACGATTCTTGGGAAACCCTTTCAAAACCTGAAAGAGTTTAATTTCACATTGATCATTCTCTTCATCGGTTGCATTTTCTTTATCAATCACTTCCCGCGCCTCTTTTAAAAGACGGTTGCAAAGAAGGGTCTGCTTCTGAAAAAGATTTTGGACCAGAGGCTTTACCTCATCATAGGAATGAGTCGAAACACTCGCAGGTCCTGAAATAATAAGCGGCGTGCGGGCCTCATCCACCAAAATACTGTCCACTTCATCCACAATCGCGTAAAAATGCCCCCGCTGTACCTGCTCTTCCTTGCGAGAAGCCATGCTATTGTCTCTCAAATAATCAAAACCAAATTCGCTGTTCGTGCCATACACAATGTCACAGGCATAAACTTTTTTTCGCTCGGCAAAATCCATGTCATTTTGTAAACAAGAAACGGTGAGCCCAAGGGATTGATAAATCATCCCCATCCATTCGCAGTCGCGACGGGCCAAATAATCATTCACCGTGACCAGATGGACGGGAGCAGCCAAGGCATTCAGATAAATGGGGAAAGTCGCCACCAGCGTTTTTCCCTCACCGGTTGCCATTTCCGCAATTTTCCCCTGATGAAGGACCATGCCGCCAATCAATTGAACATCGAAGGGAATCATCTCCCAGCGCATAGGATGCCCGACCACATTCCAAGTTTTTCCTACCAAGCGCCGGCAGGCATTTTTTACAACCGCAAAGGCCACAATCAAAAGATCATCCAGCGTCTCCCCCTGGGTCAATCTCTCTCGAAATTCTGTGGTTTTATTGCGAAGGGCCTCATCTGTCAGGTTGTGATATTGAATTTCTTGATCATTGATCTGGTCCACAAGCTTCCGCAAACGCTGGACCTCGCGGTCATTCTTCGTTCCGATAGTCTTGCCTAAAATCCACTGAAGCATATTTTGACTCCTTGAGGCTGAGAGTCTAACAATTAGACAAATCCTTTTCAATCTGGATTTTAGTATTTGTAAAGCCAAAATAGCTTTGAATTTTGATGTTAGGCATATACACTTGAGTCAAGTGTCATCCATTTGTAGTCGCCCCATTTATGGGGCCATGCATGGATTGCCCGATAAATCGGGCGACTACGCTTGACGGATCAAGAAAACTTGAAGCACAAAGCAAAGAAACTGGGTATTCGATACCAGACCTTTATCTCTGAACTCCTTCATCGTCTCGCTAATGTTTAAACAATAGTTTAAATTTGAACATCATCAACTTCAAGCCCTTTCTAAATATGCTATATTAAGGAATGTGAACAACCTTCTCCTTCTGGGCAAATGTAAAAATGAAGTGAACTAGTCATTATCTTAAATCCCGATCAGAGACCCAGACAAGAAATTTTTGCCGTTCAAAATGAATCAGGCTATAATATCCTCATGACTCAAAAAACTCTTTTCATTCCACTGGCGTGTATTTTAATCATCGGCCTTCTTTATTGGCTTAAACATGGGAAAGAGTCGTCCGATCTTTTAAATATTCCAACGCCTGTGACTCCGATTTCATCGCCAACAACACCTCAAAGCGTTTTGGAACCGCCAAAACCTGCGGAGCAAGTAAAACCTGTTCCCAAACCCATCCCCAAACGCAAAATCATCATTAACAACGATTATGATCTCACGCCTACGCCAGGATGGACTCCTCCGGAAATAACACCGAAATTCGTTTTGGATGAAACAGGATCTGAAGTCCCTTACCGGCCACCGGAGGAAAAGTTGGAGCTTTCTCCCACGGATGTTCCCGGCTATTCAGTGACAAGCACAAAAGACACCTGGCAAATCTTTCGAGCCGTTATCATCCGCTCAAGTTCACCCCGTGAAGATTGGGAAAAGGCACGGGATTTAGTGCAAAGCCACGGGCTCTCCATCACCTTTGAAACTGAAAAACTAATGTTTCAATTGAGAACCACGGTTCCTGCAGATTCTTGGAAGGATTTCACGGACGCCCTGGCCTCCGAGGGTTGGGATTATAAAATTGAGCCTTCCAGCAAAGTCGAAAACCTCCCTCCTGATCAATCGGTGGGGGTTTCTATCACGATTCAAGAGGCAAAGCAGTCGTGAGGGGTAAGTCGTGGGTCGTCAGTTCCTTCCACGACTGTTTTGCTCTTACTCACGACTCACCCCTCACGACGCACGACTGTTTTTAATTGACAATTGACAGAACTCTCCTCCTCTGCTATGTTTTCGGCCCCAAGAGACAAGGTACATAATATGCATACGGAATATAAGAACAGTCATGAGGAAGATGTCTTAAAGAAGATACGGGCAAAGGAAGACCAGATCGAGAAGTCTCTCGTTGAAGCCCGAAAAAAGGATCAGGAGCGATTAGCCGAGACCCGTCAAAAAGCTGAATCGCAAACTCAAAAATCGGGTCTTTCAGCTCAAGAAGAAGCGAAACGCTACGAAGAGAGCCGAAAAAAATCCATTGCTCAAACAGCGGGGAAAATCCTTTCTGAAGCTGAACAACAAGCCCAGCAAATCAAAGAAAAAGCCGCTCAGAATGCTTCGAGTGCCCTTCAATTAATACTGAATCATGTGCTGGGTCAATTTGAAATTAAAAAAGAGAAATTAGAAGTTTAAGACATTTTATTAACCCCTCCGACTCCCCTTTCCCACAGGGACTATCCCGCGGGGACTATAAAATCTTGTAAGGGCTTGAAATAAGGGGAGAGTAAAAAGCGCCCCTTGCACAGGGCAGGAGAGTTCCCCTCTTAGAATAAGAGGAGAAATGTAAAAAAACATTTACTACCGCAGTCGGCTTTGCACTGCCACTGGCAGTGCAGCCTCCCTTGCTGGGTTAGGGGAGTTACAAGTTCCTAATTTTATGATCGCCAAGATGAAAAAAATAATGGTCATTGGGCCTAAGAATCTTTCTGAAGAGGTTGTCCATCTTCTTCAGAAATTAGGCACCGTTCATCTGACCCAATCTGACAGCCTTCAGAAAATGAGTCTAAACGAGAAGACCTCTCAAGAGTTTGCTGGAAAAGAAAAATTAATTTCAAAATTAGAGACGCTTTTATCCCTCCTTCCCAAACCTTTAGGCAAGCTTGCAGAAACACCTTTAGGCGATAACATGGAAGCCTGGGTCAATGAAATTTCTCAAAAAAGCCAGGATCTCCTTCAAAAGAGACAATTGCTTTCAGATGAGTGGGCCCTTCTTCAGGCCTATGGAGAAGCCACCAAGATTTTATCCCCCCTTCTGGCTTCCCTAGAAGGAAGTTCTCACTTCGAAGCGCTGGGACTCATTGCCTCAAAAAAGGATCGAAATCGGGTAGAGTCTTTACAAAAAGAATTGTCCCTAACTTTTACAGGAAAAGTGATTTTGGTCCAACGATCTGTAGATGAAGATACACTGGGTCTGGTACTTGCTTACCCTAAAAGTCTCAATCAAAATTTAAAGTCACTTCTGAATAGATATGGATTAAATGAGCTCAAAATGCCATCCAGCCTTTCATCTTACCCCCTGCAAGAGGCTGTTCAAAAGATGCAAGAAAAGTTGAAGCAAATTCCTCAAGACTTGAAAGAAGTTGATCAGTCCTTAAAAGATTTATCACAGCAAAATTATTCCACTCTCCTTCATCTCAAACTTGAATTGGAAGATGAAATGGCCGCTTCAAAAGCGATGAGAGAGCTGGGACAAACTCAGAAGACGTTTGTCATCACGGGCTACAATCCTGAGAAAACCCTTTCTTCACTTCAAAAAACACTGAACGAACACTTTCAGGGGAAAATCCATCTGGAAATCGGAGAATGTCACGAGGCACCTGTTCTTTTAGACAACCATCGTTGGATTAAGCCTTACGAGCTTTTCATTAAAGTTTTGAGACCGCCTAAGTATGGAAGCATTGATCCCACACCCTTTTTCGCCTTCTTTTTTCCTATTTTCTTTGGCCTCATCATGGGAGACATAGGGTATGGCTTGGTTTTTTTAGCCTTAGGACTTTGGCTTCGTCTCTCTAAAAAACAGGAATTTTTAAAGCATGTCTCGGAAATTGTGATCGTTTGTTCTCTCTATACCATTCTCTTCGGCTTTGTGTTTGGGGAATTTTTTGGAGATTTTCTGGAGAAGAAAGGTATTCTTCATCCCTTAACCATGCACCTGGGCGGCACCACCATCAAATGGGATCGCATGCATTCGCTCATCCCCCTTCTGGCTTTGGCGATCGGCATTGGCGTTTTTCATGTCACCTTGGGCTTCATTCTTAAATTGATTCAATCCATTCGGCATCGCCACACCCATGAAATCATTGAAGTGATTGCCATTTTGGTTTCTCTCGCCGGACTTTTTGTCTTGATCGGTGTTTTGGCCCAACAAATTCCAACTGTGGTAAAAATTCCATCTGTCATTGCACTGGTGATCGGCGTTCCCCTTTTGATCTATATGAAAGGCCCCATGATGATTATGGAACTTCTTTCATTTGTCGGGAATATGCTCTCTTATGCCCGATTAATGGCGGTCGGCGTAGCCAGTGCTTATTTAGCCTTTGTCGGAAACATGCTCGGAGGATTGGTGGGAAATGTGATATTGGGAGCGATTATTGCGATTCTCTTCCATATCATTAACATGGCCTTGGCGTTCAGCCCAACCATTCAGTCAGCCCGTCTTCATTATGTAGAATTTTTTACTAAATTTTACGAATCCGGAGGAAGCATTTATCAACCTCTGGCGAGGAAGAAAGTAAAATTGAAATAACTCCCCTAACCCAGCAAGGGAGGCTGCACTGCCAGTGGCAGTGCAAAGCCGACTGCGGTAGTAAATGTTTTTTTACATTTCTCCTCTTATTTAAGAGGGGAACTCTCCTCCTTTAAGTAGGGGTTGTTTTTCTCTCCCCTTATTTAAGGGGAGTTGGAGGGGTTAATTGTTTTTATTTTAATTTAAACCATATAAAATAAAAAAAGGAGAATGCGTTATGAAGAAGATCGTCATGGGAAGTTTATTGGTGGGGTTATATATCACCATTTTTGCTCACCCTCTTTTTGCTGAAGAGACAGCCCCCCATTCTGATACAACCATTGAAAAAAGCGAAAAAGGCCACAGCATCGGTTTTAAGGCCATTGCTGCAGCCCTCGCTGTGGGACTTTCCGCTTTGGCTTCAGGACTCGCTCAGGCAAGAATTGGTGCCGCTGCGGCTGGGGCTTTGGCTGAGAAACCTGAACTCGTTGGATCTGTCATTATTTTGGAAGCCATTCCTGAAACCATGATTATTTTGGGATTCGTAGTGGCCGTTTTAATTATTTTTGTATTATAAAAAGAGGGATGTCGTATGTCGATGGAATCTATGCTTTCAAATCTAGAACAAGAGGCCGAACTCGAGAAAAAAAAGCTTCATGAGGAAGCCGAGAGCGAGGCAAAGCAAATTCTAAAAAAAGCAGAAGAAGAAGCTTCTAAAATCCGTGCAGAGATTTTATCCAAATCAAAACGGATCATGGATTTGGAGGAAGCCAAAGCCATTGGAAATGCACGCACTCAAGCCAATCGCCTGCTTTTAGAGGCAAGACAAAAGGAAATCGAAAAGATTTTTCAGACCTCTCGCGAGAAAATTCTACAATTGAGTCAGGAAGTAGATTATTCCGAGCTTCTTTTAAATCTCATTCAAGAATCTTTAATCGGTGTGTCCGGAAAAATCGTAGCAGAGGTCTCACCCAATGATGTCAAATTGGCCCAAGATCTCTTTAAACGGTTAAAAAGAGAAGCTCAGATTCAAGCGAATCCAAAAATTTCAAAAGGGGTTATCATCTCAACTGAAGACCATCGTTTGAGAATTGAAAACACCTTGGAAGCCAGATTTGAAAAGGCTTTGAACGCCCTAAAGGCAGAGGTTTCAGAAAAGCTGTGGGCGTAGAGACAACAATTAATAAAATAACTCCCCCAACCCCTCTTTAAAATAAAGAGGGGGGTTTTACCCTTTTGAATAAGGGAGGTTTTTCCCTCCCCTTATTTAAGGGGAGCCGGAGGGGTTACAACATCATAATAAAGATGAAACAACCTGGTACAAAATTTCAAAGTGCTTCGCAGGATTACGCGTATATCAATGCGCGCATTCGGGGGATGAAGTCGGAACTTCTCTCCTCTTCGCAATATCAAGAATTGATGAATGCAAAAGATCTAAGTGAAACACTTGAGATTTTAAAGAACACCCATTTGGGTCATCACTTTCAAACCCTAAAAAACGATCAAGACGTGTCTCAAAGAGACACGTCCCTTTTTGAAGAAGTTTTAAGAAGGAATTTATCCGAAACCACTCAGGGCGTTCTGGGGCTTTTAGAAGGACGACCCTCAAGGCTATTTGAACTTCTGCTCACTCTTTGGGATGTGGAAGCCATTAAAACGATTTTAAGAGGCGTTTTCACCCGTCAACCCTCGCAAAAAATCATTGAGAGCATTGTTCCAGCGGGCCGATTGAGTGAACCTCTCTTGAAAGAATTGAGTCTTGCTGAAGATGTAAAATCTGTTATTCAAATTCTTGCAACTTGGAAATGGATTTTTTCAAAAGCCCTTACGAAGACCTTGCCCCTTTTTGAAGAAAAGAAGGAAATCTTTTTCCTTGAAAATGCGCTGGAAAAAGCTTTTTTTGAATATACAGAACATGAAATAAGCACTTTAAAGTCTGAAGAAAAAATCATGGGTACTATTTTAAATAGCTTGAAAGATCTCTTTAACTTAAGAGCCGCTTTTAGAATGAGAAATCCACAGCTCTCTCCTTCTGAAGCCCTTTTTTATTTTCAAGGGACAGGTCTTCGATTGAAGAAAAATTTATTTGTTTCATTGATTCAGCAGGAAACAAGTGAGGCTGCATGTCTTTTGGCCAGTTCCATTTTTGCCCTTCCTGAAAAGTCCAAAAGTGAATCAGTCATTGAAAAAACTTTAGATCATCGTGTTTTTGAAGAAGGAGCGAAAGCTTCTTTGGGAAATCCCCTGGGATTTGACATTCCACTCGGGTTTCTCTGGCAAAAAATTGCAGAGATTAGAAATGTCCGACTGATTTTAAGAGGAAAAAAAGCTCGTCTTCACAGCCAAAAATTGGAAGAGGAATTACTGTACAAATAAAACCTCGAAAGTGAGGCTCATTTTGTAGTCGCCCCATTCATGGGGCGCTGTTTGTAGTCGCCCCATTCATGGGGCTGCCCGATGAATCGGGCGACTACAAAAAAAGAGCGAATGTGATGACAAATCAAGTACATCATAAAAAGGTTTAATATGTCTGAAAAAATTAAATTGAGCATTATCACCAAGGGTGATTGGGAAAGCGGATTTCGTCTGGCGGGTGTGGATGTTCACCGCGCACAAGACATTCAAGAAGTCCGTTCTATTCTCCAACCCCTTCTTGAAAAAAGTGAGCCTTCTTTGGTGGCTATTGAAGAAGATCTTTTTCCCAGTCAGGATAAAAAATTGCAGAAGCGCTTGGAAGAAAAGCCTTTTCCTGTTTTGATTTCTTTACCCAAGGCAGAGTTAAGAGCCGCCGAAGACCCAGAAAAATACGTCTCAGAGCTGGTTCGCGCTTGCATTGGATATTATGTGAAATTAAAATAACAGTTTGCCTTAGGCAAACTGTTATTTTAATTTCATCCCGAGGAGCCTCAGCGACGAGGGATCTTGTTTTTAAAACCAAGATCTCTCGCTATGCTCGAGATGACGACTTACAATGACAGATAAAGGAGATTTTTTATGAACGGAGTGATTTCCAGAATTGCGGGACCTGCGGTGATCGGCAAGGGTATTACAGGCGCCAAAATGTATGACATTGTACGCGTAGGAGAATTAGGACTCTTGGGCGAAATCATCCGTCTGGATGGAGACACTGCCTTCATTCAGGTTTATGAGGATACCTCCGGCCTTTTTGTGGGAGAACCCATTCAAAATACAGGGCTTCCCCTGATGGCTGAGCTTGGGCCCGGACTGCTTGCCACCACTTATGATGGGATTCAAAGACCTCTTGAAATGATTCGCGCCAAAGAAGGCGATTTCATTTCTAGAGGTGTTTTTGTGGATCCACTTGCCAAAGATAAAAAGTGGCATTTCAAACCCACCGCAAAGGTTGGAGATCTCTTAAGTGGCGGAGACGTGATGGGTGAAACGCAAGAAGGCGCTTTCATTCATCGCATCATGATGCCCCCTACACTCAAAGGAACTGTTTCCCAAATTGTAAAAGAAGGCGATTACACGATTGATCAAGTGGTCTGCAAGCTTCAAGAAGGAACGGAACTTACCATGATCCAGAAATGGCCTGTGAGAAGCCGTCGTCCCTATGCTCGCAAGCTGGATCCGAATGAACTTTTTATCACAGGTCAAAGAATTTTTGACGCCATGTTTCCAGTGGCACTCGGTGGAAACGCCTCTATTCCCGGCCCGTTTGGTTCCGGAAAAACAGTGGTCCAGCAAACACTGGCCAAATATTCAAGCGCGGACATCATCATCTATATCGGATGCGGTGAGCGAGGCAATGAAATGGCCGATGTGCTTCATGAATTTCCAGCGCTGACCGATCCTAAAACGGGACGTCCCCTCATGGAAAGAACGGTTCTTGTTGCGAACACCTCTAACATGCCTGTGGCAGCCCGTGAGGCTTCTATTTATACGGGAATCACCCTGGCAGAATATTATCGAGACAT
Organism: Chlamydiota bacterium; assembly: GCA_016196885.1. Classification (GTDB taxonomy): domain Bacteria; phylum Auribacterota; class JACPWU01; order JACPWU01; family JACPWU01; genus JACPWU01. Next base: position 14,568 of record JACPWU010000042.1, on the reverse strand, counting down.
GGGCTATAACGTAGCCCTCATGGCTGACTCTACTTCTCGTTGGGCTGAAGCCATGCGTGAAATTTCTTCCCGCTTGGAAGAAATGCCAGGTGAAGAAGGTTACCCCACTTATTTGGGAACGCGTTTGGCAGCGTTCTACGAAAGGGCTGGCCGCATTATTTGTTTGGGCAAAGACAGCCGAAACGGCTCTGTCACCATCGTTGGCGCAGTTTCTCCTCCGGGCGGAGATTTTTCTGAGCCTGTGACGCAAAGCACGCTCAGAATCGTGGGAACTTTTTGGGCCCTGGATGCCTCTCTTGCCAATCGCCGTCATTTCCCTGCGATTAACTGGGGAAAAAGCTACAGCCTCTATCAGGAGCATTTGCATACCTGGTATGAGAAAAATGTTTCACCTGATTTTGGCAATGTGGTTCAGCAAATGATGGCCATTCTACAGAAAGAATCAGAACTTCAGGAAGTCGTTCAGTTGGTCGGCCCGGATGCGCTTCAAGACAACGAGCGATTGGTCATTGAAGCGGGCAAAATGATTCGCGAAGATTTCTTACAGCAAAATGCCTATTCCGAAGTTGATGGCTATTGCCCCATGGAAAAACAATACGGTATTTTAAAAGCCATCACCCATTTTTATCAAAAAGCTCAAGAGCTTCTGAAAGTGGGTGGAACGATTGATATTGTTCTTGAGTCTCCCCTTCTCGAAACCATTGGGCGATTAAAAGATGTAATGATGAAAGATTGGTCTAAAACTTTAGAGAGTTTACTAAAGGAGGTTAAGGCGTGGAACTTGCAACCCGTTACTACAAGTCGGTAAATTATATTTCGGGTCCTCTTCTTTTTGTTGAAGGGGCCAAAGATTTATCTTACGGCGCCCTGGTGGACATTTGGCTTCCGGATGGCTCCAAACGCGGCGGTCAGGCCATTGATGTGTCCGAGCGCTTTGCCGTGATTCAAATTCTCGAAGAAACACGTGGCTTAGATTTGGCGAACACCTCCATTTCTCTGCGGGAACATGTCGCAAAAATCGGCGTCTCCAAAGAAATGATCGGTCGACGCTTTAATGGCATTGGCGATCCCGTGGATGGACTAGGTCCGATTGTTCCCGAAAAGCGCTTGGCCCTCACTGGACTTCCAATGAATCCTACGGCGCGTGAAAAGCCCGAAGAATTTATTCAAACAGGTATTTCGACCATTGATGGACTTAACACTTTGGTCCGCGGACAAAAACTCCCTATTTTTTCGGGTGCAGGTCTCCCAGCCAATGAAATAGCCGCTCAAATCGTGAGACAAGCTAAAGTTCTCGGCGAAGCTGAAGAATTTGCCGTCGTATTTGCAGCCATGGGAATCACCATGCGTGAGGCCTCCTTCTTCATTAAAGATTTCGAAGAACAAGGGGCGCTTTCGAAAACGGTCATTTTCTTAAATTTAGCAGATGATCCGACCATCGAAAGATTGCTCACCCCTCGCTGCGCCTTGACCGTGGCTGAATATCTGGCCTATGAACATGATTATCAAGTCCTGGTTGTTCTGACGGACATGACGAATTATTGCGAGGCCTTGCGAGAAATCGGAACCGCTCGAGAAGAAATCCCAGGCCGTCGAGGTTACCCCGGTTACATGTACACAGACTTGGCCACGCTTTATGAACGGGCCGGAAAAGTAAAAGGTCGCAAGGGATCTATTACACAAATCCCAATTCTGACCATGCCGGATGACGACATCACTCATCCGATTCCGGATTTAACAGGTTATATCACCGAAGGACAAATTGTGCTTTCAAGACAGCTTCATCGCTCCGGTGTTTACCCACCTGTAGATGCCCCTCGCTGTCTTTCTCGTTTGATGAACAGTGGAATCGGCGATGGAAAAACGCGCGTCGAACATAGAGAATTGGCCAATCAGCTTTACGCTGCCTATGCGAATGGGCGTGATTTGAGAAAGCTTGTCGCCATCATCGGTGAAGAAGCCTTAACGGATTTGGACAAGAAATACCTCAAATTCGCTGAGGACTTCGAAAAGATTTTTGTGAATCAAGGCGTCACCAATCGAAGCATCTCAGACACCTTAAACCTCGGATGGAATCTGCTTTCTAAGCATCTGCCAAAAACAGAACTGCGCAGAGTCCAGAAGAAACACATTGATCAATATTACGGAAAATTAATGGATGAAATGACAAATGTCCAATGACAAATGACAAATTAATTTCCAATTCTCCAATGGACAATTGAGAATTGGATCATTGGTCATTCATTTGACATTTGAAATTGAAAATTGGAAATTGCAGTCTATGCAAAATAACATCAGCGCCACAAGAATGAATCTCCTGGTTCTGAAGAACCAGGCAAGCCTTGCCCGTCAAGGCGTAGACCTTCTCAAAAGGAAGCGGGATGCCCTGGTCATGGAATTTTTCAATGTGGTGAAGCTCACCCTTCAATCCCGCGAAGACCTTTCAAAAGAAACCAGTCATGCATATGAGTCCCTCGTCCTCACGGAAGCCATTGAGGGAACTCATGCAGCCCAATCCATTGCGATGGCAAGCAATCGGTCCATTCAAGTTGAGAACACCCTTCGAAATGTCTGGGGCGTAAAAGTCCCGGAATTTCAAGCAGAAGATTGGACCCGGAATCCTTTGGAGAGAGGTTGCAGTCCCTCTTCGCTCAGCGCCCGCATGCAAGACACGGCCCTTTCATTTGAAAAATTGACTTCCCTTTTAGTCAAAATTGCCTCCATTGAGACGCGACTGAGACGCCTGGGCGCAGAAATCAAAAAAACGACCCGACGTGTCAATGCCCTTGAACAAATCATTGTTCCCACCATGAATGCCCAGATCCGATTCATTCGGGGCGTCATTGAGCAAAGAGAAAGAGAAGACACGTTTCGACTGAAGAAGATCAAGTTGAAGTTGGAGAGAAAGAAAAAAGCTTAAAAGCTGTACCTCGTACGTCGAACTTCGTACATCGAGAAGATAAAATATTTTCAACCGATGCACGAAATAAGAGAAAAACATGAACGATTGCCTCTTTTGTAAAATTAACCGAAAGCAAATCCCCTCTTCCATTGCCTACGAAGATGAAAAGCTTTTTGCCTTTCACGATATTAATCCCCAAGCTCCTGTTCATATTTTAATTGTTCCCAAAATTCACATTGCCAAAATTTATGACACGAATCAAAGTCACTCCTCTCTTTTGGCTCATATGATTTTCATTGCCAACAAGCTGGCTCAGGAGAAAGAAATTGATCAAGGTGGCTATCGACTTGTGCTCAATTGCAATGCCGATGGGGGGCAAAGTGTGGATCACATTCACCTTCACCTCTTGGGCGGGCGAGTGATGAAATGGCCGCCGGGATAGAATAAAATCCAAAATGCAAAAATCAAAATCCAAAATGACAATCTAAAATGCAAAATTTTTCAACGCAATGACAGGAGGTGCATTTTAGATTTTGATATGTCATTTTGCTATGAAAGTCGGGCTCATTTTGTAGTCGCCCCATTTATGGGGCTGCCCGATGAATCGGGCGACTACAAAAAAAACACGATGGGGAGAAGTTTCACCGCACACGATGATCTCGAAGGATCATTGAAATTGATATTTGATTTTTGATATTTGATTTTGCTATATTCCACTCTATGAGTCCTCATGTTTTCTTTATTTTCTTTCTTGTCTGTGTGGGTTTGGCAGGTGCTTTGGTAGTTTTATTTTTCGCATTTCGGTCTGCACAAAAAAAATCCTCCGACAAAATCACTGGGACCGAAATCAAAACTCATTTTTTAGACGCCCAACTCGAGGAAACCCTTCGCTCCTTGAAGGAACACCTGATTACCCAATACCAATGCTTCAAATGTCAGGGCCGCCGCTACGAACTCGTCCCTTTTGACGAGGATTTTCAGGAGGCGTACTGCCTTGCTTGCGGTTTCAAAAACTTTTATCACGTGGATTTACTTGCGGGGCGAGAACGCCCCATGAAAAGAGCCCAAAGCCCGTGGCCCAAGGAATGGCTTTTCGATAAAAAGGAAGAAGCCTGTCCCCAATGTCAAAAGAAAGAATATTCCCATTTTAGAACGAATATGAACGTGAAATACAAATTTGGAGGCTATGGAGACCGTAAACACGTCGTTTTCGAAATGGCTTCTTGCAAGGGATGTGGTTTGACTCAACTGTACACGCGGGAGGCCTCGTAAAAATGGCCCTCAACTTTACCATCTTTAACGAGCTCACTGAAAAGTTTAAATGTTCAAAATGCCATCACGAAAAGGCCTCAACACAATTTTTTGTCTATGGCTCCAGTGAAAACGCCTGCGTCTCATGCCAAAAATGCGGCTTCACTGAAATTTATGACTACCATATTTTGGATGAAAAATATTCTTTTTTGAGGTAGGTTAAACGATAGGTGATCGTCAATAAATCGTCCTCCTGAACTTCTTGCCCTCAAATTTAAAAACCACATGATCTGATTTGATTTTCACCACCTTCACTCCGTCAACCGAATCCCCTTCATTGACAAAACGTCCATTCACCAAGGCCTGAGGAGGCTCTCCCATCATAATGCCATTCAAAGTAATGGGAGGATGTTCATCAGGGGATGCTTGAAGGGGAGTCTCAATTTCTTTCACAGGCTGGGCAGGAATTTCAGGAGTGATAGAAAGAGCCGGAGATAATTTTGGAGCTTCATCCATCTTTGTAGGGGTCATTGTTCGAGCGGAGGTCTCCTGATGTAGATCAGGAGACCGAAGTCGAGAACCTATCAAAACATCTAATTTCACATCTGACTTCTCTGTATTCAAATAATAAAAAACACCTGCCCCTGCCCCAAACCCTACGAGTATCAGAAACCACACCCAAAATCTTTTGCCAGAAAAAGATTTCTTCTCGTCTTTCAAAATTTCTACATTTTTCTGAGCTACTAAAGAATCGGGTGGAATCACCAAAGGCTGCCGATCATCCCCCTCCTTCTCTGCCCTCTTAAGCGCATCCGCAATAATGCTCACACCCGGACTCCTTCTAATTCAGCAATCGCCTGCTCGACCAAATCTGCATCCATTTCATATTTCTGAGCCACATAGCCTGCCAAAAGTGTGTGATCACAAACAATGTTGATCAACCTAGGAATCCCTCCGGAGTGTTCAAAAATCAAACCCAAGGCCTCTGTATTAAATTGTAATACATCTTTGGCGCCCGCAACACTCAACCGATGCTGAATATAAGACGCCGTCTCAGGAAGATCAAACGGCTTCAAATGATAGCGAATGGAAATTCTCTGGCGAAGCTGTCTCAAAGCAGGCCGCAAAAGCATCTCGTGCAATTCAGGTTGGCCCACCAGAACGATCTGAAGCAATTTTTCTTTATCGGTTTCCAGATTCGAAAGCATCCGAATCTGCTCCAAAATCGCGGGCCTTAAATTTTGGGACTCATCAATGATGAGCACCACATTGTTTCCGTGACTCAACTCCTCCAAAAGAAAGCGATTCAGGGCATCAAAAAGATCTTTTTTATTGTAAGCCTTGGGAACAATTCCAAAATCTTCCACAATTGTGCGCAACATTTGAAGATCCGAAAGCTGGGGATTGAGAATCAAGGCCGTCTTCGTTCCCCTTTTTTTCTCTTCCAGGCTACTCAAAAGGCGTCGGCAAAGCGTGGTCTTCCCAGACCCCACCTCCCCTGTGATCTCAATAAAGCCCTTTCTCGCCTCAATCCCATACGTCAAGGCTGATAGAGCCTCCTGATGCTGGCGGCTGAAGAAGAAAAAATGAGGATCCGGTGTGATATTGAAAGGGTTTTCTTTAAGACCGTAGAATGAATGGTACATTTAACCCCTCATTATTTAACTCCCCCAGCCCCTCTCAAGCTTTTATAGTCCCCTTGGGATTAAAATAAAGAGGGGAGCTCTCCCCTTTTTGAGTATGGGAGGTTTTTTCCTCCCCTTTAGTTCAAAGGGGAGTTGGAGGGGTTAATAAATTCTCAATCTATTGCTAGAAAATCACTTAAGAACAATATGAGCAATAAACCTCCCCTCCACCGAACCCCCATTATAAAACACCTTCCTAAAAATAAAAGTAAATTTTTCTCTTGACCTGAATACAGCTATTTGACTAACATTGCAGCGGGTTTAAAGTTTTCTTAATTCATCACCTGCCGGTATTGAAGCTTGAGGAAGCATGGCGAGACAATCTAGGAGGGCTCGTCGGGCCTTTAGAATTGTATCATCTATTGTGTTGCTCTTTTTCTGGAGTAACTCCTTCTCTTTCGGTCAAGAAGTTTTCCAAATGTCCTCTCCCCTTCAGCAAAAATGCGGGGTAGAATCTTATCAAGGTTTTCTCTTTCTCGAAAATCTAGAAGAAGGTTGGAATTCAAATTACGCGATCGTCTCGAATTTTGAAGGCGCAAGCATTGAGTCCCAAGTCCTTTGGGGCACTGAGAATTTTAATGCCGTCAAGACCCTCATCGATCAAAACCTAAAAACATTTCTCTATCAAGATGTCCAGATACGCGAGCTCGTCATTCCAGTTAAAAATAGCGAGAAGATAAGTCTCTTCTGGGTCGGACAAAAGGCCTACCCCACACAAGAGGAAGCCCAAAAAGCTGTTGATCGAGCCCTCGCGGAAGGGGTTTCTCCAAAGGAAATGGTCGAGCATGAAGAAGAAGTTCCAGAAATCGCTCCTCAAAGCGCCATCCCTTCAGAAACTCAGAGCACTTCCACAGAGGGTCTAGACCAAGCAAAAATTTCTCAAGGGCAGATCCCATCGGCAGAAGCCACACCCTATCCTCTTCACGTGGATGAAAAAATCAAGCAAGTCGCCATTCCGGGAACCGAGGTAGAACCCGAACAAGACCGATTCTACTGGCAGACCTTTGGCGAATTCACTTGGAGACGAACGAACCTCGATGCCCCCAATAAGGACAATCCAGATTATTTTAATGACGTGGTAGGTTTTCATTCCCTGCGCCTCATCATGCGGGGCATGAGATTCTACGAGGGAGGGCCCACCTTGGATCCCTATGTGGAAGCGACGTTTTCTATGGCCACCAATGACACTCCCTTTGAAAATAAACTGGTGGCCGTCGCGGGTGTGGAATACCGCCTGTTGGATAACATCGCCGTCTTGAAACAAAATCCCTGGCTGGAATGGCTTACCAGCCTGAGGCTTTTTGGCCAATACATGGATCTTTCTCACTTAAGACAAACGGACACGGCAGCCACAACTTACGATGCCAGGGCAGGCATGGGTTTATACAAGGATTGGGGATGGGACAAGCCCTTTGACCAAGAGGAAAGAGAACCTTTCTACCATTACCTTTGGGGAGAACTTTTCATGGAAAACGCTTGGAAAAAGACAGACTTCAATCGTGAAGATTATAATAGCATGACTTGGTCCGATGTTGCCTGGTTCGGTTTGAAATTTCCCTGGATTGGAGATATTCCCCCTCTCATGCCCTATGCAAAAGTTGAATTTACGGCATCCCAAAGGGATTTCTTTTTCCAAAACCGCGTCTTCTTCGGATACGGCCTTCGTTACATGCCTTTTCATACGAGCCGATTTAAAGGGTCTGAGTGGTTGTACAATTTTAAGATTTTTGCTGAGTATGATGACATTGAGAGCTATTTTAAAGACGAGCCCCCAGATGACAGGCCGGATTGGGACTTTAGGGTTGGAGTCAAGATAGATATCAATCGCTTCTAAAGTTGTCATCCTGAGCGATAGCGTTGGATCTGTTTTTTAAAAGCCGGCGTTCAGAAGTGCAGTATTTATGATCATCAAATCCATCATCCGTGTTGTCACCCTTATTTTTTTCCTTTTGTCTACATTTCCGATTGAAGCACTTGAAAATTCTGTTCCTTTAATTCATTCACCTTCTTTGTCGAACCCATATCGTAAGAAAGTCGTCGTCCCTTCTCTTGAGTTGGGAGGAGATTGCGGGCCTAAGGTTTTGAAAGAGATTCTAGGTACCATGGAACAGAATATATCTTTAGAAGAACTCATTAAAATCACTGATACCACAAAAGGCCAAACCTCCCTTTCCGGCCTTCGTAACGGTGCACAATCTCTGGGACTCTTGGCCCTTGGGATTAAATCAAACACAGAAAATTTGGAAGAGATTTTGAATCAGGGCTATTTTGTGATCGGCCATGTCGGTGGCAACAAGCATTATGTATGGATCAAAGAAGTAGATGAGAAATGGGTCAAAGGATTTAATCCTGCCGTGAGTGCCAAGAACTGGAAAATCCCGCGAAAGATTTTTGAAAAAATGTGGAAAGGGGAAGCGCTTGTTATAAAAACAGTCGACAGTCAACAGTCAATGGTCGACAGCATAAAAAAGAAAGATTTTGTTTTTCTGTGGACAATGGACTGTCGACTGTGGACATCTTTTATCCGAAGCGGTGTCATTGAATTTCTCCCCGAGTCTCGCATGAACACCATCTGGGGCGGAGAAACCTGTGCGAACTCGTATTGTGATGGAGGGGAGCAGAAGGGGGGAACCAAGACCGGAGAACCTGTGGAACTCTCTAACGGCGACCTTGTCATGGGCGCCAAAGATATTGGAATCGAGGCCGTAGGCCCAGACCTCGTCTTGGAACGAACTTACCACACTCAAATCTTCTCAGACATCGAAGGCTGGACCCCTGATGACGGAACAGGAAGCTGGTCGGTCGAAAACGGCTGGTATGCGGGAGCAGGGGATCGAAGTCTGGCGGACAATCAATGGGAAAACGTGAGCGTCAGCCTTAAAATGCAAACCATCGGAACTTGGGCCAAAGACTATCACGTCGCCTGGGTGAATGTTCGATACGTTGATGAACAAAATCGCTACTACTTTCTCATGAAAACCACAGGTATCTTAGAACTCACCAAATTTAAAGGCGGAGTGCAGAGTTTCCTTGTCTCAAAGGCCTCAAGCTACAGCCCCTTAAATTCTCATTCTATTCAAATCGAAGCCAAAGGGGCCAAGATCAAAATTTGGGTAGATGGAAACCTTGAAATAGACTACACAGACCAAGACCCCATCTCTGGCGTTGGACATGTTGTCCTGGAAAGCTATTATTGCCATGCCCATTATGATGACATCACCATCAGAGACTTAGACACAGACCAAACTCAAACCTGGAACTTTAACGAAGACGACAACGACGGAATGTTTGGAAGAAACTGGCGTGCCAGCATCGAAGTCAATCTCATCTTTAGAGAGAATGGAGACATCTGGATAAGACAAGGCAATGACAGAAGGGATAAATATGTATGGGATAGTTTAACCTCAACCTGGCTTTCACCCGATGGAAGCTATGAGACACTCACCCAGACAGATTCAGGATACACCTTAAGAGAAAAGGATGGAATCCTCACCCAATTCGATAACGCTGGCAGATTGAACTCCCTCCAAGACCGACACTCTAACACACTTACATTCGCCTACACATCCATCGCAGGCAAAGAAAGAATCAGCCAAATCACAGAAGAAAAGGGAAGAACCCTCACCCTGAGCTACGACGAAAACGCCCACTGCCTTCAGGCGGTAGACCCCATAGGAAGAACCACAAGCTATCACTACAACGCCAATGGCCAACTGGAAAGCTCCATAGACGCAAGAGGGAATACACGTAGCTACAGTTACGACGAACATTATCGCATGAATCAGTACAGAGACCGAAACGCCCATCTCTATCAATACCAATACAGCTACAACAATCGAACCCTTTTCCAAACTGACCCTGAAGGAAGAATAACAACATTTGACTACTTGTGGGAAGTGACCCAAGTTACGGACGCCGGAGGTGGGGTCTGGACCTACGAATTTGACTGGGCCTCTAAACTCATCAGCCAGATCGATGCCGAAGGAAATGAAAAGCTCTACAACTGGGACATGGACTACAACCTCCTAAGCCATACAGACCCGAAAGGCAACATCACCCAGGCGAGCTACGACCCGTCAGGAAACCGCATCAGCCAAACCGATGCGCTGGGAAACACCGCCACCGCCAGTTATGAAAGTACTTACTCACTCCCTACAAGCGCCACCGACAGACGAGGCAACACCAGCACTCTAACCTACGATAGCGAGGGAAACCTGATTCAGGCCACCGACCCCCTCGGCTACACCCAAACCATGACGTATAACAATCAAGGACAAATTGCCACATTCACCGACAAGCGAGGCAACACCACTACCTACAGCTATGATAGTTATGGGAATCTTAACACTGTCACAGACGCCCAAGGCAATATCACAGACTACGACTACGACCCAGCAGGGCGACTCATCCAAGAAAAAAATGCCCTGGGAAAAATAACAAGCTATCAATATGATGAAAACTCTAACCTCATTTCTATCACTGATCCCCTGGGACATGTCACGAACGCAAACTATGACGCCAACGACAACAAAACAGAAATCACCGACCCCCTGGGAAATATCACCACGATAGAATACAACACCTACGACAAACCCCAAAACATCACCGATCCCTTAGGCAGAATCACCACTTACACCTACAACACTGACCGCTTCATGCTCACCGGAGCCGTTGACATGATCCAAACCCAAGATCCTCAAGGGGGAATCACTGATCACACGCTTGACAAAATAGGAAGAATTAAACAAAAAGAAGACGCGCTGGGGAATGTCTCTCAATACCAATATGATAAAAATGGAAATCCTACCCAAATCACAGACTCCAAAGGCAACATCACGACCTATAGTTTTGACAGCATCAATCGCCTTATCACCACCACCTATGCCAATGGCAAAACTGAAACCCTCACCTACGACGTGGACTCGAACGTCATCCAGAAAAAACTCAGAGATGCAAGCACGATTTCCTACACCTATAACAGCCGAAACGAAATGACCCAAAGGACCACCTCAGACGGAACCACAGACGTCTACAGCTACGACGCCAATGGCAACACCATGCAAATCCAAAGAAATGGAACTTCCACCTGGACCTACAGCTACGACACCCTCAACCGAATCACCCAAACGACAGACAGCGCGGGCCGCATCATCAAATACAGCTATGACGCCCTTGGGAGAAGAACCCTGCTCACCTATCCTGACAACACCCTCATCAACTACACCTATAACGAAGACAACCTTCTGACTCAAATTAAAGAAGGTTCTACAACTCTGGCCACCTACACCTATGACGCTAGCCATCGAAGAACGGCAAAAAAATTAGGCAACTCAGTCACAAGCACCTATGGCTACGACAGTGCAAACGAGCTTACAAGCCTTATCACCCAAAAGAGCGCCACCCCCCTCTCAAGTTACAATTACACCTATGACAACCTCAGCAACCGTCTTACTCAAACGGATCTCACGGGAACCCACAACTATAGCTACGATGCCATCAGTGAAATAACCCAAGCGAAATACTCGAGTGGAATCCAGCAAGATTACACCTACGACGCGGTCCAGAATAGAACCTTGCTTACACAAGGAAGCGCCAACACGAGTTACACCCTCAACAACTTAAACCAAATCACAAGTTCACTCACAGGCTCTACTACAACCACCTACACCTGGGACACCAGGGCCAACCTCAACAAAAAAGTCACAGGAACAAACACCACCACCTACACCCACAACAAACTGAACCAACTCACCAAAATCACTCAAACAGGCAAAAGCGCTGTATCAGCCACCTATGATCCTCTCGGGCGAAGAATCACCAAAACCGTAGGCGCTACCACCACAAAATTCAGTTGGGATGGGGATCAGCTCATTGAAGTTAGGAACAGTGCAGGAACAGTCCAGAGAAAATTCATCTATGGGGTAGGAATAGACGAGCCCCTTGTGCTTAAAAGCGGGAGCATACGTTATTACTACACCACAGACGGCCTGGGCTCCATCTCAGAGCTCACCAACTCTAGTGGAAGCAAAATAGAATCCTATCGCTACGACATCTACGGAAAACCCACCGTCTACAATAGCTCAGGGACTGTCATCACCAAATCAAGTTACAACAATCCCTACTCTTTCACAGGAAGGGAATATGACTCTGAAACGGGGCTCTACTACTATAGAGCCCGAACCTACGACCCTGCATGTGGAATAGGACGGATCCGAGGGGAGAGAGTGTCTTTGACTGGATCGGAGAACATATTTTCGAACCCATTGGGGATTTTTTTCAGGACATATTCGAAGACCCGTATGAGAACGAAAAGACTCCCGTTAAAAACCCGGGTGAGGTAAGAGAGGGGAGTCAAACTCAAACTAAAACTCAGGAACAGGAGGAATTCTTAGTTTTTTATCATTATGGTTTTAGAAGTGAATCTCTTTCTTTTGCCGGAGGTATATGGCCGGGAGGTTATGCTTCCCCACAAGGACCAGGAGAATTTTATTATGATCCTCTGGTTATTCAAGACAGGCTTGCTTTACCTGATCCCATGCCACCGGATGCATATTATATTGTTTCTATCGATCCAGAAGAGGCTCCGATTCTTGGACCAAGCATTGTTCAAAAAACACGTAATCCTAAGAGGAATGGGGGTGGATGGGAAGTTAGATTTCCTGCGGGAACCCCTCCTGGTTCAGTTGAGGGGCCGTTTAACATATAGTGATAAGAAGGTGTTTATCATGGTGTGTTTTTATTCGTTCTAAAAAAGGCTCGTGGTGTTATGGAAAAAGTTTATGAATATAAGATCGAACTTAGGTCTCTAGATCTTCTCCATTGCCCTACTTGTAGGCTGGAGCTGCGACGTATTTTTTTGATGGATCCTTTTTTACAGGGATTGATTTGCGAGAAGCAACATCGTTTTTTTGTAGAATTAAAGGCGCCTTTGAGTGTTGAAACAGCAAAATCTTCACTCATTGAAGCTCCACCTAATAAAAATAGGAACGATTTGGAAATAATCAAAAGATGGTTAGGACAAATTCAGTATCGCTCAAAACTCAACAATCAGCTTGCTACAATTTTGAGAAGAATTCACGATATTTCCGTGGAAGGTCTTCATATATCCTATGATTATTCAATTTTTCAATATTGTCCTATTTGTGCTGATGGTTTACGAAATTTTGATCATGAAAATAGTTGGACGCAAGGACTCAGATGTTCTAGGGGACACGAATATGGAGCTAGAAATGGAATTGGTTTCATTTTAGAGAAACAACATATTCAACTACAGGAAGAGATGGAAGACAAAATGCTATTTAGTCTTATTGATGGCTGGCTAAGGAAAGATACGCTTGTTAAGGAACAGCTTCATCAGGAGATCGAGTTAGTATTATCAAATTTTATTTGTAAGAACGAAAAAGAACAAGGGAAAGTTGTGTAGAAAATGCGAGACTGAAAAAATCCCGCTAGCCCCCTGTTATAATTGGTCCAAAATATAGGGGGTTGCATCAGAACAGCTTCATCAGGAGATCGAGTTAGTATTACAATACCTTATTTTTTATTTACTCTAGGGGGCATTCAAGTTTCTTTGGTTTGTTTCTTGATAATTCTGGCATTTAATTTTTGTTTGTCCAAATTGAAGTTAAATTGTGGAATAGGACGGATCCGAGGGGAGAGAGTGTCTTTGACTGGATCGGAGAACATATTTTCGAACCCATTGGGGATTTTTTTCAGGACATATTCGAAGACCCGTATGAGAACGAAAAGACTCCCGTTAAAAACCCGGGTGAAGAACAGGTTGGAGAGGATAGTAGGACTGAGGAGGAAGGGGAAAAAATATATCGGATTGTCGAGCTGGGCGATTATGGTCCACCAATATCTGTTGGAGCAGTAGATCGGGATGGGGCTATCTCAGCCTCGCGAACAGGGTTAGATATTTTAGCACCTGACAGATTTAGTGCACGTGATGTTGCTTGGAATGCAGGAGGCGGAGGTATGCCAATTGAGGATAAACCCCATAAGTCAGCAGGACCTGGCGCGTTGCCTCATTTTCATCCTGTAGACATTTTCGGTAAGAAGCTCCAACCAAGTCGGCACGTATTTTATCCGTTCTGATGCACGTTATGAATGTTAGGATAGAGGTAATAAAATGAAGTTCTTTAAGAGAGATTTACTGGAAAAAGATAGAAAATCAGATCAAGAAAACAGGAGACAAAAGTGGAATGCTCTATGTGATGTTTATGAGAAGCATCTCTTGTCAATAAAATCATTATTGCCTCAGAGCGTTCAATCTTTTAGTGGAATCACTCTCCACGACAGTATCATAAAGTCTGTTTCACGACCTCATTCCAGTGAGTTGGTTCTTGAAATTGACGGTAGTGGTTGTTGTTGGGGGCCCATAGGGCAATTCACTCTCAGGTTCAAAGGAGTTAAGGAAGTGCAGTTTGATGGTAATGTTATTGGGGATGATTGGATGTATGAGGAAATCCATTTGCCTGAAATAGGTGCCTTTGAATATCGCATATTGTTTTCGAGGAGCGAGCTTGGAGTTATCGCTGATGAGCTTGAATTCACAATAAAAGAGGGAGGCAACAAGCAGAGAAAGGATCTTTTGAAAAAGTATTTAGATGAGAAAAGAAAGACATAAAAAAGAGGATAAGGGGGTTCCACCACAGTATATATAGACGCGCATAAATAAACGGACATATTGAGATTCCCCCCTCCTTTGTAAGGAGGGGTTGGGGGAGG
>JACPWU010000037.1 GCA_016196885.1 Chlamydiota bacterium | reverse complement strand
TGTGATGTTGATGTTTTCTTCGTCTGATTTAGCCCCTTTCATTCGGGCGAGTACTTGAACCGTGTAGGCCCCGTCTGGGACGACGGCCCCATTTGCATCTCTCCCATCCCAGCTACAAGCAATTGCCGCTCCTGTCCCTTTCATGGAGTGTATCCCTTGAGATGCGCTGTTTAAGATTCGGGCGAGCCACTGGATTTGTTGGCCAGGGGCGGATACGCTTTTCTTTCCTCTGTATAAGGATGTGACTATGTCTATTTGACCTGTGACTTCCATGGAGCCTAATGAAGGGGAATACGGATTGGGGGTGGCACTTAGATTTTGGATTTGAAGCTGGGTGCGGGCTGAGACCTTTTTAGATGAGATTTGTGCTTGGGAAAGGGAAGGGGAAGAGAATATCACAAGACTGGTGACGCAAAAAGACCAAAAGAATATTCTTTGACCCAAAAAAGCAAAACAGGAAAAAAAAACAGAGAGAGATCTCACGACAAACTTCCCCTATCTAAAAAGATTGAAACGTCTAGAATTTTGGATTTGCGTTTTCGAATTTGTTATTTTACCCTTGTCTTTGCTTATGCCTCGGCTCTGAGCAAATGACGTAGATGCGGCGCTTGCGCCGAACAATTTTGCATTTTGCACAAACTCTCTTCACAGACGCTCTAACTTTCATAACCTTTGAACCTTTGAACTTTTGAACCTTTGAACTTTCTCTTACCACCTATAATGCGCAAAAGCCCTGTTAGACTCTGCCATTTTATGCGTATCATCACGCTTCTTAATGGCAGCGCCAGTGTTGTTGACTGCATCCACCAACTCTTGCACCAAGGCGTCTTCCATGGCGACACCCTTCCTCTCACCTGCATATTGAACAATCCAGCGAACCGCAAGAGAAACCTGGCGCTCGTAGCTCACTTCAACAGGAACTTGATAAGTGGCACCTCCGACGCGTCGGGACTTGGTCTCTAAAACAGGCTTCACGTGACTCAGGGCCTGATCTAAAACCTCTATCGGCTTTTTATTTAATTTCTGACCCGCCTTGTCAAGGGCATTGTAAAATATTCTCTCGGCCAAACTTTTCTTGCCGCATTTCAAAATGGTGCTGATAAAGCGGCCCACCACCGTACTGTTGTAGCGGATATCCGCCTCTATTTTTCTTTTCGTCGCCTGTCTTCTTCTCATGGTGCTATCTTTTCCTTTGAACCTTTAGTCCAAGCTTTTGTAGTCGCCCGATTCATCGGGCAATATTTATGCAAGGCGCAAGGGGCACGGCCCCATAAATGGGGCGACTACAAATTCTTGCCACAATGCCTATTGAACCTTTACACCTTTGAACCTTTACTTTTTAGGAACTTCTTTCTTGGCGGCTCCCCCTTCTTTCGGAACCTTCGCCCCGTATTTGCTCCTTCCCTGCATCCGATTGGCAACACCCTGGGCATCCAACGTGCCCCGAACAATATGATAACGAATCCCAGGCAAATCCTTCACGCGACCTCCGCGGACGAGCACAATAGAATGCTCTTGAAGGTTATGCCCAATCCCCGGGATATACGCCGTGACCTCTTCACCATTTGTTAAACGCACGCGTGCGATTTTACGAAGGGCCGAATTCGGTTTCTTCGGCGTCATCGTTTTCACAATCAAGCAAACACCGCGACGCTGCGGAGAACCTGCCAAGGCAGGACTCTTGCTGCGATACACTGGTTTTCTGCGCCCTTTTCGAACCAATTGATTGATCGTTGGCATTCAAAACTCTCCTCTTGTCAAAATAAGAACCCGCAGATTCTAAATTCTCGAAGCAAAATTTGCAACTTTAATCTTTTTGGCATACGCACCTGATTCCCCTTGTAGTCGCCCGATTCATCAGGAAGATCCATGCAAGGAGCAAGGGCCAAGAGGGGTACAGCCCCATAAATGGGGCGACTACAAATTCTTCAAAAACGCTTACCTAGAGGGAAATCAAGTGTATATGCCTTTTACTTTTTTAAGATTTCCCCTGCCTCTTCTTTTTCCAAGAGAGGCAGCTCTTCGGCCTTGGTCTTTGTCACCTTGATGTCCTGATAAGTATCACAACCCGTTCCTCCCGGAATTAAATGTCCCATGATGACATTTTCCTTAAAGCCCCTTAAATGATCTACTTTCCCCTCGGAAGCGGCTTCCGTGAGAACACGCGTCGTTTCCTGAAAGGAAGCTGCAGAGATGAAGCTCTCGGTGCTCAAAGAGGCCTTCGTGATTCCCAAAAGTGAGGGTGAGGCCTCGGCCGGTTTGCCCCCATTTTTCATCACCTTCTCATTTTCCTGGCGGAAGCGGATTTTATCCACTTGTTCATTGTAGAGAAAATCTGTGTCGCCGGGATCTGTGATGACCACTTTCCTAAGCATTTGACGGATGATGATTTCAATGTGCTTGTCATTGATTTCCACACCTTGCAGACGATAGACCTCTTGAATTTGATTGACCAAATATTCTTGAAGTTCTTTGGGTCCGCAAACCTGCAGGATTTCTTGAGGCACAATGGGACCTTCTGTCAACTGCTGTCCCTTCTTGACGCGATCGCCTTTATACACCGTTAAATGCTTCTTGTGGGGGATGAGATGCTCTTCCTCAATTCCCGTTAATTCATCTTTGACAATCAAAAGGCGCTTGCCTTTGAAAGTGCCGCGGAATTCAACCACGCCGTCTATTTTAGCAATCTCGGATGCATCCTTCGGGCGCCTGGCCTCGAAAAGTTCAGCCACACGAGGAAGACCTCCCGTGATGTCTTTGGTCTTAGAAATTTTTCGGGGCGTTTTCGCAAGTAAACTTCCACCCTCAATATAATCCCCTTCGCCCACCACCACGTGGGCACCGGCAGGAATAGAATAATACCCGTAAATTTCCTTGCCTTCCTTATCTGTGATAATAATTTGCGGATGCAAATCCTGTTTGTGTTCCACAATGACGGTTCCAATCAATCCCGTGGATTGATCGAGCTCCCGCTTCATGGTGGACCCTTCGATGATGTCGTGAAAGCGGACGAAACCCGATTGCTCTGTCAAAATAGGAACGTTGTAAGGATCCCAACGGACAAAAATTTCTCCTTTTTTAACCTTCCCCTCATGTGGAACGCTGATCAAGGAACCGACCACGAGGGTATGCTTTTCCAATTCGCGACCCTCTTCATTGAAAATAGAGATGACGCCGGTCTTATTCAAAACCACATGATTCCCTTCTTTATTCAAAACAACCTTGGCCTCGCTGTAACGGATGATGCCATCATTTTTTGCCGCAATCTGGGGCTGCTTAAACACCTGACTCGCCGTACCACCGATATGAAACGTTCTCATGGTGAGCTGTGTCCCAGGCTCTCCAATGGATTGAGCCGCAATGATACCCGCCGCACATCCAATGTCTACGATTTTACCTGTGGCCAGATTTCGGCCATAACATTTTGCACACACCCCTTGCAGAGATTCACAAGTCAACACAGAACGAATTCTCACCTTTTCAAAACCGAGCTTTTCGACTTGATCAGCAGCCTTCTCATTGATTTCTTCATCGGCATGAACAACCGCTTCTTTGGAAACGGGATGTACAAGATCATCCAGCGACACACGGCCAACAATTCTCTCCCGCAACGTCACCACCTCTTCATCCCCTTCAAAAATGGGACGGGCCTCAATGCCGTTCAGTGTACGACAATCCACTTCAGTGATAATGACGTCCTGCGCCACGTCTACCAAACGGCGTGTCAGGTATCCAGAGTCAGCGGTTTTAAGAGCCGTATCTGCCAATCCTTTGCGGGCACCGTGCGTCGAAATGAAATATTCCAGCACGCTCAAGCCTTCCTTAAAATTCGAGATGATGGGACTTTCAATGATTTCACCGGAAGGCTTCGCCATCAAACCTCGCATGCCGGAGAGCTGACGAATCTGCTGTTTGGAACCCCGAGAGCCTGAGTCCACCATGATGAACAAGGGATTGAGGCCGCGGCCTTTATTCTCCTCCAGGCCTTTAAACAAGGCCTCGGCAATGCTGTCCGTGGCATGTGTCCAAATGTCTACGATTTTATTATAACGTTCCCCTTCCGTAATGGAACCCGCCCGATATTGCTTTTCCACACGCTCTACTTCTTTTTGGGCCCCTTGAATGATTTCCACTTTCTCATCGGGGACGATCATGTCGTCCATGGAAATGGAAATGCCGGCCCGCGTGGCTTCATGGAAACCCAATTGTTTGACACGGTCCAGGACTTCAATCGTGCGCTGATGACCGACCTTTCGATAACACTCGATAATAATCTTAGAGAGCGCTTTCTTATTCACTTCATCATTCATAAACCAAAGCTCTCTGGGAAAACAATCATTGAAAATGACACGGCCTACGGTTGTATCAATCATCTTGCCATTGAAGCGAAGCTTGATCCGGTCATGGGTTTTGAGAATGCCCTCTGAATAAGCCAACAGCGCTTCTTCAGAATCTGAATAAGCACGAAGGGTCTTTCCCTGAGGCCCAGAAGGATTCTTGGTCAGATAATAACAGCCCAAAATAATGTCCTGCGTTGGGGTCAAAACAGGTTTTCCACTTGAAGGAGAAAAAACATTGTTCGTGGAGAGCATGAGAAGCTTCGTCTCCAACTGCGCCTCGACCGACAAAGGCACGTGAACCGCCATCTGGTCGCCGTCAAAATCTGCGTTAAAGGCCGTACACACCAAGGGGTGAATTCGAATCGCCTCTCCTTCGATCAATTGAGGTTCGAAACCCTGTATCCCCAAACGATGGAGCGTAGGAGCACGGTTCAAAAGAACCGGATGTTCTTTAATAACGCCTTCCAAAATATCCCAAACCTCAGGAGCGCCTGCCTCGATGAGTTTTTTCGCACTGCGAATGGTGTGGACATGCCCCAATTCCTTTAAGCGGCGAATGATAAAAGGCTCGAAAAGTTCTAAGGCCATTTTCTTAGGCAAACCGCATTGATGAAGCTTGAGCTCCGGACCCACCACAATCACCGCACGGCCCGAATAATCCACCCGCTTACCTAAAAGATTTTGACGGAAGCGGCCCTGTTTGCCCTTCAACATGTCCGCCAGAGATTTCAAGGGCCGATTGCCAGAACCCAAAACGGGACGCCCATGACGGCCATTGTCAAAAATGGCATCCACGGCCTCTTGAAGCATGCGCTTTTCATTGCGCACAATAACATCCGGCGTCTTTAATTGCAAAATTGTCTTCAAGCGATTGTTGCGATTGATCACTCGGCGATAAAGATCATTCAAATCAGAGGTGGCAAAGCGGCCCCCTTCCAAGGGGACGAGGGGTCTCAAATCAGGCGGAATCACAGGCACCACATCCAAAATCATCCAGTCTGCCTTGTTTCCAGATTTGCGAAAGCCCTCTACAATTTTGAGTCGCTTGCTAAATTTCTTTTTGGCCTGCTGACTTTTTGTTTTCTTAAGATCGGCCCTCAATTCCCCTGCGAGCTTGCTCAAATCCTCTCGCTTCAAAAGATCCTTAATGGCCTCGGCCCCCATTTTCGCGGTGAAGCCTTTTCCATAAGTTTCCTGCGCCTGGCGATATTCTGACTCTGTGAGAAGCTGCTTGGCTTCAAGCGCCGTCGTCCCAGGATCTGTTACAATATAATCTTCATAATAAAGCACGCGTTCTAGAATCCGGGTCGGAAGCCCCAGAATATTACCGATGCGGCTGGGCATCGCCTTAAAGAACCAAATATGGGCGACAGGGGTTGCAAGCTCAATATGGCCCATTCTATCCCGGCGCACGCGGGCCTGTGTCACCTCTACTCCGCAGCGGTCGCAGACCACCCCCTTATGCTTGATGCGCTTGTATTTCCCGCAGCTACATTCCCAATCCTTTGTGGGTCCAAAAATTCTCTCGCAGAAAAGGCCACCCTTTTCAGGCTTGAAGGTTCGATAATTGATGGTCTCGGGATTTTTCACTTCCCCCTTAGACCACTCGCGAATGATGTCCGGTGACGCAAGGCGAATGGAGATCTTGCTAAACAAAGGACCTTCTTCATAACCTGAAGGTGATTTTCTTTCCAATTCCATTTCTGACATTGCAGACTCCTTTTTAAATTCAAAAATCAAATATTAAAAATCAAAATTAAGGAAGAATTCAATAATAACCTCCTTCATTTTGGACTTTGATTTTTGGACTTTGATTTTTAAACTATTCCTTTTCCGCCTTAATATCCAAAGCCAATCCTTGAATTTCTTTGACCAACACATTGAAAGATTCTGGCGTTCCGGCCTCTAAGGTATTCTGCCCCTTCACAATGGACTCATACATCCGCGTCCTTCCTGAGACATCATCCGATTTCACCGTCAGAATTTCTTGGAGGGTGTAGGCCGCACCGTAGGCCTCCAAAGCCCATACTTCCATTTCTCCAAACCTCTGACCGCCGAATTGGGCCTTGCCGCCCAAAGGCTGCTGAGTCACCAAGGAATAAGGCCCGATGGCCCGCGCATGAATTTTATCCGCAGCCAAATGTGCCAATTTCAACATATAAATATAACCCACCACCACTTCCTGATCAAAAGGCTCTCCGGTGCGGCCATCGTAGAGACGGGCCTTGCCATTTTCAGGAAGATGAGCCTTTTTCAACCATTCCTTAATTTCTTCGTTCTTAATTCCACCGAACACCGGAGAAAAGAATCGCATGTTTAAGACCTTGGCCACCCAACCCATATGGGTCTCCATGACCTGCCCCACATTCATACGGGAAGGGACCCCCAGGGGATTGAGCACCATGTCCACCGGGGTGCCATCGGCCATGAAAGGCATGTCCTCTTCCGGCAACACCTTCGCAATCACACCCTTATTCCCATGGCGGCCGGCCATTTTGTCACCCACAGAAAGCTTTCGCTTGGTCGCGACATAGACTTTTACTTTTTTAATCACACCCGGCTCCAGCTCATCGCCCTTTTTCAGTTTCTCAATTTCCATGCTGTGAATGGTCTGAATCGCATCTAAATGATGATGGTATTCCCAAAGGACCATTTTCAAGCGATCCCGCTCGACGCACTTTTCCATCTCAATGGATTCATATTCGAGGGCCTCTAATTTGTCCACGAGACCTTTCGTAATCTTGGTCCCGCGGGTGATTAAAATTTCACCCGTTTCAGAATTGACCACATCCACAGAAATTTTGGCGTCTAATAAAATATCGCGGATTTTCGTAAATGCGTTTTTCTTAAATTCAGCGGATTTGCGGCGATAATCTTCATTTAATTTGCGAACCTTAGACCTTTCCTCCGCCTGTTCTTCATCCCCGACCGCCTTTTCCTTGCGGGAGAAAACCTTCACATCAATCACAATCCCTTCAATGCCGCTCGGAACCGTCAGGGAGGCATCTCTCACATCCGCAGCCTTCTCACCAAAAATGGCTCTAAGCAATCGCTCTTCGGGTGAAAGCTCTGTCTCACTCTTGGGCGTAATTTTTCCGACCAAAATGTCTCCAGGTCTCACCTCGGCTCCAATTCGAATAATGCCATCCTCGCCCAAATGCTTTAAGGCCTCCTCACCTACATTCGGAATATCCCGCGTAATTTCTTCCTTGCCAAGCTTCGTGTCTCTAGCCCCAATTTCAAACTCTTCAATGTGGATGGAGGTATAGGCATCTTCCTTGACCAGACGCTGGCTGATCAAAATCGCGTCCTCAAAGTTATAGCCTTCCCAAGGCATAAAGGCGACCAAGACATTGCGCCCCAAAGCCAATTCTCCGGACTTGGTTGACATCCCATCCGCAATCACTTGACCTTTCTTAACTTTGTCTCCCAACTTGACCAAAGGTCTTTGATTGATGGTGGTCCCGGCATTAGACCTCATGAATTTCTTCAAAGGATAAACTTCATCGCCCACCGCAATTTCATCGGCATCCACGCGCGTGACCTCACCTCCACTACGGGACACCACCACCACGCCTGAATCTTTGGCCGCTCGGTACTCCAACCCTGTGGCTACCTTTGGAATATCGGTAAAAAGAAGGGGCACCGCCTGGCGCTGCATGTTCGAGCCCATCAGGGCACGGTTGGCATCATCATGTTCCAAAAAGGGAATGAGGCCCGCCGCCACACTCACGAGTTGCAGAGGCGCCACATCCATGTATTCCACTTTGTCAGGCTCGACCTTCAAAAATTCTCCCTTGACCCGAGCTTGCACCCAATCATCCGAAAAATTTCCATTTTTATCCACACGCTCATTGGCCTGGGCAATCACATGGCGCTCTTCCACATCAGCCGTCAAATGAATGATGTCATCCGTCACACGACCTTTCACCACCTTGCGATAAGGCGTCTCCACAAATCCATATTCATTGATAAGGGCATACGTGGAAAGAGAAGAGATTAAACCGATGTTCGGACCTTCCGGCGTTTCAATAGGACAAATACGCCCGTAATGGCTGGTATGAACGTCACGCACTTCGAATCCGGCCCGGTCCCGATTCAATCCTCCGGGTCCCAGAGCCGAAAGCCTACGCTTGTGCGTCAGCTCAGCCAAGGGGTTGGTTTGATCTAAGAATTGAGACAACTGGCTTCTTCCGAAAAAATCCCGAATGATACCGGAAAGGCCTTTTGGATTGAGCAATTTATGAGGCGTCAAGGCCTCTGTATCCACATCAAAAAGATTCATGCGCTCGCGAATCACCCGCTCCATACGGGCCAAACCGATTCGGCATTGATTCATGAGAAGCTCGCCCACGGAGCGAACCCGACGATTGCCCAAATGATCAATGTCATCCGTGTACCCTTGTCCTTTGCGAAGGCCCAAAAGATAACGCAAACCTTCCACCACATCCTCTTTCTTTAAAATGGTCTCTTGCAGTTCTGATTTTGTAAGAGTCAATCCCAACCGCTGATTCAATTTAAAGCGTCCGACCTTCCCCAAATCATACCGCTTGGGATCAAAGAAAAGCCGCTTCATCAAGGTTCTGGCATTCGAAGTCGTCGGAGGATCCCCGGGTCGTAAACGCCGATAAATTTCCTTCAGCGCTGCATCCATGGAATCCGTCGTATCTTTCTCTAAAATTTTAAGGATGGGATCTTCTTCGCTCGCTTCCTTTAAAAGGGAAATTTTCTTTAAGCCCAGCACTTCCATTTTGTCCAAAAGGGCCTTGGAAATTTTTCGACCGGCCTTTTCAATCACCGCCCCTGTTCCTCCCTCAACCACCGGAAGGGCCAAAAAACGATTCTTCAAATCCGATGGGTCCAGCTTCTTATCAAGACTCATTTGCTCCACTTGATAAAAGAGCTCCAAAATTTCCGCGTCGGTCGAATAGCCCAGTGCCCGCAAGAAACTGGTAGCCAAAATTTTTCTGCGGCGGCGCTGACGATCCATATAAATATGAATGAGGTCATTGATATCGAACTCGGCCTCAATCCAAATCCCCCGATAGGGAATGATACGAGATGAAAAAAGGGTCATGCCGCCCGGATGAACCTCCTGCTCAAAAAAAATGCCTGGTGAGCGATGGAGCTGGCTCACAATCACCCGCTCGGCCCCATTGATAATGAAGGTTCCCGTCTGAGTCATGAGCGGAATATTGCCCATGTAAACGGTTTCTTCCTTAACCGTATCCCCTTCTCTCAAACGAAAGGTGACATTCAAAGGAGCAGAATAGGTGAGACCCCGCCTCTGAGATTCGATGATCTCGTATTTTGGAACGCCCAGAGAATATCCGACATATTCCAATGAGATATTTTCATCGTAACTCTTGATGGGAAAAACCTCACTAAAAACCTCATGAAGTCCGACATTGGCTCTTTCCTCGGGAAGAACATCCTCTTGAAGGAAATCCTTATAAGACTGAGTTTGAATCTGTATCAGATTTGGAAATTCAAAACCATTGCTTTGAAGTCCGCCAATTTCTTCCTTCACTTTCGTCGCCATAGAAAATTCCTTTACAATAGAGCGTTTAGCGTACAGCGTTCAGCGTACAGAAAAAAATCCACTCCCTATAAACTGTCCGCTGTACGCTAAGTGCTGAACGCTGCTTTTAAATTACTTCAACTCCACCTTTGCCCCTTGGGCTTCCAATTTCGCCTTAATCTCTTCAGCTTCCTTCTTGGAAACTCCCTCCTTCAAAGGTTTCGGAGCCCCTTCCACCAGATCTTTTGCTTCTTTTAAACCCAGTCCAGTGATGACTCTCACTTCCTTAATCACCTGAATCTTTTTATCGCCCCCATTGGCCAGAATGACAGAAAACTCTGTCTTCTCCTCGACAGGAGCTCCCCCACCCGCCGCTGGAGCACCCGCCGCAGGCACACCCATCATAGGTGCAGCAGAAACACCAAACTTTTCCTCAAGGGCCTTCACCAACTCAGACAATTCTAACACCGTCATTTTTTCAATCTGTGTCACAATCTCTTGCATGTTTCAATCCTCCTATTTTTAAAGCAGTCGTGGGTAATGAGGGGCGAGTCGTGAGTAAAAAATAATACCTTTAAAACCCACGACTCACGACCCAAAACTCATGACTGTTTCTCTTCCATTTGTTGTTGCTTCTGATCCCGAATCTTGGCCAGGACAATTGCCAAACTCGAAAGCTGTCCTTTGAGAACCCAAACCAATCGTGTGGTAGGTCCTTTTAAAATACCCATCATCTTCGCGATTAAAGCCTCTCTGGATGGAATTTTCGCAAGCTCAGCAATTTCAGATTTTGAGAGGAGACGATCTTTCAGCAAGCCCCCTTTAACCTTAAAGGCCTCAAATTCTCCAGCAAAAGCTTTCAAAACCTTTGCCAAACTCACAGGGTCATCACTCAAGGCCACGCCTGTTGGCCCCGCAGACATTGAAGACACGTCCACACCCATAGAATCCTTCAGCGCAACCTCGAGCAAGCGGTTCTTCACCACAACATAAGAAGCACTGACACCTTTCAATCGGTTGCGCAGTTGAGCCAAAGCCCCTGCAGTGAGGCCCGTGTAATCCGTCATCACCCACGCAGAATGATTTTTGGCCAAATTCTTCACATTTTCTACCATCCAAACTTTTTCAGGTCTCATCCGTTACCTCTAATTTTGTCTGAAGTCGAATCCCGGGACCCATCGCGGTAGAAACCGTGCAACTCTGCATAAATTCACCCTTGCTCGTAGAAGGTTTAGAACGGGCGAGGGCATCCAAAACACTGGATAAATTCTCCGTAAGCGCCTTCTCTCCAAAAGAAACCTTCCCTATCGGCAAATGCAAATTCCCGCTCTTGTCCATTTTAAATTCCACACGCCCAGCCTTCACCTCTCTTACAGCCTTCTCCACATCAGGCGTCACCGTTCCTGTTTTGGGACTGGGCATAAGCCCTTTGGGTCCCAAAACCTTACCCAACTTACCTACTTCTCGCATGGTCTCAGGAGAAGCAACCACCACATCAAAATCGCACCAGCCCGTATTGACCTTTTCAATCAAATCCTCAAAACCCACATAATCAGCCCCGGCATCTTTGGCTAACTTTGCGCCTTCCCCCTTCGTAAAAACGAGGACTCGAACTTTTTTTCCCGTTCCGTGAGGCAACGCCACCGTCCCTCTCACCTGCTGATCAGACTGCTTAGGATCCACACCCAATTTCACGGCCAAATGAACGGTCTCATCAAACTTCGTGGCAGGAAATTTCTTCACAAGCGCCATCGCCTCAGAAAGGCTGTAAACCTTATTTTCATCTACCAATTTCTTCGCCTGCTCATATCTTTTTGAATGCTTTTTCATAATGTTAATTAGATCCTTCGCTACGCCCAGGACGACACTTTGTGTCGCCTTTAAACTTTTGAACCTTTGAACTTCAGATTTTATAGTCCCTGTAGGGATTAAACTTTTGAACCTTCGTCACTCCACATCAATTCCCATGCTCCGGGCAGTGCCCATCACCATTCTCATGGCCGCCTCTTCAGACTTGGTATTTAAATCGCTCATTTTTTGTTTCGCAATCTCTCGCACCTGATTGAGATTGACCTTGCCCACCTTCTCCTTGTTTGGCTTTCCAGAAGCAACAGCAAGTCCCACAGCCTTTTTCAAAAGGGTCGCCACCGGAGGGGATTTCATAATAAAGGTAAAGGAGCGATCCTGGAAAACCGTGATCACCACCGGAATCACAAGCCCCGCCTGATTTTGAGTCTTCGCATTGAAGGCCTTGCAAAACTCCATGATATTGACCCCATGCTGGCCCAACGCGGGACCAATCGGAGGAGCAGGATTGGCCTGACCTGCAGAAACCTGAAGCTTAATCATTGCGGTTACTTTTTTAGCCATTTTTCACCTTTAAACTTTTAAACTTTTCAACTTTTAAACTCTTAAGCTACGCCTTCTCAACCTGCCAATATTCTAATTCGACCGGCGTTGCACGTCCGAAAATGGTCACCATCACCTTTAATTTACCGCGGTCGGGATCCAACTCTTCTATCACGCCATTGAAATTCACAAAGGGACCATCGTTGACCTTAATGGTTTCACCCTTCTCAAATAAAATCTTCGGTTTCACCTTTTCTTTCTTCTCTTCAATCTGATTTAAAATACTCTGAATCTCTGATTCCAAGAGAGGGACCGGTGTTCCAGCCCCCACAAAACCTATCACCCCCGGTGTATTCTTCACCAAATACCAGGAGTCATCATTCAAATCCATCTGGACCAAAATATAACCTGGAAAAAATTTTCGCTTGGTAATTTTCTTTTTCCCAGCACGCACCTCAGACACATTCTCAATGGGAACAAGCACATCGGCAATTTTCTCTTGCATCGCCTCAAGCGCAACTTTTCTCTCCAACTGTTCCTTAACCTTCTGCTCCTGACCCGATAAAGTGTGAATCACGTACCATTTTGCTGGCATACAAGCAACCTTTTAATTTTAATGACGAATGACCATCTCTATCAATTTCGACAAACCCAAGTCAATCACCCCAATAAAAATAGCCAGGAGCACGATCGAAATAATCACAACGACCGTAGAGCTTCTCAACTCCTCTAAAGTCGGCCAATTAACCTTTTTAAGCTCCTGTCGCGCATCTAAAAAAAATGTACCAACTTTGTTAATCGGATTTGGCATAAAAAATAGTTTTCAGTTCTTATTTTGAACCTTTGAACCTTTAAACTTTTGAACCCTCCTTTTCAGGCCAGGCAGGACTTGAACCTGCAACATGCGGTTTTGGAGACCGCCGCTCTAGCCATTGGAGCTACTGGCCTTTAAACCTAGGGTGTAGGGCGTAGGGCTTAGGGTGTAGGGAAAATAAATAAACTCCCTGATCCCTACTACCCTAAGCCCTACACCCTATCCCCTGCCTTATTACTTTGCTTCCTTATGCAAAGTATGACGATGACAAACTTTGCAAAATTTATTTCTCTCAAGCCTTGCCTGAGTAGTCTTTTTATTCTTGTAAGTGTAATAATTTCTACCCTTACACTCCGTACACGCTAAAGTAATGGATTCCCGCATAATTTATAAACCTTTAACTTTTAAACCTTTGAACTCTCTTTAAGCAATAATATCCGACACCCTTCCCGCCCCAATCGTCTTCCCACCTTCTCGAATCGCAAACTTGACTCCCTTTTCCATCGCGATCGGGCAGATGAGTTCTACTTCCATGGCAACATTGTCCCCGGGCATGACCATCTCT
>JACPWU010000041.1 GCA_016196885.1 Chlamydiota bacterium | reverse complement strand
GGAAGAAAAACGGTTACAATACGTAATCATGGAGAAGTTTCTACAGGGCAAATGAAGGGTAAAATAAAAAGGAGGTCTTACCGTGTTTACACTCGATTTAACACAGTTGACACCCCATGAGCGAGCCATGGTTGACTTGTGGGAGAGACATGTGAAGGCTGAGTTCGAAGACAAAAATGCTGCAGCATCCTGCGACACCATGGTCAAAAACCCTTATGTCAACCATGTCCCCACCCTGGTGGGTGGTTCAGGGAGAAAACAACTCGAGCATTTTTACGGAAAATATTTTATCCCAAATATGCCGGCCGATGTTGAGACAGAGCTTATCTCGAGGACCGTGGGACAAACCAGGGTCGTGGACGAATTTATCTTTCGCTGCACCCACACCACCCCAATGGATTGGCTCCTGCCTGGAATCCCCCCGACCGGGAAAAGGCTGGAACTGGTTTTTGTCGCAATTATCTCTTTTGAGAACGGCAAAATCCACGATGAACACATCCATTTGAGGGATAAAGAGGCCCCCACACGCAGGGACGGGAGTGATTTTTCGCCGCATCAATACTTCTTGACATTGAGATTTAGTTCAAATAGGATACTGTCTCAATGGAGAGTAGCCAATCTATGTTAGCCAACTCATTCGGAGCGTTTCTTGAAAAGAAGGGCCTTAAGTACACCGCGGTCCGTCGGAGCATCTACGAAAAAGTCTCGCGGCTTTCGAGACACTTTGATGCGGATGAATTGTACGAGATCCTTAAAAAGGAAAAGTCCAACATCGCCCGCGGATCGGTGTATCGTACAATCCCGTTGCTTCTCGAAAGCGGGGTTATCCAAAAATCGGTCGGTAACGGTAAAGGCGAATTTTTTGAACGCTCTAGTTCCAAAGGGCATCACGATCACATTATCTGCGTCGGCTGCGGGAAGGTGATTGAGTATCACAATGGGGCAATTGAGGAACTGCAAATGCAAGTCTGCAAGAAATACAATGCCGAGCTTCTTTTTCATGACCACAAGCTTTTTGTGCGGTGTGCGAGTTGTAGGAGGTAGGTAAATTTTTTTGCCCTATTATTGAGACAGTGTCTCAATTGAAAGGTGTCTTAATGGAGTCTTTGGCAAACGAGCCAAGCGGGATCGGCGAATGATTGTGAAAGGAGCGAAATGGGTACCCGAAAAATAGGAGTCATTCTTTTTGCTTTGTTGGCGGTTAACCTTGTAAAACCTCAATTTTCTTTTGCGGACGGCGGTTATTTTACGACGTACTCGCATCACATTGAAAAGGGAGAGCTAGTATTTATGCTCATGAACGATTTTACTTCTCCTTCAGATGCCAAACGTGAGGAAGGACAAGAGAATTACCTGTCCCACATGCTGGAGATCGAATACGCTCCCACAAACCAGCTTGCCTTGGAGTGGATGACGGAGTGGTTTGAGGAAACGGGCGGTGACGAGGCGAAGTTCACCGGTTTTCGCTATGAAGCCCGCTATCGCCTCTTTGAGAAGGAAGTGCCTCTGAATCCCGTGTTATACGTTGAGTATGAAGATTTGGACCCGGCGACGCGCTATAAGATGGAAGTGAGCGGATGGGTCACGCCTCCCTACGAAGAGGAAGAAGCCGAAGAGCCAGACCGCGAAAGGATCATAGAGACCCGCGTTATTCTGTCACAGGATTTTTCCGAGCGCTGGAACGCGGCGTTCAACTGGATCAATGAAACCGACACGGATAATGGAATCACGGCCTTCGGTTATGCCACAGGCGTTTCATACCGGCTCTATTCTCAGGAACATGAACACGCTCACCATTTCCGCGAAACAGCCGAAAAACCAGCGTTTATCATGCCAGCGGGACTCGCGGTTGAATTTATCGGCGCTTTAGGAGACTCGAAGAAATTGGATTTTTCGCCTTCAAGGCAAGAGCATTATATTCAACCCAGCATCATGTTCCATGTGGGCGAACGAGCCATGTTGAGCGCCGGGTTTGCCATCGGGCTTACACGTTCAAGCGATGATCTGGTGCGTCTAAATTTTCACGTAGAATTTTGAAAAAAGATGGTCAAAAAGTAACGACTCTGTCGCTCTCTTTTACGATCTCGTATAGATCATTTATCGTTGATATCGGACAATGTTCCGTTCCTTGTGAGTTTCTGAAGGCTGCCCCCGCGTCATTCAAAAACTATATCTGGCCCGAATATACAAGTTATCGTTTTCATCCAACTGCCCGAATTCTGTCCAGTCATGCTGGCTAAAAAAGATATTGGCTCCCGCTGTTAGTTTCCATTGATCGTTAACCTGCCACGCTAACCGGGGACGCAGGTGTGCGTCGCTATCCGTCGGGCTATAGAAAGTAAAAAGCGATGCCTCAAGGGTCTGCTGCCAAAAAAGCTTCGTAATCCGAAGAGTTAGAAGCTGCCTGAACTCGTCACGCGGCACGTCGCCGGACCTGGCACTTGTTTTAAACTCATCGAAATCCAGCATCTCTTCAACAAAATACTGAACCCCGACACGCAAGTCTTTAGGGAAATCCCGTTCATAACCCGCAAGATATTTTATCGCTGAGTTTTCAATAAGTCGATTTGTACCGCTCGGATCTTCCAAAGACTCCAGATAGCCGATCTCACCCGAGACGATCCCCCCGATAAAAGGCGACGGACCGCGGAGGCTCGAGCCGTAAACAACAAGCCTTGGGTAAAAAAATTCTTTGTTGTCCTCGTTCTTGATCCCGCAAGCTTGGTTGAAAGTGCCCTTGAATCCGTAAAGTGCTGCTTCATAACCGTTGAAATTACGGTAGACACGGGCAGCCACTTCCGTGCGATCGGGTTGTAGCGGCGGCTCTGTCAATAAACGGCGGGATTCTTTCCCGGCCAGGCGGCCGAGAAATACGTCATAGAAGCTCAATCGATCGCCGTCAAGAGGGGTATCGGGCGTAAAAAAAGGAATAAGGACCAGATCCGCGGAAAACAGGGGATTGTATAAAGAAAATTTTGCGGCGTCGGAGGGAACTTTGAGATATTCGTCATCGCGACCCATGAAAAAAGATTCGAAATCTTTCGGAAATACATCATTGATAAAAAGGAGATCCCCTGTTCCCCACGTAAGAATCTGTCTCCCAAGCTTCACATCAAGCCATGAAAAGGGACTAAAAACCCCATTCGCCTCGCGAATGTGATACCGCACGGCTTCCTCGTGCTCGTCAACGAGAAGGTCACCTTTATAAAAAAATTCCGTATTCCATCGAGCCAAGGTTTCGGACTGATCAGGACGGTAGCTTGTTTTGAGCTGGAGACGCTGTTCCATAAAATTAAAACCGTTCTTCTGCGTCAATCCGTCTTGATTCAGTTTTGGGCCATAGGCGGCCTCCACGAAGCCGTGAATGTTTTTAGTCGGGTCGTCGGCAAACGCGCCCTTGTCCGTCAATACCGAAAAAAATACAGCCACCAGAAATAGACTGATTCGACTGTACAAGTTTTTCTTCACTGAATCCATTGAGAAGGGGGTCTGCGCAAGAACCGTTCCTGGAAAAGATCGGGCGTGATCCCCGAGTCATACGAGACGCTCTTAATGGTAATCTCCGTGAACCGCCCGTTGCCAAGGTCTTTCATGACAGCCTTGGTGACAGTTGGAGTACCGCCCATATTTTGGATCTCTTGGGTTTCATAAACCTTGTAAGGCGTTCCTTTTAAATCGTAATGTTCAACTTTAAGAGGCAGGTGCGTGGCTTTATCGATCCAAAACTTCCGATAATTAAATTCCGCCTCGCCTGGGTGCTTCGGCGTACTTTTAACGATAAAGGCCGAATATTCCCCGAGAGTTTCTTCGCCTTCGAGTGTGTGCTCATCCTGGTCCAGATCACGCCCGGAGACATCCTCATAGGTAAAATCCGATCCGGCAAAGCTTGTGCGTTTGTCGCTCGTTGCGATCCGCTTGACCAGATCCATCGCGGGGAGATAGAGCCACCGGTCATCACCACCCCCCGGATGTTTTAGGACTAAAAAACTCATCCCCTGGACATCCGCCGGCTCACGAAAATAAATATAATAGGACTGCTCGCCGCCATCCGTCTTATCCAGGCGAAGCAGGGTCAGCCGCCGCTCGCGGGTTTGCCCCTGGCGGTTCACGATGCGCATTCGTATTTCGCTTTTGGCATCTGTGCGCGCGTAGTAATAGGCCGCAATCATTTCTTTCATCACACCACCTCCATCGGGTGTTTCCGCCGCAGGGGTAGATTCGAGTGCCATGCCACTCACGCACAATAATGAAACCAGCGCCAAACCGAGTCTTAAATATTTCATCGGACATCCTCCTTTACCAATTTTCGACGACCCAATTGAATAAGAGCGGGTAAATAAATAACACTTGCCACCGACGAGAGGACCATCATGGCCGCCATCAAAATCCCGACCGTGATGTAGGGCGTGAGATCCGCGAAGCCCATCACCGCAAAACCCAGCGCAAAGAGAATCGCGTTCAAGAAAATCCCCTTACCGGGGCGGGCAACCGCCCAAATAAGCGCTTCTTTCAAATCGGGTTTTTCTCGGAGCCGCTTCCGGAATCGACTGACAAAGTGAATGGCAAAATCAACGGCCATGCCCAGAGAAAGCGTGGATAAAACCGCCACCGGCATGTCAAAATCTTTTCCGATAAGCCCCACCACTCCATAAATAAACGCGATGGTGAATAAAAGTGGCAGGAAACTCAACGCCCCCCAAAGAAACGAGCGGGTCTCGATCATCAGAAGAATCAAAACAAAAACTAACCCCCAAAGAAAACTACTCAGCATTCCCCAAAGAACTTCGTGGTTCCATACCTTATTAAAGTACGCAATACCGGCGGGTTTGACCGTCGTTCCTTTAGGCAAGGGATGTGCCGCAAGAAAGGCGTCCGTCTGCGCGGCCACTTTCTCCATCACCCCTGCATCCCAACTTTTTAATTGAAGAATGACATTGGCGGTCTTTGAAGGAAAATCAATGACGTTATCCAAATGTCTTGGTTTTGCGGCTGACT
Organism: Chlamydiota bacterium; assembly: GCA_016196885.1. GTDB lineage: Bacteria > Auribacterota > JACPWU01 > JACPWU01 > JACPWU01 > JACPWU01. Next base: position 7,482 of record JACPWU010000041.1, on the reverse strand, counting down.
CGAGGAGAAAAAGGTACTGCCCCACTTCACGCTCCGTGTCAGGGATGCGGTCGAACGCGGGATCATTATCGTGCAGGACCCGGTTCACACGCTTGATGTAATCCACCACGGAAAATGTTTTCCCGACCAGCGGATCTTTTTCCAATTCACGCTCGAGACCCTCGATTTGACTCAAGAGAGCCGGTGTCCCTATGATGCCATCCTCTTGTCCTTGAACGACCAGATACGCCGTGGAAGTTCCTCCGAGATGTTGATTCATCACTCGATCCGCGGTCCTGACAACACTGTCCCGCTTGAACCAATTCACCATATTGTTGTTTACCCGGATGCAGGCAAGACCCACCGTTGCCACCCCCATCAATACGAGGCCTACCACAAGAATGGGTTGGGTCCTTTCCACGCAAAATTTTCCCAAGTGAGAAAGCCATGAAAAGGGTGTTTGATTTTTTCCTTCACCTGATTTCATCATCTTTAAGATATGTTTTTCAGGGACAAGCACGAGGATGGCGGGCACAAGCGTGTAGCTCATCAGAAGAATGACCACGGTTCCAAAACCAACGACCCATCCGAAAATCGTGACCGGAATGATCGATCCGGTCGCAAGCGCGGCGAATCCCACCGCGGTCGTGAGATCGGAATAAAAAACGGGCGGCCCCACCACCTTCATCGTTTCTAGAATCGCCCTGTGTTTGTCCTTGACCTCGTTTAATCGAAAAGCAAATTCATTAAAAATATGGACCGCGTCCGTCGCGATAGCCATCAGAAAGACAGGGCTCATTGAACTCATGATGTGGACAGGATAGCCAAGGCCGATCAAACCCCCCATGCTCCAGATAATGCTGATCATCGCGACCGCCATATTGGCGATGATCACTGTCACGTTACGAAACATAAACCAAAGAGAGATACACATCACGATTCCCGCGATAGGGGAGAAAAGAGCCATTTGACGGAACATCTCTGTCCCAAATGTGTCGCGAGCCACGGGGTCGCCTGCGATATAAAATTGATCCTTCCCTGAGCCTTTGGGAAGAAGCCAGCGAATTTTGTCCGCGATCTCTTTGCCGTTAGCGGTCGGCTCGATGGGAATAAAAATGGCGGCCGTTTTTGAATCCGCCGAAATAAACCGGTTTACAAAAAGCGAATTGCCAAGAAGCGCTTTTCTTAAGGTCGCGAGCTCCGCATCGGATTGCGGGATCTCACCTAAAGCGGGCTTCACGACGAGTTCGCCATTAATGGATGACACATTATCCACGGTCGTCAGACTATCCACATCACGCGAAATAACTCCTGGAATCTCCTGAATCGCGCGGGTGAGCTCTTTGATCGTTTTAAGTGTTTGTGGATTAAAAATACTCTCCGAATTAACGATGCCAAGTACGATCACATCGGGATGAAGGGCAAAATCTCTTTCCACCTGATCGTTGTACTGACGAACGGGCGACGTGGCGGGCAGCATGTGCTTGGGATCGGTATCAATAGCAATTTTTGGAAATTGCGCCGCAAAAAGAAGCGTGAAGGCAAGCGTTGCTCCGATGACAAGCTTGGGGTGGTCTAAAACAAACTGAGTCAGGCGTTCGATTTTCATGAGTCATTTCCTTCCTCGGTTTACGGGGTTAATCAACCGTCCGCCCTCAGCTAATTGTTCGAGTAAAACTTCGCGCAGGATGGCGCAAGCCTTGAGCATCTTAGGATTGGCACAGCGATAGTAAATATGGAGACCCTCACGCCTAGTCGCGACGATTCCACGCTGCCGCAGCACCGCCAGATGTTGGGAAAGATTTGCCTTTCGTAGTTTAAGCGATTTTACCATCGCTTCCACGGATTGTTCCCCATGCTGAAGAGTGCTGAGTACCTTTAACCGGATGGGATTGGCCATGGCTTTGCATACCTCCGCATGAAGGGCAAAAAGCCTATCTTCTGTTGAACTCATAGGGCTGTCTCCAATTTAGTTGTTTCATTATTTCATAGTTTCATATATTTAGATCTATTGTAATTCTGTTGGCAATCCACGTCAAGCGGATAATTCCAAGGAAACGCCATTGGAAGTATCACATCGGCATACGCAAAACTACTTGCTAGGTTAATGAATATGGCTGCTATTAAGATATTTCTTTTATTCATTTTTTACATGAGAGGTGCCTACTTGAAACGTGTCATCTGGCTCACGGGATGGATAAAAACACCCTGATAAACGATAGTAATTTACATCCTTGAGACGTGTTATAAGAACATCTTTGTCTGCTATGAGCCCTCTTTCCATCAGAAGGGTAGCTTGTCTTCAAGCGTCAGGGGAGGTTTGGTATATTTCACACGTCATTCCATATAAAAGAAAAACCCGCCGAAGTAGGCATGCAAGCAGAGGCCCGGCAGGTGTGCTGAGATCATACTACCCTACTGCCCTAGTTAAAGTTACTAAAGCATCGTAAAACAACACTGGATTCCGGTTTTCACCGGATTGCTTTTACCTAAATTACAGTTCCGGCAAAGAGTTTGTAGATTTTATATTTCCGTTTCCCCGCCTTTACTCCACGGCTTTATATGATCTACACTGAATAAAAAAAATTGGCGGAGAGGGGGGGATTCGAACCCCCGGTACCGTTGCCAGTACAGCGGCTTAGCAAGCCGTCGCTTTAGGCCACTCAGCCACCTCTCCTTAAAAGCAGGGGATAGGGTGTAGGGCATAGGACTCAGTGAAAAAAATAATCTTTACCTTTTTTTCCCACTCCCTATTACCTAATTCCCGCTCTTACCTCTAACTTTCTTAAAAAATTCCTTCAGAATTTTTTGGCAGGGGTCAGCCAGAACACCTCCCATGATTTCCATTTCTCTCAAACTGGATTCATATCCCGGATGAATTAAGTCTCTCAGACCTTTTGCAGCTTCATCCATCGCCCCAAAAACAAGACGCGGGACGCGAGACATAAAAATGGCGCCTGAACACATGAGACAGGGTTCCTTCGTTACATAAAGCGTACATCCTTCAAGGCGCCAATTTTTCAAATGCGCTGCCGCTTGCGTAATGGCGATCATTTCAGCATGCGCTGTGGGATCTTTCAAAAGCTCTACTTGATTATGGGCCTTCGCAATGATTTTCCCTTCATGGATGATACAAGCCCCCACAGGCGTTTCATCCTCTTCAAAAGCGGCATCTGCTTCTTTCAGAGCCTCCGACATAAAATAAACATCTTTGTCAGCATCTTTTTTCAAAGGCATGACCCCTGGCTAAAATCCACTCTTGTGACCAGACCCATACTCTGCTAAATGCCTGGTGATTTTACCTATGGTATACGAATCAAATTCTCTACCATAAAATCTCAAAAAAATTTCTTTTTTCAGATCGGAGAAAGAAATCTTAAGATTCTTTCTTAAAATAGAACTCGTCACGCATTGCTTAGACATCCCGAACATAGAACCTCCCATCAACAACCGTTCTTCTGATGTCTTTTGCATCAACATCTCTCGAAATTTTCTCGACAATTCAAGAGAGGTATCTTTCATGTATTGACCTTCTTATAAATACTCTGAAGGCCCAGAGATTGAATCCATTTTTCTAAATAGACCTTGTCCAAATCCTTCACAAAATCAATCATGTTAAAGATTCCTTTTTCAGCAATCGCGTGAGAGATCATGCCTTCATCAATATAAAATTCATCTTTAAAAAGATCCACCACCCTTTCCACATCTCTTGATTTTAACTGAATGACAATGTCAACATCTCGCGTCATTCGAGGAATAGCATAACTCCACCAGGATCACCCCCTTCTGGGCAACCCTTTCTCCCTACTCCCTATGCCCTACACTCAAATGCGCCCGGCAGGAATTGAACCTGCAACCCCTTGCTCCGTAGGCAAGTGCTCTATCCAATTGAGCTACGGGCGCGTCTTTCAATTTTAGATTTTAGATTTTGGATTTTGGATTTAACAAATCATTTCCTTCACTCCAAAATCTAAAATCCAAAATCTAAAATTGAAGAGAATAAGGGTTGGGGGATAGTGGAACCCAACAAACTCATTTCCATCTTCTGCAGCCATCCCCCATTCCCTACCCCCTGTCTTTAAAGGTATGCTGTTTTTTTCTCCACATTCTTCTCCCGAATGGTGATTTTGATACCGCCCAAGAGAGTAGCAAAAATAGAAAAAACAAAAGAAAAAAAGGCCGTCATGAAACCCACCCCTAATCCAATCCCCAAGGCAGCCATGAGAGAGAGAACAATCTCGTTTTGAAAAAGATGAGGAAAGTGCGTCTCTAAATTTGAAATAAAAATCCTAATATCCCCGATGGTTCCCGCAATATAACCCGTCAGCTGCATTCCAAAAAGGTTCACAAGAATAAATGAGACCAGAGAAAAAATCAAGGTTACAGCAAAACAGATTCTAAAAATTGAAAAAGCACCCATCCCTCTCACTTCTACCTTTCGGGTCACCATGCCTTCCATAAGATTTCCTTTCTGTAAAATATTTCCTTAACTGATCATACTCCGTAAAGCGCCGGCTCGTTCTCACTTTTTGCGTTTACATCTCTTCCCGTACGATTCACATCCCCTTTCATATGCTCCTGAATAACATCCGCCACTTCTTTTAAAAAAGATTCCGCCCCTGCAAAAACATGCTTGTCATTTTCCGTCAATACAGGCTTGGCCAATTCAATGGATCCAAAAACTTCGGAATCACTCACGAGAGGAATGGTCACCTTGGCCATGGGACTCCCCTTTGGCAAAGTCTCCGAACACCATTCTTGAGAGATCACAGGCTGTTTCGTCCCACCGCTCTCTCCCAGTTCCATGCGGGCAAAGCCAAAACCTAACTCTTTGGAAAAACCCTTTGTCAAATGCCACAGTTTATCTGCCAAATCTGTCTTTCCATGTTGCCCCCTCAATTGAACCAAGGTATGCTTGCAAAATCTCTCTTTACGAATTCTCTCGAACTCTTTCCAGCGGTCTCTAAAAATGGTTCCGTTGAGGTATCCTAAATATTTCAATCCTAAAATAAAGCTGACCACCAAGACCACCAAAACGACAGATGCATTCCGAGAGACATATAAAAACAATGCAACGGCATTTAAAAAAATGCAAAAGGCGTAAAGGATCAGAACCACTTTTTTCTTTGAAAAACCCAGGCTTTTCAAACGGTGATGAATGTGCTCCGTATCTCTCTGGAAAATGGACATCCCTCTAAAATATCTCCTCCCCACACTCACCAACATGTCAATGATCGGAATTCCAAAGGCAATGAGGGGTGTGAGAAAACTCACCAGGGTGAAAGCTTTTTGAGAGCCCCAAAGAGAAAGAATGGCCAGCGTATATCCCAAAAATAAACTCCCTGCGTCTCCTAAATAGATGGTGGCAGGATTAAAATTATATTTTAAAAACCCCAGCACCGCACCGCCCAAGGCACAGCACAATAAAATATTAAGCGAGATCCCATTGATGTAAGAAATCGTCCCTAGGGTGATCAAAGAAAAAAGTGAAACCCCCGAAGCCAGTCCATCAATGCCATCAATCAGATTCACGGCATTCATGACCCCCACAATCCACGCAAGGGTGACAGGCAGGCTCATAAAACCGAGAGCGAAGGATTCACCCAAGGGGGTGGTAATGGCATCAATTCTAAAACCAAAGAGAAATGTGAGAACACCGATGATCAGTTCAAAACACAATTTGATGAGAGGAGACAATCCCTGAATGTCATCCCACATCCCCAGAGCCAAAACAAGGGTCCCCCCTACAAAAAGGCCCAGATGAAGTTTCGTCTTCTCCAGAAAAAGCTGTGAAACTAAATTGTCATAAAACACAAGCCCTACCAGAGGAAGAATAAACGCCAAATAAACAGCCACTCCCCCTAATCTAGGGATCGAAGAACTTTCTTCACGACCAAAGGCATGGAAACGAAAAGCAACACGTCTCATGAGAGGAACCAACAAAAGAGAAGAGAAAAAAGAAATGATAAAAGCCATGAGATAGGTTTTCATTCTGTTTCTCCGTATGATTTCAACAGCTCAGCTCTCAAAAGTTCATCCCACTGATCCATCACTCTCTTCTTCGAAAAAAATTGATGATAAGCATTATAAGCATTTTGACCGAGTTTATGCAATCGCTCAGGATTTTTTTCAAGATCTAACAGATCTTGAACAAGCTTCGGTATCGTTTCTCCAGAGAGAACAAATCCAACATCATATTGACGAATCCAAGAGGCAATGGCTGAATCCATGGGTCCGGCGTAGATCACAGGTTTACCCACCGCCAAAGAGCCAAAAAATTTGGAGGGGACCACAATGCCTTCCCACCCCTTTCTCAAACTCACCAAATGAATATCTGCAGAAAGAAGCCTTCCCTGAAGATCCTCTTCGTCTGCAAAGGGAATAGACTTCACATTGGGGGGACAAGACGAAAGGGCATTCAAAAACTCCTGAAGGCGATTGCCTCGGCATGAAAATACAAGATGAATTTTATCGCTTTTTTCATAAAGGGAATGCGCCAACTCTAGAAAAACTTCAAAATCATGTGCCTTTCCTATATTCCCAGAATAAAGCAAGGTTAAGGTAGATGCTCCTTCGACATGCCGAGAACCATTCTGAGCCCGCCTCAACTCCTCTAGAGTCGGCTCCGCCAAGGCCCAAGGAACCAGTGTCTGTGAATGGGCGTGATACCCATAAGCCTCCAGTCGCCTCCTCATGCATGAGCCAATGTCCACCATCACATCCAGAGAATGATAAGCCTGCTTCACCAAAACTTTCAATCCAGCCGCGATCCACCCAACCATTCCTTTAAAACCATCCGCAAAAATCGCCTCTGGATAAAGGTCATAACACCAGTGAACAAACAATGTCTTACGTTTAAAAAATTGTAAGACAAGTAAGATCAAAATGGAAAAGGGCGGATCTGTCCCCATAATCAGGACATCGCTCTTTGGAAGTCTCAAAAGTTGAATCGTCCAACCTGCAAGCATCCAAAATGTATTGGCAAAACGTGCCAGGGATCTCGCTTGATCCCAAGGCGCTCGCCAAACTCTCTTGATGCGAATCCCTTGCCACTCTTCTTCCTTGGGACTGATTTTTCGCCTGGGGTACCGACAGAATCGATTGCTGGTTAGGACCTGAACACGCCATCCACGTCTCGTTAATTCTTCGGCAAATTGAGAAAAATGCCTCGCACTCACCACATCATCGGGATAAAAGAAATGATACAAAAGGGTGACAGAGGGCTTCGCCACAGAATTTGTCATGCAAGAATTCACCTTCTAGCCCGCATTTCTCATCACGAACTCAAAATGCCTACAGCTTGTCATCCCCGAGTGTTTTTATCGGGGATCCAGAATGAGTGCAAAACCCTGGACTCCCGCCTGAAACCTGCGGGAATGTCTATGGAAAAGTAAGTCAAGGAAAAATTCTCCCCCTTAGCAATTTTTTGTTTTTTAAATTGCCTGATTTACGGTCTCCCCAATGAGAGAGCCGATGAACCATCATGAACCCGCTTTTACAGTT
>JACPWU010000035.1 GCA_016196885.1 Chlamydiota bacterium | reverse complement strand
GAATGTAATGAGAGGGTCCATGTCTCCATCTGCTGGCGATCAGCGGGGGACCCCCAGTCGGGCCACCCGCATCCATAAAAGGACACACTTTTAAATACACGATCCGCAAGCATGTGCTTGATCAATCAAACTTTTCTTGATCCTCAACCTCGTCTCGGCCTTTTTTGTCGTAATTGAAGATTTGGATTTTGTCAGAGTAGAACCAGTCATACATGTCGCGACGGAGTTTGGCCATGTAGGTTTTGCCTTCGGCTCTTCGCTTCATGTTGTAAAACACAACCCCTTCTGCAAAGACCTGTTCATTCAATCCCAACTTTGAGGCCCGTTTTGTGAAATAGCGTGAGATTAAATAATCCTTGAACCAACTGCTCCAATTATCGAAGTTTCGCTCATGCTCGTGAAAGGACTTGTAGCTCAGCACACCCACGGCTCGCTCGAAGGGATACCACTCGTGGAGATCCAGCTTATAAGGATTCCCTTGAACCTTGGGGCCAATCACCTCCCCGGCCTGCTCACCCTCTTCTTTGACGTACTCCTTTTCAATGGATTGAAAAATGGCTTCTAAAATGAATGATTTTCCTTTGATGATTTGAAGGGGGTCAATGGGATTCTTGCGATTTTGAAGGGCGATCAGGCGACCCTTTTGAGTGAAGAGCTTGACATTGGTGCCGTCCAATTTCTCGACCGCGATCGTTTCTGGATCCTCAAAAACCCATTCATAGTCAGGGTTGACGCGGTTTACAACCAGATACACCTCTGGTGTACGTAATTTGAGTGAAGAGCCGTGTTTTTTCCACTGCTCCTGATCCACTTTGAAAGTCTGTCGAATGAAGGGGCACTGAATTTTCGGAAAATCGGTTAACATGATTTCTGGTTTGTATTCTTCCATAACAGACTCCTCCTTTCATGCTGCTAGGATCCCTGCGAAATAAAACTTTTCAGAAGTCTCAACTTATAACATGTTTTTCAGAGAAGTGCATCTACCAATCTTTCAGTCACATAATCATTCAGGAGCCAGCCTTTGCGGGTGAGATGGATTTTGTCGCTTTCTTGGGTGAGTAAATTTTCTTCGGAAAGTTTTTGAATTTCATTTTCTGAAAAAAGATTTTTGACAAGTCCCTCATGGGTTCGGCTCCCCAAAATGATTTTTCGGATTTTCTGGGACGCTTCTCCCTGGCAGGAAATTTTTTCTTCAAGTGAGAAAGGGTTTTCTAAATAATTTTTGAGAAGGCTTGTGTTTTTAGTATAACTTTCACCGTCGAAAGAAGTGGCGGAAAGTCCCATTCCTAAATAAGGTTTCCCAGACCAGAAGGCCAAATGGTGCCGGCATTCAGAACCTGCCTGGGCCCAATTTGAAATTTCATAATGAATGAAATTTTTTTGTTCTAGAAAATCACATGTTTTTTCGTAGAGCAAAGAACTATCTTCTTCATCCATTTCTAAAAGAGCGCCTTTTTCTTTTTCTCGTGTGAACTGGCTGCCTTCATCACAAGAGAGAAGATAATGAGAAAGATGAGAGGGTTCAAAACTCAGCGCCTTTTCGAGTGTATTAAAAACGCTTTCAGAGGTTTGGCCCGGAATCGCGAGAATAAAATCCAAATTGAGATTTTCAACGCCCCATTTTTTGATCAAGGCAATGCTATGTTCAACTTCTTCTCCCGTATATCCTCTTTTCAAGAAGTCTAGCTCTTGATCTTGAAAACTCTGGACGCCCATGGAGAAACGATTAAAGCCCATTGTTATCATTTCTCGAATGTCTTTTTCTGAAATGAGTTTAGGATGAATCTCGGTAGTAGCTTCAAAATTATTCTCAGGTGTAACATATTGCAAAACCGTGTCGAGAATTTTTTTAATTTGGGAAGTCGAAAGCATGTTGCTGGACCCACCCCCCATGTAAAGAGTGACCAATCTATGATTTTTTCGAGTTCTCAATTTTTCAGTTATTTCAAAACAAAGCTTTTCAACATAGTCCTGGCGTGTTGTAGCCGAATGAACCCCCGTCTTAAATGCGCAAAAAGGGCATTTCAAGGGGCAGAAGGGAATGTGAATGTAGAGATTCAAAGAATCGCTCATGATTTTAAGAATGATACCACAGGATAAACGAACAAAATTAGTTTTTCTCGGATATATGATACAATGGCTAAAGATAAGGGTAGGGGGTCACTTGTGATTAAAAAAGTTGTTTTAGGCAATGTTCAAAAAAGACCTTTGGAGCGTTTGTGGGAATTAAATGAATTCCTACGTAGAATTCGACAAGGGCCGTCCTCATCGTTTAAACATGATGAATTTCTTCGAAAAATTGTTGGTCGATCTCGTTAAAGCGAATGTTCAATTTATCACTGTGGGTGGCATTGCTTGCGCCTTCAATGGGCTTGTTCGCACCACAGAAGACGTAGATATTTTGATAAATGGGGCATCCGAGAATGTTGAAAGATTTTTTCTCTTTCTGAAATCTTTTTCTCCCTCAGGATTCCAAGAATTGTCTATCCAAGATTTTAAAGAGGAAGAGGGGGCCATTCGTATCATCGAAGATTTTCCGCTTGATGTTTTTGTGAAGATGTCAGGTTTTTCTTATCAAGATTTAGCAAAATACATTCGCAAATATATTTTGGAAGGATTCGATATTCCCTATCTTGACCGGGAAGGGCTGGTTTTATTGAAGTCCCAGAGTCTGCGTGAAGTGGATCGAAGCGATGTCTTTAGACTTAAGACTTTGCCTCCAGATCCATCAAAAAAAAATTCTTCTTAACTCCAAAATTCTCAATAGCTTCTCTCATACCTGAAGCAGTTTCAGTCTGGTGAATGGTTCCTCTAAAATCGGCAATGCCGGGTGAGTCCTTAAAATACCAAGCACCGATTTTCCTGAATTGAAGAATGGCCCTTCTCTCGCCTTCATTGTGAATGACCAGGTCCAAATGCCTGAGCGCCATTTGTTTTTGTTCCTCTAGCGTGGGATCAGCAGGCACTGCAGTTTCATTTAAAAAGGCCTCGATTTCTTTGTAAATCCATGGGTTTCCGAGCCCCCCTCTTCCAATCATGATGCCGTCACAGCCGCTCACTTGAATGAGTTTTTGAGCATCTTCCCCGGAGATCACGTCGCCATTTCCAAAGACGGGAATGCGAACGGCGTTTTTCACTTTTCCAATGGCTTCCCAATCAGCTGAGCCTGTATAACCTTGGGCGCGCGTGCGACCATGCACGGTGATGGCCGAAAGTCCGCTGTCTTCGGCGATTTTGGCGATGTGAACGGCTTCTTCTCCAGAGGGATCGGAGTACCCTTTTCTCATTTTGGCGGTGACCGGGATGCGCTGGATGTTTTGCACGACCTTTTCAAAAATTTTTTTCGTTTTTTCAGGCTGCAGTAAAAGGGCAGAACCCCCTCCTGGGGCTGTGACTTTGGGAACGGGGCAGCCACAATTGATGTCTAGTAAATCAAAACCCATTTCTTCCACCATGGCGGCCGCCTCCCCCATGACGTCCGGGTCACAACCGACCAATTGGGCTCCCAGGGGCCTATCTTCAGGAACGCTTTTCATGAGATCAAAAGTTTTGGCGTTTTTTCGGATCAAGGCATCTGCCGAAACCATTTCCAGAAATGCGAATTCCATTCCTTTTTCTCGGGCCAAAAGCCGAAAGGCCAGGTCTGTGCAACCTGCCATGGGAGACTGGATAATATTGGATTTGAGCGTCAATGACTTCAGCTGAATCATGGGCACAGTATAGCAGGGAAAAGTGAAAAGTGAAAAATGAAGAATGAACTTCCCTTTAGAATTTTTCACTTTTCATTCTTAACTCTTCATTTTTTTCAATTGTAAACCCTGTTTACCAAGGAGGCTATATTCCACTATACATGGATAATCTTTCTGGTTATAGTTCCTATCCGCCTTATCCTTAGTACTGTCAAAACTTATGGATAAAACTTAATGAACTGACTTGTAAGAGGTCTATTCTGACTTCTTCATAATTTTGTCAGGAGTGAAATGAATCCTAAAATTTTAATTCTTCAAAACGCTACAGGGGAAGGACCAGGAATCCTTGAAGGTCTTTTAAGAGAAAAGACCCTCCCTTACGAATTGATCGATTTGAATCGGGGTCTTTCATGTCCTTCACCCCGTGATTTTTCTGCCTGGGTGGTTTTGGGAGGGCCTGACAGTGCGAATGATGAAACACCCAAAATGGAAATAGAATTGGCAAAAGTTCGTGAAGCGCTCGATCTTAAAATTCCTTATTTGGGTATTTGCCTGGGGCTTCAGGTTTTGGTGAAGGCCTCGGGAGGCCAAGTGGTTAAAAGTCCGGTCAAAGAAATAGGTTTCAGGGATCCCCAAGGGGGTATTTTTCAGGTTGAGTTGACCTCTGAAGGGAAGAAAGATCCTTTGCTGAGAGGTCTGAGTGATCAGTCTACAATTTTCCATCTCCATGGAGAGGCAGTGGTGTTAACAAAAGAAATGACGCTTTTGGGAAAAGGGAAATTTTGCCAGAACCAAATTGTAAAGGTGGCAGATAGAGCCTATGGGATTCAAGGGCATTTTGAATTAACACCTGAGATGTTTGAACTTTGGATTCAGGAGGATCCCGATTTACTGGAATTGAATCAGGACGAATTAAGACGCGACTTTGCTTTTCTCAGGGAAGAATATGGCAAGGTAGGCAAAACTCTTTTTAGGAATTTTTTAGCGATTGCAGGCCTTTGATTTTTGATCGTTCTTGCTTGAAGATGTGAGAATAGGTTAAGCTAGTCAAAGGAGAAAAAACACTTGAGCTATCTTGTCTTGGCGCGAAAATGGCGGCCGCAGCAATTTGAAGAGGTGGTGGGTCAGAATCACGTGATGACCACCTTGAGGAATGCCATTGCCATGGGTCGCGTTGCACATGCCTATCTTTTCAGTGGGCCGCGAGGGGTTGGGAAAACAACCACTGCCCGTCTTTTGGCCAAGGCGCTCAATTGTAAAAAGGGCCCCACGGCGGACCCCTGTGACAAGTGTGTTAACTGTCAGGAAATTTCCGCTGGAACCAGCCTGGATGTTTTGGAGATTGATGGGGCGTCCAACCGCGGGATTGATCAAATTCGAGAGCTCCGAGACAATGTGAAATTTTCACCTGCCTCGAGCCCCTTTAAAATTTACATCATTGATGAAGTGCATATGCTTACCCAGGAGGCGTTCAACGCGCTTTTGAAAACATTGGAAGAGCCCCCCGCTCATGTGAAATTTTTCTTTGCGACGACGGAGGCCCATCGTGTTCCCACAACCATTCTTTCGAGGTGCCAGCATTTCGGTTTAAGAAAAATTTCGACGCAGGAAATTTTTGATTGCTTGAAAGGGATTGTGAAAAAGGAAAAATGGAAGGCCGATGACCCAACCCTTTTTGCCGTGGCCAAGGTAGCGGATGGAAGCCTGAGAGATGCCCAGAGTTTGCTGGATCAGCTTGTTTCTTTTTCGGGTGGAACTTTAAAATATGAAGAGGCCTTGCAGATTTTGGGATGTATTTCTCGAGATGAGGTGATGGTATTTTTTCAGGCGCTGAGGGAGGGAAATTGGAAAGGGCTTTTTTCGGCCATTCAAAAAATGGACCGGGAGGGGAAGGATTTAACTCTTTTTGTCAGTGAGTTGGCGACGCATTTCAGGGATCTTTTGATGCTACAGCTGGATGACCAGGGCTCAGACTTGATTGAACTTGCGAGTGAAGACATTCAAAAGTTGAAAAATCAAATCTCATTTTTTGCGAGAGATTTATTGCTTCAAATGTTAGATGTGACTTTAGAGGCAGAGGATCGTTTGAAATTTTCCCTTTCGAAACGGATGACCTTGGAGGCCTTGGCGGTCCGTCTTTATTTGACCAGCCGGGCAGTGAGCCTTGAGCATCTCATTGAAAAAGTGGGGTCTTTGGAGAAGGGGGCTTTAGAACCAATTAAAGAAGTGACTCGCGACGGCGGAAAAAAAAACGGTTCAGTGAGTCAAGCTGAAGAATACTTGTCTTATCATGAAGCCAAAAAATCTACAGACCCGTCATCCCCGAAATCTTTAACACCGAAGGGTGCCACTATCGTGGTCGGGGATCCATTGATTTCAAGTACGAAAACTCTGGATTCCCGCTTACCCCTTTCTGGGGCTACTTCGTTGAAGCCTGCGGGAATGACGGATAGGGGTGAGAGAAGTGAATTTAATCCTGAACTTTGGAAAAAATTTTTAGAAAATGCATTTCAGCATAAACCCCTTTTACATGCTTATTTAAAAGAGGCCTTTCCTTCTTTTGAGATGAATCAGGTGCGGCTTTCTTTTTCACCTTCGAAAAGTTTTTGTTTAGAATCTTTGAAGAATGAAAATCATTTTAAGTGGATTCAGGATGAGTTGCGCCGGCTTGGGGGAAAAGAAATTTCTCTGGAATTGGTAGAGGCAGATTCTTTGGTAGAAGGTGAATCTTCTGCTCCCGGTTCTTTTTCAAATATTGCTTCTGCCATCCAAGATGATCCTGTGATTCAGAAGGCGTTGGCAATGTTTGAAGGGAAGATTACAGATATTAAAAGGTGAAAAAGCAGTCGCTCATATACTGTTGTTCGTATTTCGTTAAAACGAGTGCGAACGACGAACAACGAACGACGAACAACGAACGACGAACAACGAACGGCGAACGACGATATGACATACAAACTAGACGCTTTTCAAGATATGGTTGAAGCCTTTAAACTCTTTCCCGGGATTGGGACGAAGACGGCCGAGAGGATGGCGATTTTTTTATTAAAATCTCCCCTAAATAAAACTCAACAATTTGCTCAAACGCTGGTGACCTCTAAAACCAGAATCCGTCCCTGTTTAGAATGTTATCTCTTTACCGAGGAAGAGATTTGCTCGATTTGTCAGGACGAGAAAAGAGATCGTGGATTGATTTGCGTCATTGAGGAGGCCAAGGATGCGTTGATGATTGAAAAATCTGTGAGTTTCCACGGCCTGTATCATGTGTTGATGGGAAAGCTTTCCCCCTTGGATGGCGTGGGTCCTGAGAATTTAAAAGTGGAGAGCTTGCTTGAAAGGGTGCGCAAGCTCAAGGTGCGTGAGGTCATTTTGGCTACGGGAACGGATGTGGAGGGGGAGGCCACGGCTCTTTATCTGGGGGAGTTGCTAGAAGAAGAAAATATTTCTGTGACGCGCATTGCGTATGGTCTCCCCGTGGGAATGGGCCTCGATTACGCAGATGAATTGACTTTGGCAAGGGCTTTAGAGGCCAGGAGGGCTTTATAAAAAGTCCATAGTTCACAGTCCATGGTCCATAGGGTATCCTGTTTTTGTCCATGGACTATCCCATCGACTGTGGACTAACTATTGCCAGGGAACCCTTATTTATGCTACAAAAGAAAGGTTAAGGGATTGATATGGTACCCAAGAAAAAGAAAGGTTTTTCAAAAGACTTTATGGATAGACGCCCTCTTAAACCCGTGGTGATTTGGCTTTTGGTGGGGATTGGTCTCCTTTATCTCTTTCAAATTAATAACATTGCTCGCCGAGGGGTTCGCCACCCCAGTTACAGCCAGTTCTATGAGTCCGTCAAAAATGGCGATGTTCAAAAAGCCGAATTGATGGGTGAGATCGTTCGGGGAGAATATACGGACGGGCAGAGATTTATCTTAAACATTCCTCCTCAGGATCCCGCCTTGATCGCGGTTTTGAGAAAAAATGTGCGCGATTTTATGATTCAGCCGGAGA
This sequence comes from Chlamydiota bacterium, assembly GCA_016196885.1. Classification (GTDB taxonomy): domain Bacteria; phylum Auribacterota; class JACPWU01; order JACPWU01; family JACPWU01; genus JACPWU01. The sequence goes on along the minus strand of JACPWU010000035.1, from coordinate 25,630 downwards.
CAAATATATGGACCAATCTCCTTTTTTCTTTGGCGCCCATGCTTCTTTTTATCGGCTTCTTGTGGTTCTTTGTGTATCGTCAGGTGAAGGGGGTGGGCACGGGTGCCTTAAGTTTTGGAAAGTCGCGTGCGAGGCTTCTCACCAAAGAGCGTGACAAGGTCACCTTTAAGGATGTGGCCGGCGTGGATGAGGCCAAGGAAGAGCTTCAGGAGATTATTGAGTTTTTAAAAGACCCTAAGAAATTTCAAAAATTAGGCGGGCGCATCCCCAAGGGCGTTTTATTAATGGGTCCACCGGGGTCCGGAAAGACTTTATTGGCCAAGTCTGTGGCAGGAGAGGCAGATGTCCCTTTTTTCACGATCAGTGGTTCCGATTTTGTAGAGATGTTTGTGGGCGTGGGGGCAAGCCGGGTCCGAGATCTTTTTGAGCAGGGGAAAAAGCATGCCCCTTGTATTATTTTTATTGATGAGATTGATGCGGTGGGCCGCCACCGCGGGGCCGGGATTGGTGGAGGTCATGATGAGCGGGAGCAAACTTTAAATGCGCTTCTGGTCGAGATGGATGGCTTTAATACGCAAGAAGGTGTGATTATCATGGCGGCGACCAATCGGCCGGATGTTTTGGATCCTGCGCTTTTGAGGCCCGGGCGATTTGACCGTCAGGTGGTGGTGGATTTACCGGATTTGCAGGGCCGACTGGGCATTTTGAAAGTGCATACACAGAAAGTCATGTTGACGAAAGATGTAGATCTTTCAGTCGTGGCTCGGGGAACACCCGGATTTTCGGGAGCGGATTTGGCTAATTTGGTGAATGAAGCTGCGCTTTTGGCAGCTCGCAACGATAAGAAATCTATTGGGCTTGAGGAATTGGAAGAGGCCCGTGATAAAGTGCGCTGGGGCCGTGAGCGAAGAAGCCGCACCATTTCAGAAGAGGATCGCCGAATCACGGCTTATCATGAGTCGGGGCATGCCTTGGTGCTACATCTTTTGCCAGAGACCGAGCCATTGCATAAGGTCACGATCATTCCTCGTGGCATGGCCTATCTGGGGGCCACCATGCAGCTTCCTGAGCAGGATCGGTACACAGAGTCCAGGAAAGAGCTTTTGGGTCAGATTGCGGGCATGATGGGAGGCCGTGTTGCAGAGGAAGTCATGTTTGGGGAAATCAGTTCTGGGGCCGCCAATGACATTAAAAATGCGACGAATTTGGCCCGAAAAATGGTCTGCGAATGGGGCATGAGCGAGAAACTGGGGCCCATGACTTTTGGGGAAAGAGAAGAACATATCTTTCTGGGGCGTGAGATTACTCGATCGGTGGATTATTCAGAGTCTACGGCGATTGACATTGATAAAGAGGTGAGGCGGATCATTGATGAGAGTTATCAACGGGCTAGAAAATTGATTTTGGAAAATAAGGACAAGTTGATCGCCCTTGCCGAAACCCTGCTCAAGAAAGAAGTGATGGAGGGTAAGGAGGTAGAAGCCATTATTGACGGTAAGGTGGTTCCCCAAGTGACACCCTCGATCAATCCGTACGGGCGCCTTCTCAAAAGAAGGAGTCCGGAGGAATTCAATGGAAATACGAATGTTGGAACTGCTTCATGACAATAAGAATGTATTTTGGAAAATCAAAGGGCGAAGCCTTTCACTCCAAAAACCTCTGGTCATGGGGATTCTCAATGTTACGCCGGATTCGTTTTATGATGGAGGAAGGCATTTTACCTTTGAGAGGGCGGTAGAACACGGTCTTCGGCTGGCTCAAGAGGGAGCTGATGTGTTGGACATGGGTGGCATGTCCACCCGGCCGGGTTCGGTAGCTCTGGATGGGCAGGAAGAAGCTGAAAGAATTTTACCTGTCCTTTCCGTTTTAAGTTCTCGTCTTTCCATCCCCATTTCTGTGGATACCTGTCAATCTTCGGTGGCTCGCATGGCCATGGATGCGGGTGCCAGCATTGTCAATGATGTTTCGGGTTTGAGAGATCCGGAAATGATTTCTGTCATCCGTGACTTTCAAGCGGGCCTTGTCTTGATGCACATGCGAGGCGTCCCTCAAACCATGCAGGAGAATACGTATTATGATTCACTCCTCGATGAACTTCATGAATTTTTTCGCGAGAGACTTCATTTCGCTTCGGAAAATAGGCTTGACCCTGAACAAGTGGTGATTGATCCGGGAATAGGTTTTGGAAAAAATGCCCAGCAGAATCTGGAACTTTTGAAAAATCTAGAATCTTTTAAGGAAATAGCACCTCTGGTCATCGGGGTCTCTCGAAAATCTTTTGTCGGCACTGTTTTAAATCGCCCCGTGGAAGAACGTCTTGCGGGAAGTCTAGGCTGTGTTGCGGCTTCCTATTATCACGGAGCTTCTATCATACGGGTTCATGATGTTCAAGCCACGAAAGATGTTTTAAAGATGTTAGAGGAGATTGAAAAATATCAAAATCCAAAAATCAAAATGCAAAATTAAGGAGTTGTATTTATTGCTATGAAAGTGAAGCTCATTCTGTAGTCGCCCCATTTATGGGGCTGCCGTGTGCCCCTTGCATGGATTGCCCGATGAATCGGGCGACTACAAAAAAAGCATGATGGGGAGAACTTTCATCGCACACGATGATCTCGAAAGATCATTAAAATTAATATTCTTCCTTAGTTTTGATTTTTGATCTTTGATTTTTGATTTAGGAGTTCATGATGCATTTCTTAAATTCTCTCACACTGATCTGGAGGCCGATTTTAGAAATCGCGGTGCTCGCGATTTTCTTCTATTTTCTTTTTGGGTATATCCGGGGGACAAGGGCCGTTCAGGTGTTGAAGGGCCTGGTGATCCTCCTCGTGATTTTTTTTCTGGCCCAGCGCTTGAAGTTAGAAACTGTCAATTGGATTTTGGGTAAAGTGTTCCCGGTTGCGGTGATTGCCCTGATCATTCTTTTTCAACCTGAATTGAGGAGGGTGTTGGCCAGCCTGGGGGGAAATCCGCTCCTCCCCAGCCTGGGCCGGAGCGCAGCGATTCTCGACATGATTGCGGAGGCCTGCCATATTCTTTCCAAGAAGAGAATCGGGGCTTTGATTGCAATAGAGGATGAGGTGGGTTTGAAGAATTACATTGAAAGTGGCGTGAAGGTGGATTCGGCTGTTTCGACGGAGCTTCTCATGACCCTTTTTTATCCGAAGACGCCGCTTCATGATGGGGGAGTGGTGATTGAGGGAGATCATATTGCGGCTGCAGCTTGTCTTTTTCCTTTGACGCAACAGCCCCACATTCAAAAGTCCATGGGGACGCGGCATCGGGCGGCGATTGGACTTTCGGAAGAAACAGACGCGGTGGTGATTGTGGTCTCTGAAGAGACAGGTAAAATCTCTGTGGCCATGGATGGAAAGCTCGTGGGAAGTTTAGAACAGGAGGAGTTGAAAAAAATGATGAGAGATCGTTTGATTGGGGATGGGCAAAGAAAGAATTGGTTTCATTCCCGAGGGAGGCACCCTCATGCCCTTTCGTAGTTGGCTCACCGGAAATTTGGGGGTGAAGATTTCCTCTCTCGTTCTCGCCTTTATTGTCTGGATCATGGTGCAAGGGGAAATCACGACCAAGCGTGTCTTTCATGATGTGCCGTATGAGTTGGAGGTGGCGTCTTCTATGGTGGTGACTCAAAAAGATGTGGATGCGTTGAGGGTGACTGTGTCGGGTCCTCAGGAGGCGATGCGGGACATGGTCGAAAATTCGATTCGGGTGAAGCACGACTTGAAAGGGATTGAAAAACCGGGCGTAGTTCAATTTGATCTATCTCCTGAGGATTTTAAACTTTCGCCAAGAATCCAAATTTTAGATATTTACCCCAATCGTTTGAGCGTCACCTTGGATTTCTTGATTGAGAAGGAACTCCCCGTGAAGGCTCATTTTGTTGGGAAACCCGAGCGTGGATTTCGTGTAAAGGATTTTGTGGCCAATCCAACGGTGGTGAAAGTGATAGGGCCTAAACAGCGATTGGAAAAATTGATGGAGATCGAAACGCTTCCCATTCTTTTAACGGGGAGGACCCGCTCTTTTGTTCAGGGCATTGCGTTGAAACCCCTTTTGAGCGATGATCCCCGGGTCGAGTTGCAGCATGTAGATGTGTACACACGGATTGAACCTGATCTGGCGAAGAGAACTTTGGGGGGTGTGACACTTTCTCTTTTGGAAGGGCCTAAGGCCAGGGTCCCGGTGCGTTTTGTGAAAGACGAGATCGAGGTTACATTGGAAGGATCTTCGGATATCTTAGAGAAAATGCACGCCTCCGATTTAAAGGCCTATGTGGATGTGATGGATTTAAAACCAGGGAAATATCAATTGCCTGTGAATGTTTTACCCGTGAGAGGGTTGAATGTGGTTGAATCTAATCCCCGCGTGGTGGAGGTAGAGATTTCAGAGGAGTTGGTGTCTTAGAAGATAAAAAGGAGTCCATAGTCCACGGTCCATAGTCCATAGAAATCAATCATTTCTTTAAAACCATGGACTATCGACTGTTGACTGTGGACTATTTTCGGGGGGTTTTATCATGAGTCTAAAACTTTTCGGCACAGATGGCATTCGCGGTGTTGCCAATACGGAGCCCATGACCGTAGAAGTCGCATTACAGCTGGGTCGGGCGGCCGCTTATGTTTTTAGGAGGAACCACCGCCGCCACAGCATTGTGATCGGGAAGGATACGCGGCTTTCTGGATACATGTTTGAAAGCGCCCTGGCTGCTGGGATTTGTTCGATGGGGGTAGATGTATTACTCTTGGGTCCTCTTCCGACTCCGGGTGTTGCCTTCATGACGCGGAGTCTTCGGGCCGATGCAGGGATTGTGATTTCTGCGAGTCATAATCCCTTTGAAGACAATGGAATTAAATTTTTTTCCAAGGAGGGTTTAAAATTACCGGAGCAATTGGAGAAAGAAATTGAGCAGTTGGTTCGAGAAGGGACCATTGCCCATATTCGCCCCACGGCCCATGATGTCGGAAAGGCGTTTCGCATTGATGATGCCCTGGGCCGCTATGTGGAGTTTGTGAAAAATTCTTTTCCGAAGGGGATGACACTGGATGGATTAAAAATTGTTTTGGACTGTGCGCATGGCGCGGCCTACAAGGCTGCCCCCCTGGTGTTTCGCGAACTCGGGGCTCGGGTGTTCGTCTATGGCAATCAGCCCAATGGGACCAATATCAACGAAAATTGTGGGGCCCTTTATCCTAAGAACATGCAAGATGGAGTCATTCTTCAGGCTGCGGATGTCGGGATTGCCTTGGATGGGGACGCCGACCGTGTCATTTTCTCCGATGACAAGGGAGAGGCAGTGGATGGGGATGACCTCATGGCCATTTGCGCCGAGGATCTTTTTAAGGATTCCCATCGTAAGAAACTTCTCATTTCGACCGTGATGAGCAATTTCGGCTTGGATAAATTGATTCGCTCTTTGGGGGGTGAGATGATCCGTACCCAAGTGGGGGATCGCTATGTCATTGAAGAGATGTTAAAGCAAGATACCTCTTTGGGTGGGGAGCAATCAGGCCATATTATTTTTAGGGATTTTACAACGACGGGGGACGGTCTCATCACGGCTTTACAGGTTTTAAGAATCATGGTGGAATCCAAAAAGAAATTGTCTTCCTTGAAAAAAATTCTGGAGAGATTTCCTCAAGCGCTTGTGAATATTCGCGTGCGAGACAAGAAAAATTTGGAGAACATCCCGGCGGTTCAAAAGGCCATTCTTTCAGCCCGCGAGGTTTTGGGCGATGGCGGAAGAACCGTGGTACGTTATTCTGGAACCGAACCCATTGCCCGCGTAATGGTGGAGGGGGAGGATGCTGATAAAATTCAGAAGCTTGCCCAGGATATTGCGGGTGCAATTGAGCAGGAATTGGGCGAGAAATAGTCATTGATTGATGGTCGTGGATTTTAACTCACCACTCACAACTCACGACGGCTTTTATGATCCATCTCGGTGTCAACATCGATCACGTTTCAACTTTACGTCAGGTGCGGGAGGCGCGTGAACCAGATCCTGTCTGGGCTGCGGCGGTGTGTGAACTCTCTGGGGCGCACAACATCACCGTTCATTTGAGGGAAGACAGACGGCATATTCAGGACAGGGATCTAGAAATTTTAAAAAAAACGGTTCGGTCTAGATTGAATCTAGAAATGGCTTCTATTCCTTCCATTCTCAAAATCGCCCTTCAGATCAAGCCGGATCAGGTGACCTTGGTTCCTGAAAAAAGAGAGGAACTGACCACGGAAGGGGGATTGGATGTGGAGCGTCACAAAAATTCTCTCCAAACCACTTTAAAGAAACTTCAGGCAGTCGGTATTGCTGCGGGTCTTTTTATTGAGCCAAATCTTCATCAAGTGGAGGTCTCTCAGGAGGCCGGTGCCCAATTTGTAGAATTTCACACCGGAAATTATGCAAACGCGGCCACCCCCAAAAAACAAGAGGAAGCTTTGAAACTTCTTTTTCGATCGGCGCAATTGGCCCATCAATATGGTTTAGTCGTTCATGCGGGGCATGGGCTTCATTATTTAAACATTCTGCCGATTTTGAAAATGCCTTATTTGGAAGAAGTGAACATTGGTCACGCCATCGTCTCCCGAGCCATTTTTGTCGGTTTGGAAAGGGCTGTGAAAGAGATGTTGGCCTTGATGAAAGGCAAGGATTCGGATTAAACATGGAAATCTTAGGAGTGGGGTTAGAAATTGTTGATCAGCGTCGGTGGACCCTGGAGGTGGAGCGGAACAAAAAGTTTTTCTCGGAGAATTTTACACTTCGTGAAAGAAATTATTGCAAGAAGAAGCGCAATCCCATTCCTCATTACAGTGCTCGCTTGGCCTGTAAAAAAGCGGTTTTTAGGGCATTGGATCTGAGGGGAAGAGGCGAGATGAAGAAGATTGAAGTTCTTTCTCACGACTCTGGACATCCTAAAATTTCTTTAAGTCCGCACCTACTTTCTAAAAAGAGAAATTGGTTGATCGAAGACATAAAGGCCAGCCTTTCTCATTCTGATCATCATGCGGCTGCAGAGGTGATGGTGCTGGGACAAATGAAAAAGAGATCTGTATGAAAATCGTCACCTCCTCTCAGATGAGATCCATAGACGAGCGCATGACGCGTGAAGGGGGGGAGAGCGCCTTGAGTCTGATGGAAAAGGCGGGAGGGGGTGTTGCCCAATTCGTCTCAAGTCTCTTTCAGAAAAATTCTTGGCCTCGCAAAGGGGTTCTCTTTGCGGGCAAGGGTCAAAATGGAGGAGACGCCTTTGTGGCGGCTCGGATTTTGGAAGAAAACGAAGTAAAAACCCAAACGCTTGTTTTGGCCCCTTTGGATGAGATCAAAGGCGCTGCAAAGGAAACGCTCAAGAAATTAAAATCTCGCGGGGCAGCATTGACAGAGATCAAATCGCATGAGGATTTGCTCAAGGCTGTCTCGGATCTTGGGGATACTTCCATCGCAGTGGATGGAATTTTGGGCACGGGATCCAAAGGGCCTTTGGAGGGGCTTTTTTTAGAAGCAGTAGAGTGGATTAATTCAAGTTCTTTTTCATCTGTGATTGCCATGGATATCCCGACCGGCTTAGATCCCGACAAAGGCGTGAGGGAAGGGCCTTGTGTTCGAGCGGATCACACGATCACTTTGGGTCTTCCCAAATATGGGCTCTTGACTCAAGAGGCCTTGGAATATATCGGTTCCCTTCACGTGGTGGATTTGGGCATTTCTCCAGAAATTTTAAAGGAATTGAAAACGCAGGATTTTTTACTCACGCCTCAAGATTTACATTTTCCTCCGCGGAGAAAGAGGGTGTCCCATAAGGGGGATTACGGTCATGTTTTGATTTTAGGCGGCTCTCCTGGATTTACAGGGGCCGCCTGCCTCAGTGCGCTTTCCGCGCTTCGGGTGGGAGCCGGCCTTGTCACGGTGGGAGTCCCTCAGAGTCTCAATCCCATTTTTGAAATGAAGTTAACAGAGCCGATGACCTTGCCTTTGCCCGAAGGAAAACCAGGCTTTCTAGGCTTGAAGGCGCTTGATTCTATTTTAAATTTTCTCAAGAAGGCCACGGCCCTTGTCATTGGACCCGGACTTTCTCTGGATGAAGAAACGGCTTCTTTGATCCATCATTTGCTTCCCCAAGTGGAAATTCCCGTGGTGGTGGATGCAGACGGTTTGAATGCACTCTCAAAAGAGATGTCTATCCTGAAAAAGATAAAGGCCCCTGTGATTGTCACTCCCCATCCCGGGGAAATGAGCCGTCTTTTGGGTTGCTCGACAAATGAAATTCAATCTTCCCGTTGGGAAAGTGCAAAATGTCTGGCGAAGGAATGCAATACCATTTGCGTTTTAAAGGGGGCGGGCACTGTGATTGCATCCGTAGACGGAGCCCTTTGGATGAACGTGACAGGTCATTGGGCAATGGCCACGGGTGGGATGGGAGACATTTTAGCGGGGATGATCGGTGGATTTCTAGCCCAGCGCATGGATCCCTTGGAAGCAGCTAAGCTGGGGGTTTACCTTCATGGGGCCAGTGGAGATGAAGCGGTTCAGGAAATGAACATCGAACGTGGATTGCTCGCATCTGATTTGCTGAAAATCATTCCAAAAAAATTAAAAGAGATAGGCAGTGAAGAGAGGACAAAAATCGCCTCACCTCTTCCAATGCGTATTGCCTGAAATTTTTTTGGATGCATCATTACCCCTTCATTTCAAAACTGGCTAGGACCTTTTGCATCATATTCCTTTCTTGCTCTGATAAATTTTGAGGAACTGTGAAGCTGAGGAAAATATTTTTCTCTTTAATGAAAAGAGCGGCGGTGACAAAGGATTGTCCCGTTTGAGGATTTTTTGCCATGAAAAGAACTTTTGTGGCGGCAACATTTTGAGTGCCTGAGCGGACTTGAATTTCTTCCTTCGCTTGAATTTCCTTTCCTGCGAGCACGGTGTTTATCAATTCATCCGTCATGCCTGGAACTTCTGCAATGTTAAGCACTTCCCCTTGGGGTCCTTGAAATGTGACTGCGGGGGAGGGGAAGGGTGTAAAACCTTGAGGAATCAAAATCGAGAATCGGCCTTGAGGGTCCTCGTAGCTTTGAAGTGAAATCTCATTTCCCTGATTTGGAGGGGCCGGAGTTTGAAGGGGTGCATAGACATTTGGGGTCGAGGGTGCGTTTTGAGAGGGAGAAAGAAAAGGGTTGTTAGCCGTCACAGGAGCTTGTACATTGCCCGAATTGACGGTAGGGTAGCTCTGAATATTTTGCGGATTCATGAGCATTTGGTTTTGAGGATTCATAGGCACACTGGGCGGTTTCAACTGGGCCAATTGCATTTGTTGTTGAACAAGCGCGCTCAGGTCTCCTGACGGCATCGTGTTTTGCCCATAAGGATTGTTTGTCATGTTTGGATTCTGTTGTGCATACATCTGCATGTATTGCTGCATCATTTGCTGCTGTTGCTGCTGGTATTGTTGATAGAGCGCATTCAGGTCCATCGTTTGAGGATTCTGAGGATTTTGCATGGGCATTTGTGTGGCGCCTCCCCATTGCAGGCTTTGAATCACCTGATCGAGCGCGGGCTTAAGCGCATGGGCCTGTGGGGTGAGCACCATGAATGTAATCATGAATCCTGTCGTTCCTGTCGTCCAAAAATATTGTTCGGCGATCATGGGCTGGGACCCCATCTGGGTGTCCTTCAGCATGCTGAATTGATAATAATAACCCTCAAGCCCAGACAAATTAAAAGGACCGGCCTGAATTTTTTGATATTGAGGGAGACTTTTCAGCGTATTTTCTTCGACTGCTTGTGCGTATTGAGCGGCCGTGAGCATCATGGGCAAAGTCTCAGAGGCAATGCTGAGCTCTGCCGCCACAATCCCATTTTGGGCATAGGCGTAATGGCCAAGCTCGCCTTGGGCCTGCATGGGAAGCATCAGCCAATGGGGGCCCAACTGTAAGCTGAAGCGCCCTTGAGGATCATTGAAAGAATTTACAGGAACATACTCTGCCAGAAGAGACAAGGAGGATAGAAGAAAGGTGAAACAAACGAAACTGCCGATCATTTTTGTCATTCTCATAGAGGCAGATCCTTTTGTCTTACAAGAGATATTATATCACATTTTTAAAGGATTCTCTAAGTCGTATCAATTTTTCATAGTCCGCCTGGTCTTGAAGGCGGTCTGTGTCTTTGCTAATGATGAGATCCTCTAAAGACAAGTGAGGGATTTGGATGCCGTCAATCTTCACCACTTTTTTCTTCTTCCATGCATCGTGAAACTGAACTTGTCTGAGGGCGGTTAAAAGGTCCACACGAGGCTGGTCTCCGACAATGGTAATCGGTTTTTTTAAGACTTCGTCGGCGTCTAATTCCTTTGCAATTTGCAGAGGCAAATAGGAAAGGGCTGTGAGGGCTTTCTGAATATTGGCGGCTGTCTTCAAAAGGAAAATATCAATATCATGCGTGCTTCTCACAAGGCCATAGAGAATCCCTGCCTGGGCTCCGATCACCAAGTATCGAACTCGATAACGATTTAAAAGGGCACATACCCGTGCCAAACTAGACTTCACCATAGCCAAGGATCCTTTTGTCGGGCCTTCCATTTTTCATATTCTTCAAAACTCGAGAAGGATTTAACGAAGGGTTTAAAGCGTTTCTTTTGAATGTGTACTATTTCCTGATAAAGGGATTCTGCCAGCCGAACCCTTTCTTGGGGAGAAAGGGCAAGCGTGTCTTCCATTGTATCAGACTTTAATTTTTTCAGGTTTCTCATAATCCTATTTTATCATATAATGGTCCTGGTAAACGAGCGTTGATATATTTGGCGTAAACGGACTGAGGGGGCACCGGGGGGGCTTCAGCCGTGGAACTTTCTTTTGTCATAAATAACTTACCTAAAACATCAACAAGCGCTTGCTCTCTTCTTGATCAAGCACCAATCCAGTCGGTAACTATACCGGACGAATTCCCGATCTATCGCAGAGCATCAAAACAAGATCGAAGAGAAAAAAATCGCCGTGTATGGAGCTCATCTACTCAACATGACAGAAGGAAAAAAGCGGATCGTCGTCGTGAAGCGCGCAGATCAAGAGGCCCCTCTTTCCAACCTGAAAGATCCAGACTTCATCAAGGCATGCTAAGCATTCTAACTGCACTTCGCGACAGTCTCATCCCTCTTCTTCCAGAAAAAATCGGACGGTTTTTGGTTGGTAAAGGCGCCTTTGCTTTTATTGGGCATCCGAGAGATCATCGGGACGTATATCGAATGTTTCCCTTTGCCAAATGGATGAAAGAGACATGGGTACAAAAATGGTTTTATCATCAAAAACCGTTTATCGCGTCGAAGATCACAGGCTTAAAAGACAAAACGGGAAAAGCCGTAAACGGCTGGTTCATCGGCTCACCTCTGTGGACGATTCAAATGCTCAAAGACAGAAAAATGGCCAGTCACCGTGTCTTAGAAACGGTAAAACTTGCGCAAAGAATAGGGGTCAGAACTGTAGGGCTGGGGGCCTTTACCTCTATTGTCACCCATGATGGAAAAGATGTGGTTGATAAAGTTCAGATTGGGGTAACGACGGGCAATCCCTTATCGGCCGCCGTAGCCGTACAAAATGTGGTCAAGGCAGCTGCCTTGATTGGATTAAAACTGGAAAACTCGACCCTTGCTGTCATTGGGGCTGCGGGCTCAGTAGGAACAGGCTGTGTCCAAGTCCTGGCGAGAAAAGTCAAAAAACTCAAACTAATAGACATCAATCAAAAGGCATTGAAAGAGCTGATCGATTCTATCCAAGATGCTCCTTGCGAAATTGAAACTTCAGGAAACCTTTCTGGAATAGCGGGCTCAGACATTGTAATCGTCGTCACCAACGCTCCTGGGGCTATTGTGCACGCTGAACATTTTAAGCCAGGGGCAATCGTCATAGACTGTGCCCAGCCCAAGAATGTCTCTGACGAAGTTCCAAAGAAAAGAAACGATATCATTGTGATCGAATCCGCGATTGTAGAAACGCCGGGTGTGGACTGTCACTTTGACTTTGATCTGAATCGAAACGAAGCTTTAGGGTGCCTGGCTGAGACCATGGTCTTAACCGCCATAGGTCGGTCCAACACCTGCAGCATCGGAAAGGTTCAAGCGCATCAAGCAGAAGAAATCTATCAGGCGGCCAGAAGTCTAGACTTTAGACTTGCCTATTTCAGAAACTCAGTCGGATACATTGATGAGAGCCTTCTAAAAAATTGTGCAGAAATCATCGCTGAAAAGGAGCGGAAAAACTAAACAAGACCCTAAAATGGAAACAATCAGAAAAGAAACAAAAAAACTTGAAAGAGCAGAACTCAACTGCAAAGTCTTAAAAAGCACCCTTTTGTACGTTAAAAAAAGATATGGGGAAAAGTTGTTAGCGCAACTTATTCAAGACACAGGACAGGACCTCAATTATCTCCAAGATGAAAACAACTGGGTCTCGTGGAGCTATTACCGTCACTTACTCAAAGCCGTCGCGGACACAACCCAAGACCCCAAAGCCCCCTTTGAAGCAGGGACCATTGCCGCAACGAAAGAAGCGTGGGGAAGCACCTACACCATCTTTCGGTTCTTTGGCACCGTCAAATTTACCATCAAGAAAGTGGTCGAAATGGTCCCCAACTTCAACAAAGCGGCCTTGTGGGAACTTCTTGAATTAAAGAGAAACGAAGCCGTCATCAAAATAACATGGAAAGAAGGAATCGAGACCGACCGATATGCTTGCGAAAATCGCCACGGCCAAATGGCCTCCATCCCAAACCTATTCGACATGCCCATGGCGAAAGTCCAGGAGCTACAATGCCAAGCACAGGGAGCCCCTTATTGCGTGGATATCTACACCTGGCTCAATCGGCCGAGGAGAATCTTGGGGGTGATGGGACTGGCGATATCGCTTCCACTTGTCATGGTTAGTCTCATCATCTTACCCAAGAGCACACTTAACGGGATAACAGGACTTCTCCTCATGCTTGTGGCTTATACGGTGGGCCGTCTTTTGGACTATCGGAAAATCATCAAGGAAAACACGCTCATGACAGAAGAGCAGAACGAAGCCCTTGAAAAATCGGTGACAGCCATCACCAAAAAATACGACGAACTACAAGCGGCCAATGAGGAACTAGAAAAAACGCATGCCGAACTTCAGAAACATCGAGACCATTTGGAAGAACTTGTACAAGAAAGAACCCGAGAACTTCAAACGGCAAATGAGAAATTGAAAGATCTAGACCAAGCCAAATCCCGCTTCTTCTCTAACATCACGCATGAATTTAGAACCCCATTAGTCGCCTTATCGAGTACCATTCAAATGATAATGGAAGGGGGCCTAAAAGACAGTGTCCAGCAAGAAAAACTTCTGGGTGATAGCCGTGCCTTTCTGGATGACATGCTAGAGAATGTGAATGACCTTTTAATGCTCACAAAGTCTCAAAAGGGGCTTCTTGAAATCACATGGAGCGAGCTTGAGATCGCGAGCTTTGTGGATCGGACAGTCAAAGCCTTTGAAAGCGCTGCAAAATCTTCTCATAACAGGCTTAAATTTACGAACAAGCTTGAAAAGCCAATAAATATTTACACCGACCGAGCCAAATTGAAAAAAGTGTTAAACAATCTCATTGGAAATGCGTTGAAATTTACGAAAGATGGTGAAGTGGAGGTTGTGGTGGGAGCGTCACCCTCCCCTAACCCCTCCCATCAAGGGAGGGGAAACGCAGGCACGTGCGAAATTCAAGTACGAGACACAGGTCGAGGGATCCCCAAAGAGGATCTGGCCACCCTCTTCGACCCCTTCACACAAGCGAGCAACAACCCCTTAAGAGAAGTACAAGGGACAGGGCTTGGACTTGCAACCGTAAAAGAATTTGTGGAAAAACTTTCTGGGAAAGTGAGTGTCCAAAGCGAAGTAGGCAAAGGGAGCATCTTCACGGTAGAACTCCCCTTAGGAGACCGTCACATAGACAAAACAAAACTCGACACAACGAATCTCACCGAAGATGAAAACATCAAAATAAATCTTGGCCTCAAAAACTTTGACGAAGTGGACCTCAGCCACTTGCGAGGCGAAGTCTTTGGCCGCGACAAAATCCTCATTGTCGAAGACAATTCGCAAATCATCCAGATATTGGGCTACGTCTTAAAAGACTACTACAATCTTGACTTTGCCAAGGATGGAGAAGAGGGCTTGCAAAAGGTAAAAGCCCAAAGACCGGCGCTTATCATATCTGACATCATGATGCCCAAAATGAATGGGTACGAACTGGCGCATGCGATTAAAACAGACGAAGAACTCAAACTCACCCCAGTGATCCTGCTCACCTCCAAAGCAGATATAGAATCCAAAATAAAAGGCTATGAAGAAGGGGCAGATGAGTATCTCTCTAAGCCATTCAATAATCGAGAGATTTTGACACGAGTAAAAGGGTTGATTGAAAGAAGGAAATTGGAGATACAATTTTTTCAATCAGGGAAATTGGCTTCTATTGGTGTGATGGTGGCAGGTATTGCTCATCACTTTAATAATAAAATCCACTCGCCCATTCAAGGAGTTGACATCTTAAGAAATAGAATAGAAAGAGTCAAAACTGGAAATGCATCTTTTGAAGAGATCGTGCCAGACGTCAAAGAGGTTCTTGAAATCATGGAAGAAGAATTGGATGCAGTGAGAGTGATTGTACAGGATCTTCTGGTGGCTTCCCATCATGGAGCTACACAGATGAACATAGAGACGGTAGATTTAAATCAGATCTTGCAAAGGGGTGTTCGAATTTTAAAAGCTGGAAATGCGGCTCGAATACAGTTTCACGAAACTTATGGTACAGTGATTCCTATCCAAGGAGATTCTATTCGATTGGAAGAGGTGTTTATCAATCTCATCAAGAATGCATCAGATGCAATTTTAGGAAATGGAAATATCTGGATTAAAACCTGGCAGGAAAGCAACTTCATTTTTGCCTCGGTTCGAGATGATGGAGTCGGTATCTCAAAGGAAGATTTGGATAAAATCTTCGATCTCTTTTTCACGACCAAACCCGTAGGATCGGGAACGGGATTAGGTTTAAGTGTAAGCCATGCCACGATTCAAGCTCATGGCGGAGAAATTCAGGTAAAAAGCAAGGTGGGTGAGGGAACGGAGTTTATTGTAAAATTACCTGTGGATCGTAAGCGCTCTTCTTAAATGAATTTTCAAGAGGAGTTGATATGACAGCAGTTTCTCAGAAGAATTATTCAATTCTTGTTGTTGATGATGAGCAAAAAGTTCTAAAAACTTTTAAACTCCAGTTTGGAGATTCCTTCAATATTCTGGTTTCACAGACAGGCAAAGAAGCTCTGGAAATCTTACGAACCCCTCGGGGAAGCGAAATTGCAGTTGTTATCGCAGACCAACGCATGTCCGCAATGACGGGAATAGAACTTCTCGCTCAAATCAAACAGTTTTTTCCTCAGGTGATCCGAGTCTTATTCACTGGATACTCAGACATAGAAGTCCTGGGCTCCAGCATTAATCAAGCAGAAATTTTCAAATACATTCATAAGCCCTATCAAAGAGAAGAAATAGAAGCAGTCTTAGGAGCAAGCCTGCAAAAATATATTGAAGAAAAGGCAAAAAACACCCAATTGGAAGAAGTCACACGGTTGATTCAGGAAAAAACTTCCCATGCCATGGAAAATTATACCACCTGGGTTGCTCACCACATCAACAATGCAATTCAGAGTGTATATACATTTGTACAACTGGCAGCTCGGCGCTTTAATAAAGACGAATCCGAGATCGAGTTTGGCAATACGGCTCTTCAATGTGTCAGACGGATTCGAGAAATCACCCACAACTTAAGGACCATCTATTGGGATAGCCTCAAAGACTTTAGAGAGATTGCACTCAGTGAATTGGTGGACTTTGAGGATGAAGAGCTTCAAAAGGCAGTTCATGAAAAAGGAATTATTCTCAAGAAGGAAATAGAGGGAGGAAAGACGAAAGTGCTGGCAAGTCCTACGGCCCTACAGGAAACCTTACGAAGGCTGGTCCTGAATGCAATAGAGGCAAGTGACAAAGGGAGAACAGTAGAGGTTCAGGCCAAACCCATGGATAAAAATAACATGCCCGCAATAAGCTTCACGATTAAAGATGAAGGACATGGGATTTCTGAAGAGGTCCGAAGGGATTTATTCTTTCCGATCATCAATGTGGAAAAGGATAACGAGAAACTTGCTGGCCTGGGACTCCCCTTTGCCAAAGGCATGATTGCCCGGCATGGTGGAGAGATTGAGCTTCACAGCACTCTAGGAGAGGGTACACAAGTTCACTTCTGGATTCCGTTGATAAAGGAGAGGGCGTTGTGAAAAAGTGCTTTTCATTCCTGTCTCAGGTGGGTGCTTGGTCCCTGCGCCAAAAAATTTTGGTGACGGTGGGATTTTTTACTTTTGTCAGCCTTGCTTTCATTTTTTCATGGAAGAGAAATGAGGCCAGGCAAAAAATAGATCAAGAAACACCTGGGGTGTCTCGTCCTTCTTCTGTGACAACAAAAGTGACAGAGCCCTCTTGGGGTTCTGCTCAATTTCTTGAACTCCCCGATGGTTCTCAAATCCCCATCGGGAAAGGTTCAGGAGTGACGGGAGTGACTCCCATTCCACTGACGGCCGTCAGGAAACCAAGTGTGTCGCTTCCCATGACAGTTTATCGTGATGCCTTTCTGGGATTTTCGATTCGGATTCCGGAAATGTGGCATCTCCATGCCATGCAGGGAAAGATTTTGGTGAAGCGGGAACCTCAGGCCTTGACGGGGGTGGTGGTTTATCCCGTTTTTTTAAAAAAGGGTTTAACCCTGACAGAATTTTTGAGAAGTTGCTTCCAAATAGATCAGGCCATTTATCAAAAAAGTGGAAACAGTTTAAGTCTGGGAGCGGTGGATGAAAGAGAGACGCTTGCGACAGCTGATTTTTCGGGCGTCTTAGCGGGGATTCCCATTCAAGGAAAGGCAAAAGTTTCTTTGGAGGGGAGGCGCGGTCTTTATCGAGCCTATTGGGCGCGTCAAAAAGAATGGGAAGGTTTGGAAGAAATGCTTCAAGTGATTGCAGAGAGTTTTGAAACTTTTCAAGGCGAGCCTCTGAAGCTTTATCAGGGGAATGCCTTTCAGGTTTATTATCCAGACGGTTGGCAGGTGAGTGAGACCTTAAATGGTATTGATGTGAAAGACCCACAAGATGAGACAGCGGTTTCGATAGGGCTTTCCATTTATTTGCCGGGCAATCCCGATCCCTTTCAATTCATGGATTTTGCCCTTCGCAATCTGGGTGACAAACTTCAAAATAGCGTCATTCTCGATCAAAAATCTTATGCGGACATGACAGACGCCATCGGGCAAACTTGGAGAATGGGCGGGCGCATCATGGAATATGACTGGCAGGGCCGCCGATTGAGGGCGGCGATGACCTCTGGAATTTTAAGGCAAATGGTGAGCTTCTCAGGCGTGATGTCTATTCGACAGGCCCCCCTCGAGCGATGGGAATCGGTCTCATCCCTTCTAGAAGCGATTGAAAAAAGTTTTCAGGTCCTGCATCCAGAGCTTTTGGGGGGCGGGGTGAAAGGCATGGTTTTACCGGCCAATCATCCCGCCGACACCTCCAGCGTGATGGAAAGCTGGGAGGCAAAAACCCAGTCCAATGATCTGGTGGGTGAAAAATGGGGAGAATACATGCAGGGCGGGGGCTATCGGGATTCCGAGAAGACGGGACAAGCGGTGTGGGTAACGCCTCAAGATTATGATCCCACGCGAGGAGGCTATGTGAATCCACAGGATCCGACAGATATTATTTTGGAGTAGACAGATACACTTGATTTGTAGTCGCCCGATTCATCGGGCAAATGGACGGCCCCATAAATGGGGCGACTACAAATATAAGTCTACAAGGGTGTTATCTGGCAAGCTGTCTAAAATGATCGGCGATCCATAACTTGATAAGCGATTGCCGTGTCACTCCCAATTTTCTTGCTTCTCTGTCCAAAGAACGAATCACCCAATTGGGAAAATCAACATTTTGATTTTGTTAGATGTGCTTTTATGTTCGTCGTACCCGAATTCCATAATGGTATAGTTATTATATCATTTTAGCGCATTTATGCAAACCTCAAGCTTTTCAAAATCTCATCGCGGCTGGACTTGATGCTTTCATATTCGGCTTCAGGGGCGATGAAACTGACCAGGGCGTTCTTTTCCTTTAGGATTATCAATGTTTCAATCACATCCCATCCTTGAGGGTCCTTGTCTTTGAAAATGATTTCCGTTCCATTCATTCCTTGAATCACCCGAGTCCCTTGGGACACAATGGTTTTGCCCCGGGTTTTAATGGATTGCATGACATCTACCGTTTCAGGCCCCGGAAAAATTTCCACAGAGATGACATGCCCTTTTCCTGAGACACTCATGAGTCCGCTTGCGCTTTCCGTGGTGAGCCAGCGGTCAGGGACTTGCATGGAAAATTTTCCTTTGGGGTCCTGATAGGGTTTGAGACCGAATATTTTTTCTGGGGTGGGAAGCACTTGAGGAGAAGGAACCCAGGTGTTGTCCGGTGTTTGAGTTTGGAGAGGGGGCGTTGGGGAAGGGTTCTCGCTCAAACTTTGAAGATGAGGGGTTAATGTTGGAGTTGTGGCTGCGGCCGTTGTGGGAGGGAGAGGTCCTGTTGCGAAAAGCTGAAGGGTCCGAATAATTTCGTCAAATTGAGGTTTCACTTGCGGATAGAGGTGGGCATGGGTTCCAAAATGAAAGGTGTAGGCCGCATTCCCAAAAACAAAATAAAATTCTTCCGCTGCGATCATTTGGGTCATTTCTTTCAGATTTTGCGTGTAGCTGAATTGGCGAACGATCGCGCCTTGACCCGCGATGGAGATGGGCATTTCAGAGGCCTCTTGATAATTCTGAAGGCCCCTCAGCGAGTTTTGTTCAGCGTTCCAGGCATATGCTTGAGCGGTCACAGGCTGCATCAGGGGTTCAATGAAAACGATCATTTCTCCCGCAGGCATGTTCCCTTGGTAAAAAACGAAATAGGCTGATTGGACGGGGCTCGTCGTTTGCGTTTGAACCCAGCCGGCGGAAAACTGAATTTGAAAACTTCCGTCCGGATGCCGATAAGAAAGTCCTGGAGAGGGTTGAGCAAAAATAAAAGGGGTGATACCCAAAATGCAGAGAAGAGAAAACAGTATTTTTTTCATGTTTTTATCCTTTCAGTTCAATTCCCGCAATCAATACCTCAATGATTTTTTTTACCATACCCCTGTTGCCTTCGTAGCGTTCTTTTGAAAAGCGAATTAAAAAGAGTAAATTTGATTTTTCGGGTGAAATGGAGGTCACGATCATTTCTTCGGCGTCAGGTGACTCTTCATTCCGGGTTTGAAACGTGAGCATTTGGGCTTTCTCGGCATTTTTGAGTGTGACTTCCTTTTGTGCAAGGGGAGGCTGATTTTTGAGCAATTGCTTTAAATATTCTGCAGAGAAAGAAGGGTCCATGAAGGACAAGACCAAAATCTGATTGCCTTCGGGTCCATCAAAAGAAAGATACCACGCCCCTTTTTGGGTTTTCGCCCATCCCTTCGGATAAATGAGGGAGAAGCGCTCCAAGGGATCTTGCCAAGGAACGAGATCGGCTTCTACAGCAATTTGGGTTTCTTCGGGGGTGGGACGAGGTGGGGCTTTTTGGATTTCGCCATAAATATCTCCTGTTAAATTTGCGGGAGGCTTCACATTCAAAACGGTGGAGACGGCGGAGTCTTTCGGGAGAGGTCCCTCCCCTGGTTTTTGATGGAGTGCCTCAAGCTCCTTTCTTTTATTTTTCTCGAGGCTGTTTTGAATTCTTTGTTCGACTTCTTTTTCGCGCTTTTCGATTTCGGGGAGGGTGCTTTTTAAAGTGGGATCGTTTTGAACCAAATTTTTGAGGACACGGATGTTGATGAGCATCTCTTCGTCATAGGGGGTGGCCTGGGGTGAAACATCCCAAGGATAATCCGGCATGTAGGCCTTCGGATTTTGAAGCAGGGGCGGGGTCACACTTCCTGCCACGAGATTTTGCTCGGCCAATTGTTCCAGGGTGATATTGCTAATTCCTATTTTAAACGTGGCCATGACCTCTTCAAATTTTGGGATCATCATCGGCCAATATTGTTTGAAGGTGTCAAAGCGAATCACAATCCCTGTGGCGGTGTAGACGTGGACAAAATAATAGTGCCTCATTCTCATGGGAGTTTTGGGATTGTAATCATATTCAGAGAGAAGGCTTGTCGTCATGCCAAAATTTTTGAGGCTGTTGCTGGCGGGGTCAGGTGTCATGGTGTTGATATGGGGAAGGATGGTTTTTTGAAAGATCGCGGACTGAAAATCAGAGACATTCATTTGATGGGGGAGTTGATACGAATAAACAATAGCCTCTGCGATGACGGCGCCATTTTGTGTGTAAGAAAAATAGGCTTGGGCCTCGGGTGATGGCGGTTTCGCTTGCTGCCATCCCGAAGGAAAGCTGATGACGAATCTCTGTTGAGGATCTTGATAGGTGATGGCGTACCCGGGCGTGGGTAAAAGATTTTGGGCAAAGGGCATCGGTGGCTGACTGAGGAAGATCAGCAATGCCCCCCCGAAAAGTTTGAGCATGCTGGATTTCAAGGTAGAGTCCTTTACCAATAACTTGTAGTCGCCCGATTTATCGGGCAAATCCCTTGTAGTCGCCCTATTTATGGGACAATGCATAGACTGCCCGATAAATCGGGCGACTGCGGACTGTTTTTCACTGCTGATTCTCTCCTTCTAAATCTGTGGGTGTTGCCTCTGGAGTCGTGTGGACCGTTTGTGCTACAGGTGCGATCTCTGGGAGCGGTTGTGGCGCGGGAAGAGGCTCCTCCTTTTGAGTCTGAGGCATGGGCGTTTGGGACAAAGGCGTTTGTTGATTCATGGTAAAAGTCGTCGCATTTCCCGTTTGCTGGGTCGGTGGCAGGGGCGGATTGTAAGGATTTGTGTTGAGGGCATTTTGAGTTGGCACGGTCGGGGCCGGATGCTGGGCCTGCCATTGTTTGGCCATGGCGTCTAATTGCTGCGTCATGCGGTTATCCACAGGAGGGGGTTCATAGGGATGCTCTTGCATCCATCGCTGTATAAATTCTGGGGAGTTCACGTCTTGAGGATTGCCTGAGTTGATAGGGGTCGCAGAGACATAAGGGTTCGGATTGGTTTGTGATGCATAAGGATTATAGACAGGGGCATTGTTTTGGACGGGCCCAGTCGTATTGGGATAAAGATTCATGCTGGTGTTTTGTTGATAGAGGGGGGTATTCATCGCTGAGCCACCCGAGATTTTGAAACTCTGCGCAATTTGAAGAAATTGATTTTTCACTTGCGGAGCGATTTCTGGATAAGTCGCGAAATGAAGCAGATAGGCCAAATTTCCCACCACAAAATAATAGTGTGCGGACAAAACCATTTTCGTCTGCCCCTGAAGGTTGGCTGAATAAGAAAATTCACGATAGGCCGCCATTTGACCGTTGATGGCCACTACATTTTCAGCGGCCTTTTGATAACCCGGTGTGCGACGCAGCGTGTTTTCTTCTACTCCAATGGCGTACATTTGAGGTGTCACCGTTTGCGAGAGGGTTTCTACATAAATGGCCGCCTCTGCGAGAGCCGTTCCATTTTGAATGAGAATAAAATAGGCCGCCTGTCTTAAATCGGTGGTATTGGTTTGAATCCATCCTTGAGGAAATTGAAGGGTGAAAATGCCTTGAGGATGGGTATAAGTGAGGCCCGAGGGAAGACTGGCGTTAAAATTCGAGGGTCCTGGATATTGGGCAAAGGCCGCATGAAGGATGAAAAAGTTCAAAATTGTCAAAGAAACGAGAGGAAACTTTTTCATCGGATGGCTCCCTTTTCTAGGTTTAAGTGATATATTCATTATAGAACATTTTTCAAGGGTTCGCAAAAAAATGAGACATTTATCTCCTTTTTCTCAAATGAGGTCTTGGACGAGAGGGCAAAGGATGGCAGCGGGGCTGGGGGTGTCTTTCTTTTTGTGCATGGTTATTTTGATCCTTTCTTCTCCTCAGCATTCTCTTGAGCCTCGACGTCATGAAGCGAAGGAATCCCCGAAGCCTGTCCTGGTTGCGCAGCCTGAGGTTTTGCCTCAACATCCTCCACTACCCATGCCTCTAAAGGCCTCCGTCCTTCCCATGAGGATTTTTAGGCAGCCCTATTTGGGATTTTCTCTTCGCGTTCCCGAAAATTGGAAATTGGACATTGAACCGGGCCGCGTTTGGGTGTATCGGGAGGCGATGCGCACGGCCTGCGTTTTGATTTGTCCCATTCGCAAGGCCTCTGGCACGTTGCGTGATTTACTTCAATCCCAATTTGAGATTCAAAAAGAAATTCTGAAAAAACAATTTCCAAATTTGACTTTGGAAGAGGTGAAGGAAAGACCTGAAGAGATAGAGGCCGTGTTGTCCGGCTCCATTTTTGGAATTCCTGTGACAGGGAAGGTGCGTGCGGTTCAAAGAGGGTATTCCAGTTTTTACGAGGCGATTTGGGCGCCTTTGGATGAATGGCCGTCTTTGGAAATGACCTTGGAAAGTTCTCGGGACAGCTTCGAATCTTTTCAAAGTGATTCCCTTCATTTATTCGAGGGGCAGGTTTTTCAAGTTTCATATCCTCAAGGTTGGCGGGTGAAGGAAAGTCGTTACTCGATCGAGGTGACCTCGGAAGACGAATTCAATAGTTTTCTGGTGAATTTTTTTATTTATCTTCCGGGTAATCCCACCCCGCAGGAATTTCTGAAACTTTTTGACCAAGATCCCGCGGCCGTCAACCATGTCGAAATTTTATCTGAACATGAATATGACGAGTTTATTGACCGCTTGGGCCAGCGTTGGAAGGTGATCGAGCGAGAGGTTTTATTCGATCATCTTTCCACTGGGCGTAAGCACGGTATTTTAAGAGGGGCCCTGGTCTCTCAGGGAAATAGTTTTTCCGGGGTGATGACGTTAAGATATGCCTCGATTGAAAGATGGGATGAACTGAAAACCTTGCTTTTCCAAATTGAAAATAGCTTTAGAATTAGCAGGCCGGATGCCTTAGGGGGAGGGACGAAGGCCGTTCAATTTCCCAAAAATCTCGAGTGGCCCGGGGTAGAATCCTTACCCACCCCCGGGACGCAGGAAGATCATCATGGGTGGTACTAAAAATAGTTTTAAGTTATAAGTTCTAAAAACTCAAAACTCAAAACTCAAAACTCAAAACTAAGAACTAAAAACTATTTTTCCTATTCATCATGCTCGTGCTCTGTGTCGTACGGATGCTCTGTATCGTAGAGATGGCAAGGGATGGTTTTGCTGGTTTTGGGGTCTTGACACAGGTGGATGCAGGGGACGATGTGTTCGCAGGGTTTTTGGTGTATGCAGGGAGTCTGCAAGGTCGATATTTCTTTTTGTTCCGTTTTCGCTAGAGGGAGTCCTAAATATGCTTGAATCAGGTGTTGGGATTTCCGATCTAGGGTGAGGGAACATTCTAAAATGGCCTGGAGCCGCATCTCGGGTGGAAAATACATTCTTAGGTTTGGATGTTTAAAGGCCTCCACATCTCCTTTTTCAATGATCAATTGAATAAAGCCTGCCGGGGAGTAGCCTGCCTGGCCCAAATGTTTCATTCCCACGCAGTCGGCTTCCAGTTCCATCTTTCGCATGGTTTCTAATTGTGTGTAAGGATTGGTCTGGCCTTGGAGGTAGCCGTATTGAAAATTGTAGAGATGGCCGAGGTATTCATGCGCCCATTCGTGGCTTAAGAGGCCCGCGATGGTTTCCTCGTCATAGCTTCCCGAAATGGAAAGGTCCAGCACAATGATGCCTCTTCCAAAAGACATGGCTGCTCGGCCCGTTTGGCCCGGGATCACGCGGATGTTCATGCCATAGGCCTTGTTTAAGCGGTCTTGAATTCTCGCAATTTTTCCTTCAGCACGGTAATCGGTTTTAAGCTGATACATTCCTTGATAATACTTGAGAATCTCTTGTTGCTGAGCGTCGGTGGAAACAGGGGGTGTTTGGGCACTAGAAGAGGAGAGGGAGAAGATGAGAAGTGACGAAAGGAAAAGCTTCTTCATTCGCAGTCTCTTTCTAAATTTTATACGGCTTCACAGAAAGGATTTTGATTTTTTTGGAGCCACCCGGCAAAGAAACGGTGACCTCTTGACCTGCCTTTTGACCGATCAGTCCTTTGGCCAAGGGGGATTGAAATGAAATGGTCCCGTTGTCTGCATCTGAATCCTCAGGCCCCAAAATGGTGTAGGAAAATTCCTCTCCTGTGCCGACATCTTTTAACTGGATCACCGTTCCCAAACTGACGCGATCTCCCGGAACTCTCAAGTCTTCAATGAATTGGAAGTCCACGAGTTTCCCTTTAAGCTCTCCGATTTCTGTCATCACCAGGGCCTGCTTATGTTTGGCCATTTCGTACTCTGCGTTTTCTCTTAAATCTCCTTTTTCACGCGCGACGGCGATTTCTTTGGAGAGTTCAAATGTTTCCACTTGGGCTAAATGCTTCAGGCGTGCCTGAAGCCTCTCATACGTTTTTTTAGTCATGTAATTGGGCATACAAAACCTCTCACGAAACCTTTACTTTGAACAAGATTCTAGAAAACCTGAGAACTTTTTTCAAGAAAAAGGATGAGTGGAGTTTCCCCAAAATTCATGGAAATTGGGTCCTGCCCCTCCTCACCCCCATTGACGGCATCGGCGTCGGAAAGCCTTTTGATGAGGTTTCCAGAGTTTTTAGGCGACGCCTGCTGACGCTCAATGGGGGACCCCCAGGAAGGTCACCCCGTTTCCATGAATTTTGGGGAAACTCCACGAAAAAGGATGTTGATTTTTATGAATAATCAACCTGTTCTTTCGGAACATGTTATGAAAGACTCTTTTTGCCATACTTTTTAACCTTTTAGAATGAAAAAGGGTCTATATCAGGAGGAGGAACCCTCCTTGTTATGAAACATTCATGCCGACTGAGGTCGGCACAAAGGGGGATGAAAATCACCCTTGTAGTCGCCCCACTTATGGGGCCGTTGCATGGACTGCCCGATGAATCGGGCGACTACGAGTCATCATAACTTATTGTATAAGAATGACTAAAGACTATTTTCAGGTGAAAGTGAATCATGGATCATGGATGATGGATGTTGGATGTTGGATTCCTTTCTCTCGTTCAAGCTTGTGTAGTCGCCCGATTCATCGGGCAGCCCCATAAATGGGGCGACTACAAAATAAGGGAGGCGAGGTGAGGTAGAGGCGGGTGGGGCTTTCATTGCCATACGATGACCCCCAAAAGGGTTATTGAAATTGAATGGAGACTATCTGTGTGAGTAAACCTGTTCAGACTTTCGTGTTTCTTTTTACCTTTTTGTTCCTTTTTTCTGCCCTTTGTGTGCAATCCACGACGGTGTTCAAAATGAATGTTCCAGAACTCGTGAAGGGATCCTGCGCGATTGTCATCGGGGAGGTCGAGAAAATAGACAAAGATTTTGAAGAGGTGCCTGGAACTTCTCCAGAAGAAGGACTGGAAGTGATCAACACGAGTTTAAAAATAAGGGTGGAGAAAATATTAAAGGGATGT
>JACPWU010000043.1 GCA_016196885.1 Chlamydiota bacterium | reverse complement strand
CTTCGGCCAAGAAGGATACATTCATCGTAGACCTTTTGAGAAAGGCACGAGAGGTGTTACCTGGCGAGAAGCATTATTATCTCACCTCGTTAGAGATTTTACCGCATAAGATTTGGGGAGTGGATTGTTCCAAGGGGAAGAGGGGGGAGTATGTTTTTGAGTTGTATGATATGGGGATGTTGGACCGTCTTTCTGCCATTCAAGTTAATCAGGAGAGATCAGGTTTAACCCGCATTTCTCATCACATTTCTACTACGACCGCCAATTCCGCCTCGTCCGCGTCGTCAGACTCGGTCGGCCACGCTCAACATACTGTAAAGTATGCCTCGCATGGCCTCGGTCGTCTTCCTCGCATCCAAGGTGGACTTGGCGGTCTCGCTACGAAATCTGATGAGAAATGCGGGTTAGAGGATTCCTATGTCTATGAGAGGGAAGGAAAACTTATTTCAGTGGAATCCATGTCCGATATTTCTCAAAATGAGGAGTTTTCTTTTGGGGTGAGTCAGGGGGAGTTACCTGTGTTAGGCAAGAAAGATCTAGATATCGTTTTAGAGGGTTATGAGAAGGATTTTATTAAGATTGTGATGGGGTTAAGCTTTGGGGAAAAAGAGGAGGTGTTGGAAAAGAATTTTCGTGTTATTCCTTTGAGTGGGCAAAGAGGTGCTGTGAACATAAATTTGGAAGGGGGTTTGGAAGGAGAGTTGCATTGGCTGGAGTTGATGGCACCAGATCAAGAATGGAGTAGCTGGCGATATCAAATAAAGGCGTATCGTCTTTCGCAATACAAGAGGGAATGGGCGGACTGGAGTTGTGAAAAAGACCCCATGAATTTTCTTTTTTTGGATGAAGATCCCCTAGAAATCAGTTCCAAGGAGGTCGATCGGATTGGGGATGGATGTTTTGAATTTCGCCTGGATCGCTTGCAGATGAAGGAGGGGGATCATCTTTTTAAATTTGTTGAGAATGAAAAACTTAATTTGGATTGGTTCATGATAAATCCTAAGATTGAAGAAGAGGAGGCTGAGTTACCGAGTCTTGAGTTTAAAAAGATTAATCCGACGCGCTATGCGGTTGATGTTAAAGGGGCAAAGGCTCCGTTTGTTCTGGTATTTAACGAGAGTTACCATAGACAATGGAGGGCCTATGTCAGGGAAGTAAAAAAATCGGAAATCTCTCCCGCGATCTATAAAGACGAGCCTTTTAAAGAATCAAGATCTGCTTTGTGGAATTTTTGGAAAGATCGGGGGCGACGTGTGAAAGTGAAAGATCATTTTGTGGTCAATGGATATGCCAATGGATGGTGGGTTGATCCTTCGAAGGTTAGTCAGAATCAATCGTTCAGAATCATTCTTGAATTTCAGCCGCAAAGGTTTTTTGAAGTGGGGATGATCATTTCGGGGATCAGTTTATTCGGTTGTTGGGTTTACTGTTGCTTTTGTTGGATGAGAAGAAGGCAACCTTCTTACAGGTCAGTTCATTAAGTTCTATTCATAAATTCTGACAGTACTAAGGATAAAAAGGTTAAAAACCGTAACCAGAAATATTATTCATGTAGGGTGGGATATGGCCTCCTTAGTATTTAAGAAGGTCCTGATTTCTGATATTCTAAAACGTATCTTTTAATAGGAACTTCCTCTATGTTATGAAAAATTTTTATCTTGTTAAACCTTTGGCTTTTTCTAAGATCATCTTGTTTTTTACAGATGGTCTTGTCTGTGCGTTGTCTTTCTATTTTTCAAAGTGCCTCTTCGATATCATGGGACCTCTCCTTGCTGTGCCATCTATTTCTTCTGAGGTTTTGCAATATTTTGGTGAAAATGCTACCCTCTTCTTGTCTTTGTATGCTCTTTTAAATTATTTCATTTCTGGTTTGAAGGTTATTTTTGGATATCCACAGGAATTAGGATGGTTTAGCCTCGGCCTTTCTTCGGCTTTTTATATGGTGGGAGTGACCTTGTGGATGATGGGGCATCCATTTACATTAGGGGCGTTTTTTGTGTTTTTGTTTTTTGCCTTATGGGCAGTGACGATCATTTGGCGGCTTTGGGCTCTAAAAGGATTTTCCATCTTGACCAAAAGGATTTTTTGGAATAGGGAGCTCTCTCCATCTCTTCAAATAAACGTTTCTCGAATTCATGCTTATTTTGACCAAAAGCCTTCAGCCCCTTTCATCATAACCTTTCTGATTCTGCTGGGATGTTGTTCTTTCCTCTTATCTTTTAAGAGGGAATGGCTCGCAGAAAAACTTGCCAGTGGGGCCTATTTTGTTTTAGGGATAGGCGTATTGATTGAGTTGGTCCAAACGATCCGACATTCTGATGAGGACGATAGGAATAGCCTTTGAATATCTTCATCTTATTTTTTTTGTTGGCATGGATTTATATTTTTCCCCATCCTTCTAATATCTTAACTCATATTCCTGGCTTGGGCGATTGGTCGGGAGACACCCTGGGTGTTCTCCACGAATTTTGGAAGGGTAAAAGTTTATTCACCCTAGGTATCCAACCCGGTTTTAATCCTTTTTTGGGATCACCTTTTGGTGTCGAGACTGAGTTTGGCATCGAAAAGATCATGCCTTTTTTTAATGGACTGGTTTTGGTTTTAACTCGATTCTTTCATGAGGGGGTTGCTTATAATCTTTTCACTCTTTTGGGAATTTCTTTTTCAGCTTTTGCGATGTTTGTCCTGGTGCGCAATGTCACGGGTTGTGCCTTAGGAGCTATTTTTGGGGGGGTGATTTACGGCTTTTCTCCAAATCTGATTTGTCAAGCTTTGGCGGGACATCTGAGTTACACCCACGTGGAGTGGATCCCGCTTTATATTTTATTCCTTTGGCGGTTCTTGGAGGGGCCTTCATTTTTAAGGGCGCTCCTAACCAGTTTGTTTTTTTCTTTGATTTGGCTCTCCGATCCGTATTTAGGGTATTTTACATCTTTCTTTAGTCTGATCTTTCTCTTGCAGAGGTTTATTTTATTTGAAAGAGGTAAAGGCTTTGTTTTGCCTAAGCTTTGCGGTGTGTTTGGGATTTTTTTTACAGCTGCCTTGATCATGCTTCCTTTTACGTATGAAACTATTTCAAGCATCTTTCTTCATGTCCCGTCTGTTTCGCCTTTGGCTCAACAAGAGGGTCTCCTGCGCTCATTCGGAGATGTTTCCAAATACAGCGCGAGGATTTGGGATTATTTTATTCCCAGCGAGTTAAATCCATTTTTGGGTTCGTGGGCGCAAAGAGTGGTTCATCGATTGGGCGGTCGGCACCTCTCGGATCGAACCCTTTATCTGGGGGCGGTCCCCTCCCTCTTGGCCCTTTATGGTCTCGTGGCAGGGTGGCGTCAAAGAAAAAAATGCGACCCGGAAAAGTCTTTTGTGATTTCAGCGATGACTTTTTGTGCGGTGGTGATGATGATTTTTTCTTTGTCGCCAGAAGTGGGTTGGGGAGGTTGGGCCTTCCCTGCTCCGAGTGCTTTGCTTTATCGGTTTTTCCCCATGTTTCGGTATTATAGCCGCGCAGGTTTTTTTGTTTCTCTTTGTGTGGCTGTCTTGGCGGGTTTTGGACTTTCTGAATTTTTAAAGAAGAGGGCACGAAAGAAAAGTAAAATTCTTTGGTTTATCTTCTTCTCCGGGGCTCTTGCCTGTGAATACACCCTTGTTCCACCTGTTCGCAACGTGGATGTCTCGACAGCCCCTCTCGTTTATCAGTGGCTAGAGAGACAACGGGGTGATTTTATTGTGGCCGAATATCCCCTCTTTCGAAGCATGGATGAACGCAGCTACCAATATCGCTCGAATCAGCGCTTTCACGGAAAGCGTTTAATGAATGGGTCTCCTGAAATGAAACCGGCGTCGTGGCTCTTAAATTCAAACCAAAATCTTTGGGAGGAAGAAGTAGAGGCGCGTTTGGCGACCTTGGGGGTGAAGTATGCGGTGGTTCATAAGGAGCATTATCGAAAGAATGTATATCACAGAATGATGAATGCCCTGGGTCTGAAGTTGGTTCAGGATTTTCCGGATGCATCTATTTTTGAAGTGATGGCTGAACCCAAGGATTTGATATGGGTTACGGGAAATACCTATCTTCCGGAAATGGGATTGGGGGAGTATTCCTGGCAATGGTTTGCGGGGAGTGGAGGTTTTGTGTTTTATAATAAAAGTCACGATCACTTGACATGTAGGTTGAAGTTTTTGCTCACTTCTTTTGAGCAAAGAAGACAGGTCAAGGTCAGGCTAGGTGATCATGTTTTAACAGAAGTTGAAGTAGAACCTGGAAAAGTGAAAGAGATTGTGTTAAATCCTTTGATTTTTGAGAAAGGGCTCAATACAGTTTTCCTGGATGTGAGTCCAGGAGCAGGGAAGCGTTCTGATGGGCGTAAAGTCAGCGTTGCCGTTTCAGAAATTCAATTTGATGAGGGTTCTCGGGCTGAGGATCATTCTTCATAGTTTCAACCTCTCCCGTCGCTCGGTCAATAAATCCCAATATGCCTTTCTCATTTTCTCACTTAAAAAACTTCGCTGGACGAGACGCTCCCATTCTGGGAATGCGTCTTGCAACTGCTTGAGGCAGCTTTGGATGGTTCTTTCAGCTAAACCCAATCGTTCTTGCCCAAAGTATTTTATGAGATCGTTACGTGTCAATTTTGATTTTTTCCCTGCGAGCGGCACCGCAAGTTCTTCCCTCGATTTCCCAGACATGACAATCGTGCTATTTAAAAAGTCATAGGCCGGGGCGAGTTTGAAGACATGATTATCTTCTGAGAAAAGAGAGAAATTTTTGGCGTGCATATCCTCATTGCCCGTGAGAAAGCAGAAAATCGTCCGAAGAAAAAACTCCCGGCATTCAAGCGCAGGAAACGTGGCATATCTTTGAACCGCCCCAGCAAATTCTTCCATCGAGGTGTCGTATTTAACTTCTCGCGCCAATCCAAGAAGCTGGCCAAAATCCTCAAGATAGAGTTTCTTGCTTTTTCTGCGGTCAAACCGTTTGATGAAATAGGTTCGTGTTCCATCCTTGGCATAGACCAATCCATGCACGGGCACTTGAATACCCGCCGCTCTCGCAAGGTGCATAGTTAAATCTTCATTCTCCGGGACTTCACGATAACCCGCTGGGGCAGGTTTCAAAATATAAGTACCGCCTCGATCCACAATCTTGAATTGGCCTCTCGAAACGGCAAGCCTGGCGCTTAATTTAACCTGTACCCCTTGAATCGACATTTTTCCTGCACGCGCCGCTGCTTCCTCACGCTGTTCTTCGAGCGTCAAATGAAGCGGCTCAAGTTTCTTGAGTTGAGGTGAAAGGAGTTTTAATCCTTGCAGAGAATAGTGCTCACCTGAGGGAATATCGCCGTAAGTAATAGCGCAAATATTTATTTTACTCATTCCATTCCTCTACCGTCACAGCGCCGACAAGATCATGTCCCACTGCTAAAATCTGGCTGAAATAATCCCTACGGTCAATTTTGGTTTTCCTTAAAAAGGCTTCGAGGTTCACGCCTTCGGGAAGAAGTCCATCAAAGAAGAGAGGAAATCCCTCAAATTCAAATCGTTCTTTTTCACGTGGAAGGGTCCGCGAGATCGAAGGGCCTTTGTAATCTTTTCTGTATGCAAAAATATAATGCCCGTTTGCTTCGGTCAGAATTCCCGCTGGCCGGCCATCGAAGAAAATATTCGCTTTTTTCATTCTTGCGTCTCCTTCATGGCTTGCAGGAGCGGACTTGCAAAATGGACCTCGATATTTAACGCATCGAAAACACGTAATAAAGTATTGAGCTGAACGGTCATTTTGCCGTGCTCTAAGTCAAAGACCGCCGTCTTCCCCACACCCGCAAGCTTTGCAAGTGCTTCTTGAGACAATGAGCTTTTCTTTCGGTGGGTACGCACCAACTCGGGGATCTCTTTTTTGAATTTATCTGTACCATTCATGATTAAATACCTTTATAGCAGTAAAATACATTATTTTATGACTGACTTCAAGCTAAAGTTACATAAAATAGTGTATTTTTACTGTTTAGACAATGATTGTAGATTATTTTAGATAAAAGTGAGGATGAGGTAGGGTCTGGACGCAATTCATAGATCCAGTGAATAATCTTAGATGTGATACAATAACTGACAGTATAGACGGATAACAATATGTTGAAATCGTCTTTTAGGGAACTTCAAAAAAGTCTTTTAAGGCAGGCAAAATTATTTTATGGAAAAAGCCTTGTTTCTCTCGTTATATTTGGCTCGGTAGCCCGAGAAACTCAGAGGTTTAATTCTGATTTAGATTTCTTGTTGGTGGTGAAAGATCTCCCAAGAGGACGAATGAGGCGGGTGCGAGAGTTTGAAAGAATAGAAAATCGCCTTGAGCCTTTGGTGAAAAAACTACGCAAGAAAGGGATTGATACCTATTTTTCTCCCATTATCAAAAGTCCTGAGGAGGTAGAATTTGGAAGTCCTCTTTTTTTAGATATGGTTTATGATGCGAAGATTCTTCTGGATCGGGATCGTTTCTTTTTTAAGAGGCTCGAGCGTTTGAGAGCCCGCTTGAAGGAGTTGGGTTCAAGGAGAATATGGTATGGGAGTGCATGGTATTGGGAATTGAAACCGGATTATAAGCCGGGGGAGATTTTTGAAATATGACCAATTTGAATCTTGCTCAGAGTTATATGGTAAAAATTGAGAAGAGACTGAAGTACTTGGGTTTTCTCTTTAAAGAAGAAGATTATTCAGATGTTATAAGAGAATCCCAGGAAGTTGTTGAATTGGCTTTAAAGGGAATGCTCAGAACCGTTGGAATCGATCCTCCTAAAATTCATGACGTGGGTTCTTTCCTGATAGAACATCGGGACAAATTTCCTAGTCAAATACGGATTTCTCTCAAGAAAATGGCTTTGATTTCAAAAGAGTTGAGAAAAGATAGGGAGCTCTCTTTTTACGGAGATATTGATTTTATTCCAACGGAGGAATATTCTTCTCGCGATGCGAAGAAGGCTATTCAAGGGGCACGTTGGGTTGCCTCAGTGGCTGTACGGTTGATGAAGATATTGGGTCATTGACAAACTGCTTAGCTATTCTCAATTTGTTTCAAAGTCCTTCCGAAGATGATCAAAGTTGTGATAGGGCTTCCCAGAGGGGTTTGAATTAAAATGAAAATTCCTTTTTTTGATTTAAGAAAACAGTATCAAAGAGAGGCTTCTGAATTACAGAAGGCTTTAAAAAATATTTTTAAGTTAGGACATTTTATTTTGGGAAAGAATGTCCAAACGCTAGAAGAAAAAATAGCCCAATTTACGGGAAGTCCTTATGCGGTGGGAGTCGCTTCGGGTTCAGATGCCTTGTGGCTTGCTTTGTTGGCGTTAGGCGTGGGGCCCGGAGATGAGGTGATTACCACTCCCTATACTTTTATTGCGACCGTGACGGCTATTTTAAAGGTGGGGGCGAAGCCCATTTTTGTGGACATTGAATCGCAAGGTTTTTCCATGGACGTAACACAGCTCGAAAAGGGGGTGTCTAAAAGAACGCGAGCGATGATTCCCGTTCACCTTTTTGGGCTGTGTGTCTCCATGGATAAAGTCATGGATTTTGCAAGGCGACATCGGTTGAAGGTGATTGAAGACGCAGCCCAGAGTTTGGGGGCGACGGTTGGGGGAAAGTCATCGGGATCTATCGCAGATGTGGGTGCTTTAAGTTTCTATCCGACAAAGAATTTAGGGGCCGCAGGAGATGCGGGGATGATTCTTATGCGGGATGAAAAATTGGCTCAAAAAGTTAAGATGCTTCGGGCACACGGCTCGGAGAAAAAATATTTTCACGAGATTTTAGGATGGAACAGTCGCACGGATGAAATTCAGGCGGCCATTCTCTTGATTAAATTAAAACAATTAAAAAAGAGAGTGGAGCGCCGCCGGAAAATTGCAAATCAATATTTAGATTTGTTGAAGGATTTACCTTTGGTGCTACCGCGAGAACCGGCTGGTTTTTATCACGCGTATAATCAGTTTGTGATTCGTAGCTCAGGGCGAGATCCCTTGAGGGAATTTCTTTCTCGAAAGGGCATTGGAACGGAGATTTATTATCCTCTGCCGCTTCATCTGCAGCCTTGTTTCTCGATGTTGAAACATCGTCCGGGTGATTTTCCCAATGCGGAGCATGCCGCTCAGGAAAGCTTGGCCTTACCCCTTTATCCTGAGATGGACGAGTCTCAGGTAAGGGAGGTGGCTCGCCAGATCGTCAGCTTCTTTAAAGGAGTAACCCCCTAACCTGGACAAGCCAGAATCAAACAGGGTTAAACATTGAATCTAATGATGCCCATATAATCCTGGATCAGTCATAGGGTTGTCCAGGTTATGATAAAAGGGGGGACGAAAATTTCATCATGAGTGATCGCTTGAGTTTGCTGTTACAAGCTTTGATGGCGCTCTCCCTCTTTTTTTTCTTGCCAGGATATGCCCTCACGAGGACGTTCTTGAGTTTGCCCCGAGACAGTTCTGTCATGGAGGCTTTTTCCGTGCGAGTTTTATTAAGCCTTTTGATTTCCTCTTTTTTGGGTTTGGGGATGTCTACTGTGTCTGCTTTTTCTCGAGAGGCGATGATGTTGGCGCCGCTCTTTTTTTCTCTGGTCTTTTTTTCTCTCAGGAAATTTCGTTTGATTCAATATTCAGATGTTTTTAGGTTGAACTGGGAAGATGTTTTTCTCGCCCTTGCCTTGATGTTGGGTCTTATTTTATTTTTCCGGCCTTCGGAAAATATCGCCCATCCCTTTATTCAGGCTTGCGAACTCGCGAAGGCAAACGGATGGGCCTTGGACCTTCAGGGGTTGAGAGCATCCCCCTTGCTCTCAATTTGGTTTGGGATTTTTCATTTGTTTCTGGGTTTGCAACTGTCTTTGATGGTTGTTCCAATCCTAAGTTTGATTTCGCTCTTGGCTCTTTTCTGCCTAGCGAGGCGCCTTTTTGATCGAGTGGCTGGCATTTGTGCCGCGCTCCTTCTGGCAACCCATTTCTGTATGATTTGGTTTGCCCGATTACCGGAAGGTTATCTCTTGGCCCAGGCTTTGGGTCTGGTTGCTTTTTACTTCGCATGCCTTTTTTTTGAGGAAAAACATTTTCTTTGGATGATGTTTTCATTTTTGAGCGCGATCGGGGCATACCTGGCCCGTTTGGAAATGTGGGTTTGGGCTGTTTTTTTTATAGGGGCTTGGGCGGGGATGATTTTTTTAAGGGGGGACAAATCGCAGAGAAAATATTTCCTTCTTTTGATGGGGTTTGTTCTTTGTCCCCTTTGGACGGTTTTTCATTGGAAAGGGGGCGTCGAAGCTCCTTTGAAGGATTTGGCTCCTTTCGTTTTTTGGGCTTTGCCCGCTTTGATTCTTTGGGTATCGGCTTTCTTTTCTTTTGCTTTTCGCCTGGGAAAAGTTGCACGCGTTTTTGCTGTAGGGGGAGTGCTGGTCATGATGCTTTTATCTTTAAATGTTGCAAGACCCTATTTGAAGGCCAGGGAATCGGATGGGCTTCTGAGATTTTATGGGTCTTTGAGCCGCTCTTTTTTGCCGGACGATCTCATTTTTTCAGACGATGAAAGAGAAGTCTCTCTTTTAAAGAAATTGTATGGGATGAAAATTTATTTTGTACCCCCGCAAGGATTGGATACAGATTTTTTGAGAGAGATTCGCCGTTGGTTGAAAGAGGGGGGAAAGGTTTTTTTGATTTCAAAACATGAGAAACCCGGGATGAGAGATTTTAAACTGACGCTGTGCAGTGTGGAGCACTTGCGTACGGGGACGTTGGAGGGGCCTTGGTTTTCTCTCCGCTGGAAGTTTGAAGAAAGAACGGTTAGGGTTTACGAAGGTCATCCTGTGGGTGCAGAGATTTCCGAATCTTAATCCAATCTAACAAAACCCCTAATTGATACGGGAATCCTTTGATCCCCTTTTCAGAAGGTTTCCAGACATTGGATTCTAGCGTGAGAATGCATCGCCCTTCTTTGCGGTCTAGCAATTTTTCAGGAATGGGGAGGCGAAGGGTTGTAAAATCATTGGGAAGGGCGATGTCTTTGGCAAGTAGGGTGTCATTCACCCAAAGAGAGAGTCTGGAAATCTCGTCTTGATTGGAAGGAGATGTTTTTCCTCTAAAGCCGCTTATGTGGAGAATCAATTCTTGTGGGATTTGAGAATTGAAGCATGGAAGGATGAGGGAGGCTTTGCCGGTCGTCCATCGGGCCCAGAAAAAAGATTTTTTTTCTTTTTCCTTAAAACGCTTGGCTCGGTCAAAGCCGTTGAGGAGACCGATTCTCTCTTCCCCGATGTCAATCCAAAAATCCTTTTCTTTCTCAATGGCTGATGTCAGCTCTGAGATTTTATAAAGAGAGGGTGCTATTTGGATTTTCTTGATCTTTTTTGGATAGCTCATGTAGCTTGGCTCTAGCAAAGAGGTGTTGAGTTGAGGCAGTTGAATCTGTGCGCGTTCGAATTGTAATTTTTCACTGTAGGGTTTTTCGGGATGGCCCAGATAATAAAGGTGTTGGCCCTCACGGATCCATCGAATGAGGACAGGCTCCACTTCCGGAAATTTCGAGGGTTCTGGGAGAACCAAAGTTTTGAGCTCGCAGAGATGCTGGAGGGGAACGGCCAAAAAATCGCGTTCCAGAAGGTAAATCCCCTCGGGATCCAATTTTTGAGCGAGCTCCGTTAAAAATGAGATCATCCCTTTTTGGTCGCTCTCTCTCAAAAAGGCGTGCCCTTTGACAAGCGGTGGAAGAATCAGAAGGCCGCAAAGCCCTGATAAAATAAGGCCACGGGCTCGGGGGATTTTTCTTGTCATTTTTTCAAGCGCGTAGGCTGCAAAGATGGCAATGGACGGAACCACCAGGGGAACAAAACGTTTCAAGGCCCAAGGGTAGGTGGATAGGATGCTCTTTTTATAAAGAAAAAAAAGGCATTCACTTAAGAAAGAGCTAAAGACAAATAAGTTTTTTCGTTTTAATTCTTGATCACTCCAAGCCGTGATTCCAAAAATGGCCAAAATAATAGAAGGGGGTCCCATAAACCAACTGAGACAAATGAGATTTGGGTCGTCAGGTCCATATCCCGATCGGGGCCGGATAAAATAAGCATATATTCCGAGGCTGAGTAGAATCGTTGCCAAGAGCCATTTTGCAAGCGTTCCGACAGAATATTTCCATTTCGTTTTTCTCCAGATGAGGTGGAAAAGAAAAAAAGTTGAAAGGGTGAGGGTTCCTAAAAGAATGATCTTTCTTTCTTGTAAATTAAGAATGAAAAAATGAGAAATTTCGTGAAGATAATATTTTGTGAAGAAATAGCCCTGTAGCACAAGATGGAGAGAGGCAAGGGCCAAAGGAGTGGCCCAGCTCAAGTCAGATCGCTTAAGTTTGGGACGTTCTCTGAAAGCCAGATGAAAGGCGAGGTTTGGCAAAAGTAGAATTCCCGTGGGTCTTGTCAGGAGCGCTGCGCCTAAAGAAAGGCCCGCCAAGACACCCCAAAATTTTTTCTTTTCTTTTTCAAATTTTAAAAAGGTGTAAAGCACTGAGAAAATGAAGTATTGCGATAAGATTTCAGAAGCTGGAAATCGGGTGATCCAGATTTGAGGAATAGAGAGTCCTAATAGAATCGTGGCCATGAAGGCGACTCTCCGATTGGAAATTTCTTCAACCAATAGGGCCCATGTCCAAAGGGCAAGAAGGGAGAAAACGAAATTCACGAAGAGCGCTCCATGGGCCCCAAAGATTTTAAAGAAGATGGAAATCCAGACAGGATAGACGTGATAAAATTGGGGGATGAATGTCCCATCGAGTGCGTTTTTCAGATAAAAACCTGGATAGAGAGGAGTTCCTGGCTTTGGATCCACGAAGATTTTCATTTCTTCACTCGTCATTTGTGAAAGGAGAGGATCTGTGATTTCAATGGAACCGTGTTGGGCGATGTGATATCCGGTGTTAAGGTAAACTCCTGGGTCCCAATGACCCGTGATATACTCATGGGGCTTAAGATAGAAAAGAGCACTTGCCAACAAGATGAGGGTGAGAAAGAGGGTGTGTTTGGAGAAATGGATTTTGAGTTTAAAACTTGGAAACTCTTCCTTGAAAAAAATTCTAAGAATGAATGCGAAGAGAAAAACGATAGAGAAAAGAGAACATAAATTGAAGAGTTGGAATTGCGCAAGAAGAAGACCTGTCCAGGAAATGAGGGTGGTTAGAGTGAGAATGTAGGTCATAAAAAGCTTGCAACGAAGTGCATGGGAAAGTTATAAAGGAAACCCCTACGTCTATACAATCTATCATGATGAGAGGTTTATGAAAAGGTTTTTTAGAGGAAGTTTTTTCCTAAGATCCTTTAGAAAACGGGTCCTGCCGCCCGGCAGCCCCACCGACGGCATCGGTGTCGGGCTAGCCCGCATTTCTTTATGATAAATCTACCAGAAACACCTGATATTGAAACTTCATCTGACGATTATGCCAGGCGTTTTTCTGGCGAAGTCGGTGCTTGGTTCTTGACGATGCAAGAAGAGGCAACTTTGAAAATGCTCTCCAAGGGATCCCCCCTTCGCATTCTGGATGTGGGGGGAGGGCATGGTCAAATGCTGGAAGGTCTTCTTCGTTCAGGACATCACGTGACGGTTTTGGGGAGTGCTGCCATCTGTTCAGAAAGGATTCAAAAATTTTTGAAACAGGGTTCTTGTGAGTTTAAGGTAGGAAATATTTTAGCCCTCCCCTTTCCGGATCAAGCCTTTGATGTGGTTTTAAGTTTTAGATTGCTTCCTCATGTCAGGGAGTGGAAAAAATTAATTTCAGAGTTAACGCGGGTGGCTCGAGGTGTTGTGATGGTGGATTATCCTACGGTGATGAGTGTGAATGCCATTTCACCCCTGCTCTTTAAATTTAAGAAAAAATGGGAGGGAAATACCCGAACCTTTACGTGTTTCAGGGAGAAGGAGTTGCTGGAAGTTTTTCGCACGTTTCATTTTGAGCGGACGGGTCGTTTTGCTGAATTTTTCCTTCCCATGGTTTTTCATCGGATTGTGAAATGCCTTCCCCTTTCAAAATTTTTAGAGGGTTTGTGCCGTTTGCTAGGGCTTACGGCTTTGTGGGGTTCACCGGTGATTTTAAAGTTGGAGAGGGTGAAGGTAACCCCCCTATCCCCCCCTTAAACTAAGGGGGGGAAGGTTACAAGGTGTTGAGACAAGGGGGGAGGAGTCACAGAATACTCTATGAAGGTTCTCATGCTTGCCCCTCATCCTTTTTATCAAGACCGAGGAACGCCTATTGCTGTTCACTTGATGTTGAAGGTTTTGTCAGAGCGGGGAGACGCGGTGGATGTCTTGACTTATGCGCAAGGGCAAAGGCTTGTCTATGAGGGGGTGAGCATTTTTCGCATTCCCAAAATACCGTTCATTCATGGCTTACGCCCTGGCTTTTCCTGGAAAAAGGTCATTTGCGATTTTGTGATGCTTTTGAAGGCTGTGGGGCTGGCCTTGCGGAGGCGATATGACTTGGTTCACGCGGTAGAAGAATCTGTTTTTATGGCTCTTCTTTTGAAGGTGCTCTTTAAGATTCCTTATCTTTATGACATGGATTCTTCTTTGGTAGAGCAGATGGTGGAGCGATATTCTTGGCTGACTTTTTTTAAGAAGGGTTTGGACGCGATGGAGGCAGTGGCGGTCCAAAAGGCTTATGCGGTCATGCCTGTTTGTGAGGCCTTGGCGACGCAGATTCAAAAATATAAGCCGAGAAAGATGTGTGTCCTTCAGGATGTCTCTCTTTTGAAGGAGAATGCCTTGGGATGTGTTTCAAATTTGAGAAAGGATTTTTCCTTGTCTGGACTTGTGGTGATGTATGTAGGAAATTTTGAACCTTATCAGGGGATCGGCCTTCTTTTGAAAAGTTTTGCCCGTGTGTTGAGGGAGGTTCAGGGAGTAGACTTGGTGCTGATTGGTGGAGAGTCTTCCGATTTGGAGAAGTACCGCAATCAGGTAGGATGTCTTGGGATGAGAGAGAAAGTTCATTTTTTGGGTCATCAACCCGTGGAGCATTTAGCCGATTATTTGGCCCAGGCAGATATTTTGGTCTCTCCACGCCTCAAGGGAAATAACACACCCATGAAGATTTATTCCTATTTGCACAGCGCCAAGCCCATTGTTGCAACAAATTTACCGACCCATACGCAAGTTTTAAATGAAAGGGTAGCCGTTTTGGGGGCTCCGACGCCCGAAGATTTTTCGAAGGGCTTGCTCGATCTGATTCAAAATGAGTCTTTAAGATTAGAATTGGGAAAGGCCGGCAAAAAATTAGTTGAGGAAAATTACAGCGAAGAAAAATTTCGAGAGAAATTGATGAAATTTTATGATGAATTAGAGAAAGAGCTTTGTGAAAAATGAATGCTGAAACTTGGCCTCTCAGGCTTTTTAAAAAATCGGTTCTGAAGCAAAATAAATTTAAGAATATCACACGTCTTTTGGGCCAAACCCAGGGTCTTTCCTGTTTGGACATTGGGTCTGACAATGGGGTGGTGAGTTTCTTCTTGCGTCAGAGGGGGGGCTCTTGGAAAAGTGCGGATTTAGACGAGAGGTCCGTTCAATGTATTCGCGAGTTGGTAGGGGATCCTGTTTATCAAATCAATGGATTAAAAACCCCTTTTTTAGATCATGAGTTTGACCGCGTGGTGATTGTGGATTTTTTAGAGCACATTGAAGATGATCAGGCTTTCATCCAAGAACTTTTTCGTGTGATGAAACGGGGGGGGGAATTGATTATCAATGTCCCTCATGTGAAGGAGACCTTGCTTCGAAAATTCCGTCTGATGATTGGGCAAACGGATGAAAGGCATGGCCATGTCAGACCCGGCTATACCCGGGAAAGTTTAGAACGGCTTTTAGGGGATTCATTCACCTTGGTAGCGAGTTTTACCTATTCAAAATTTTTCTCAGAGGCGATTGATACCCTGATGACTTTTCTTTTGGGGCTTTTGAAGAAGAATGAAAAATCCCAAAAAGGGATGGTGGTGAGCGAGCAGGATCTCCAGAAAAATAAAAAAATGTTTAAAATATATTCTTTGATTTATCCCATTCTTTGGTTTTTGGGCCAATGGGATAAGCTTGTTTTTACAAGCGGATATATGTTGATGGCCAAGGCTCTCAGGAAATGATGTCTCTATGGAACCTTTAGAAAAATATTTGGACTCTCGAAACGTTCCTCAAGAGGTTCGGGAGGCGATTCGGAAGGAATTTGATGAGCGTCGGCGGGTAGAAGAAGTCCTGCGGCGGCATGCGCAGATGATTGACTTTGCCAATGATACCATTATGATTCGGGATCTGAAGGATCGAATCACTTATTGGAATCAGGGGGCGGAGCGCCTTTACGGATGGTCTCGCGAGGAGGCGATGGGAATGCACGTGCATTCATTTTTGAAGACCCTGTTTCCCAGATCTGCGGATTCGGCCATCCAGGTCTGTCTTCGCAAAGGCTATTGGGAGGGAGAGTTAAAGCATCTTAGAAAGGATGGGACCCGTGTCACTGTGGCCAGCCGTTGGACCTTACAGAGGGATGAAAAGGGGAAGCCCATTGCCTTTCTTGAAATCAACAATGATATTACCCAGTTGAAAAAAACGGAAGGGGCTCTTTTAGAGGCTCGTGATCAACTTGAAAAAAGAGTGGAAGAAAGGACCTCAGAGTTGAGGGCCACGAACGACCAGTTGAGGCAGTTGATTCAAGAGCGTAGGGCGTTGGAGAAAGAGATTTTGGAAATCAGTGGCATGGAGCAGCGAAGGATCGGGCAGGATTTACATGATGGATTATCTCAACAATTGATGGGCATTGCCTTGATGGGAAAAGTGCTGGAAAAAAAGTTGACTCAAAGGGCTCTCCCTCATGCGTCTCACATGAGAAAAATTGTAGAGCTGGTGAATCAAGCGGTTATTGAAACGCGGGGCTTGGCGCGGGGACTTTACCCTGTGGAATTGGAGGCCCATGGGCTCATGTCTGCCCTGGATGAATTGGCCTCGCATGTTAAAAAAGTATTCAATGTGAAATGTTTCTTCCAATGTGATCGTCCGATTCTCATCAAAGATAACATGGTTTCTACCCATCTTTATCGGATTGTCCAAGAGGCTGTTTACAATGCTGTGAAACATGCTCGGCCTTCTGAAATATCCATTCGGTTGATGAACATTGGGAGAAGACTTTTGATGGAAGTTAAAGATGATGGGGTTGGATTTCCAAAGAGGTTGAGCCCTCACAAAGGAATGGGTATCCGGATCATGCGGTATCGCGCGGAAATGATTCACGCCTCTTTGGAGATTGGAAAAATGGCAAAGGGGGGAACTTTGGTATCGTGTTCCTTGGAAAATGTTAAAAGGAGAGATGGGCATGAAGACGGACGTGGGAGAAATGGTTTTGAGGACAAAGCTTAGTAAGATCAAAGTTTTAGTTGTGGATGATCACCCTGTTGTAAGACAGGGGTTGACGCAATTGATCAATCAAGAAAAGGATTTGGTGGTGTGTGGGGATGTAGAAGGGGGTGCTCAGGGTTTAGATGCCATCAAGCGTTTGAGTCCGGATGTTGTGATTGTGGATATTTCTTTGAGAGGGATGAGCGGGCTTGATCTCATCAAAAACATCAAAGTCCGATATCCCGATCTTCCCATACTGGTTCTTTCCATGCACGATGAATCGTTGTATGCAGAGCGGGTCCTTCGGGCGGGGGCCAGGGGGTATATTATGAAGGAGGAAGCCATCGGCAAGGTTTTGGTGGCGATTCGCTGTGTGGTGGATGGCGAAGTTTATGTCAGTCAAAAGATGACGGCCCGGATTTTGGAAAAGAGTATCGGGGGACGTTTTGAGAAAAGCGTCTCTCCCGTGGAACGGTTGAGCGATCGAGAGTTGGAGGTTTTTCAAATGATTGGAAAAGGTTTTGCAACACGTCAGGTCGCCAAACAATTGCACTTGAGTGTGAAAACGGTGGAGACCTACCGAGAAAACATTAAGGAAAAAA
The DNA here is from genome assembly GCA_016196885.1 of Chlamydiota bacterium. GTDB lineage: Bacteria > Auribacterota > JACPWU01 > JACPWU01 > JACPWU01 > JACPWU01. Next base: position 10,651 of record JACPWU010000043.1, on the reverse strand, counting down.
TGAAATTGGATAACGCGACGGAATTGGTTCGTCATGCGATTCAGTGGGTTGAGGGGGAAGGGGTGAAAAGATAAACTTTTAGACCTGATTTAACTAGGGGATTCCCTGATCTAAAGATGAAGGGGCTCCCTGATTGAAGAACAGAGGGGTGTGTGATACCTTCGCGCCTCATAAAGGGTTATGGATCCTCTTCGGTCAGAACAAAAGTGGGTGGCAGCCTTCGGTGCCCAAGATTTTGCCTTGGGTTGGCTTCGGCATGTTTGTTTGAAGGATCCCCTCTATCCGCAGGGCACGGTTTTTAGCATTTACTATGACACCCCCCGTTTGGATTTGTATGATGAGAAAGTCCATGGAGATTATCAAAAAACGAAGGTGCGTTTGCGTTGGTATGATGATCTTTCAAAAACCTCGCTCAGGGAGGTCAAGGTTTTCTTAGAGGTCAAGACTAAAATGGGGCAGGCAGGGAAAAAAGTTCGCAAAGAGTTTTTCATTCCCGTTGAGCGGTTGAGAAGATGGGATGTGGATTTTTTAAAAGATTGGGGGGAAACTCATCTCGCAGAATTTCAGGAAATACCCCGTCCCCTTTTTCCGATCCTTTCGATTGAATACGATCGTCATCGCTTTGTCTGCCCGTCTTTGGGAGCTCGGGTGAGTCTGGACGTGCGAATCAGAAGCTCTTGGATCAATGAGGAAGTGGTCCCCTCTTTGGGGAAGACCCTGGCTCCTCTGATTGTCTTTGAATTGAAGGGACATCACACAATGGACATCCCTTGGTTGACGGATTTGGTTCGCTTGGGTTTCCGTCCTCAAGGGTATTCGAAATATGCGGCCATGCTTTCTCAAATTCTTCAAGGAGTTCCTGCATGAATAAGATTTTTAAGACGTTGGCCATCAGTCAACAGGTGGCCCATAAAATGGATCCGGGTAGTTTTATTTTGGCGCTTCTTTTGTCTCTGGCCTCGTCTCTCCTGGCCAGTTTTCTTTACAGCTATTTTTATGAACATCGGGGAACGGGGAGCCAGGTCCATCGCGCCTTCCCGCTGTTGGGACTTTCCATCACGACGCTTTTTTTGGGAATTCAAATGTCTCTCCCTCTCTCTCTGGGTCTTTTGGGTGCCTTGTCCATTGTGCGTTTTCGGACTCCCATCAAAGAGCCTGAAGAAGTCGGGTTTGTCATGTTGGTCATAGCCTCTTCCATCACCTGCGCCATTTTCCAGTTCCAATTGCTTGAAATTTTATATTTGGTTGCGATTCTTACTCTTTTCTTAAGGCGGGGAATTCGTTTTTGGAAGCATCATGGCAGGGATGGGATTTTGATCTTATCCCTCAAGGATCAGGAGGCGGGCCTTTATTTGGATAAAATTATATCTTATCTTCAAACGGGGGCTTCTCGAAACGTTTTGGAAACAAGTTCCTCTCAGGAAGGGAAGACCTCTCTTCAATTTTCTTTCACCGGTTTGAAGAAAGATGTAGCCCAGCTTCAAAAGGACATGAGGGAATTGTTTGAAGTCCAAACCGCGCATGTTTTCTTTAGCCGTCCGGGTGGGATTCGGTAGGTCCGCATATTCTGGCTGGTAAAATGTCCATTCTTCATTCTATTCGCTTAAGATCTAGAATTGTTGAGCCACGGCGATGGCTGAAATTTTTTGTTCTTTTGTTTCTGATCGTTCTCTTCTATCAAACCAGCGGTTCCCTCTTCAAAATTTTAGATAAAAAAATTCGCCATGCCCAAACCAAAATCAGCCGTCATTTGAAAGAATCGGGAGTCGCAGCCTGCTGGTCCTTTGACGATTCTCTGGTGATTGATTCTATCGGCTATGAGAAAGCGGTGAATCGAGGCATCCTGTCTGTCCGTGGGAAATACGGCCAGGCACGCTGGTTTTATGGACGTTTGAACAATTTTCTTCAAACAAGGTTTACCTTCTCACAACTGCAGGGATCTTACAGCCTTTCTTTTTGGGTGAAGATTTTAAATTTAAAAAAACCGCAGCTCTTCATTTCCAACTGGCAAGGATCTCTCCATGATGTTTGGTTTGAAGGGGGAAAGATTTTTTTCAGAGTACCGGTGCGGGGTCAGGAAGAGCAAATTCTTTGTACTCCCTTTCAATCTCATCGGCATGCCTTCACGCATGTGGCTTGCGTGGTGGATCTAGAACGGCATCAGGCCTCTTTATGGGAAGATGGCGTGTTGAAATCGTCACGACCTGTCTCTGAGATTTTTCAACGCCCGGATGAAATGATTTTCGGGAGCTGCGAGCAAGGTCACTCCTCTCATTTTATTCTGGATGAGGTGGTGATTCGAAGTCGGGCCTTACAGCCTGAAGAGGTGCTTCAAGAGGCGAAGGCGACTCGATCGCTCTCGTGGCGGTTTAAACCTCAGCTTGTCTTTGAACTCAAAATGTGGCGGGCCTTAAGAAATATTGTCTGGGAAACTGTGAAGGGATTGGATTTGCTCAACCCCTTTCAACCAGAAAGCCGCATTCACAAGACCTCTCTTAAGCGATTCTCCCTTTTTTTGTCAAAGCAAGATTTAAAGGCCCTCAATCAATCCCATGATTGGAGTATGACACATGGCATCATCCCCTCTAAAATTTCGAAATCCAGAGCCATTCGGATAGAAGCGGAGAATCATTTATACAAGGCTCAGATTGAATTGGCAGGGGATGTGGGACGCATGTATCCTACAGGTCAGAAGACATTTGTGATTCGTTTTTTGGGAAGGCGCCCTCCCTTTTCGATGCGGAACATCATTTTTGTTCCTCCAGAGGAAAATGGAATTTTACGCCCTCTCTTGGAGGAGGCCTTGAGAAAAAAATATCATCGCAGTCCCTTGGGAATCCAGATGTGCGGTGTCTGGGTGAATGGTGTTTTTCAAGGGCTTTATGAGTTTCAAGATGAAGAACTTTTCAGTTATGCCGGTGATTCACACGAGCCTTGGGAGATCCTTTCCTTTTTAAAAGGGATTCCCGCATTTAAGAAAGAAATTTTACATCTCTATGATGATCTTGCCAAAACCTACGTTCCTCTTTTCCTGTGCGATCACTCCTCACCCGTTCCCAGCCGTGAGATCTTATATCGGGTGAGCATGGATCGCAAGAAGCTTGTTGAGGCGTTGGGAGAAGAGATTCCAGACGATCCTTTCCATCGGATCGAGTGGGTGGAAAAATGTTTGAATGAAAAGATGTTTTTGGGAGACAACCCTGGCGCAGAGGGCGTTATTAAAAATTTAGATTTTTCTTTCGATGAGGTGAATGGCGTCCATTTGGAGTTTGAATCGAGCGACCCTTCTGTGATCAATCATGAGGGGAAGGTTTTGAGACCTACGAATGGAGGATCCAAAGAAGTCATGATCCGGATTCACCTTTCCTGTGAAAAACTGAAAGGTGTAAAAACTCTGAGATTTATCGTGTTGCCTTCCTCATCAAAATTAGACATTTTGCAAATTCTGTCCAGCCGACCCATCCTTTCCAGGCAGTACGTTCCTTGCCTGGCCAAGTTTTTGAATTTAGACCCAAAGGAATCGCCTTTTCTCCCTGGAAAAATCAAGTTGAGAGGAAACACAGCCCTTTATTATCCCAAAAAATCTTACAAGCTTCGATTGCGCTCGCCTTTCACCTATCGGAATTTCAAACCCTCCACTGATTTTATCCTGATGTCTTGTTACGTGGATCACACCTTTATGAAAAATCAATTGGCCTATGATTTGTTTAGAAGTTTTTCCAAAGAGGGACATCCGGAACATACGCCCCAACATCACTTGCTCGAGATTTTTTTAAATGGAGAATATCAGGGAATTTATGAGATTTGTGAGAAGGTCAATGCTTCGGTTCTAGGTTTGAAGCCTTATCATTCAAAAGATTCAACGCACAGTGTGATTTACAAGGCCAAGGGCAAGCATGCCAATTTTGAGTACGAAAGCAGAGATTCTTACCAGCAAAAAGAACCCGATTTAAAATATGAGGCCTACTGGGGGCCTTATGAGGAATTTATTCGTTTTTTGAGTTTTGCTTCTACAGACGAATTTCAGCATCGGGTGAAAGGGCTGATGGACATTGAGAATGTAATGGATTTTCAGATTTTGATCAATTTTGCTTACAATGTGGATGGCCCTCAGCACAATCTTTTTATTTGTCGCGACAAGGGAGTGAATCAGAAATTTTTCATTGTGCCTTGGGATTACGATAAGACTTTTGGGGGTCCTTCGGATTGGATATTGTCGGATCATTTGTTCGAGCGGTTGATGCGAGAGCTTCCCGGTTATAAAGAGGCTTTGCGTGACCGATGGAAGGAACTCAAGGAGGGGCCTCTTTTGGAAGAATCTCTGATGAAAAGAATGGATGATGTGGAGGCTCGGATTCACGACCGGGTCGCGGAAAATTTTAGAAAATGGCCTTTGCCGGCGGGTGAGAGCCATGAGGGTGCCGTGCTAGAAATGCGGGCGTGGATTAAGAAACGCCTGGCTTTTTTGGATCAATATGTGGAAGATATTTGTAAACAAAGCTCTTGACGTTTCTTTCCTTGCCCCTTGACCCCTGCCCCTCGACCCTTTAATATAACGGCATCATTTTTAAGGAGAATGAAGATGAAAATTTTGGTCACAGGCGGGACGGGTTTTACGGGGAGTCACCTCACGCGGCGGCTCATTAAGCGAGGGGCTCACGTGGTCGTGATTGATAATCAAAAGGGGCTCTTTTATGATGGATTGAATCAAATGGGGGCCGAGATTCATTTGGGCAGTGTGTCTGACCGTGCCTTGGTGGATCAAGTGATGAAGGGTTGCGAGGTCGTTTATCACGTGGCAGCCATGTTTCGGAAAGTGAATCTTCCCAAGAAGATCTATTGGGATGTCAATGTTGAAGGGACGCGGTATCTCATGGAGGCTGCTCTTAAATATGGCGTGAAAAAATTTGTCAATTGTAGCACCTGCGGCATCCATGGTCATGTGAGGAGTGAACCTGCCACCGAAGATTCTCCCATTGCACCCGAAGATTATTATCAATATACGAAATATGAGGGGGAGCGGGTGGTGAAGGAATATTTAGGAAAGGGGCTCAAAATCCTGACCTTGCGGCCCACGGCGATTTATGGACCTGGAGATCCCGAGCGGTTTTTAATGCTATTTAAGCGTGTAAATCAGGGGCGTTTTCTCATGTTTGGGAGCGGAGAGGCTCATTATCATCCTCTTTACATTGATAATTTGGTAGATGCCTTTGAGGCGGCCTCGGCCTCGGATCGGGGAAATGGAGAGGTTTATTTGATCGGGGACGAAAAATATCACAGCTTGAACGAACTGGTTCTGGCGATTGCACAGAGCCTGGGCGTAAAGCTCAAGATTCAGCACTTGCCCTTTTGGCCACTTTGGACGGTCGCCCTGGGGTGTGAGATTCTTTACAAGCCTTTAAGAATAGATCCTCCTATTTTCCGCCGCCGCGTGGATTGGTTTCGTCAGAACCGGGCCTTTAGCATTGAAAAGGCGAAGAGAGAATTAGGCTATCAGCCCAAGGTCGATTTAAAAGAAGGCTTGAAACGCACGGGAGAGTGGTATCGGGAGAAAGGATACCTTTAAATAGCGTACAGCGTACAGCGTTCAGCGGACAGTTTATAAGGAGTGGATTTATTTTTACTGAACGCTAAACGCTGTCCGCTGTACGCTAGTGCTGTCCGCTGAACGCTGTACGCTGTACGCTGTCTCTGCTATAATCTCCCCCTATGAACGAGTCCACCGAAGAATCTAGAAAAAATGCCTTAAAGAGTCTGGTGATTCAAGATTCTGAAAGTACGCCTCTTCGAACACCCTCCAAACCTTTTCCATGGAAGTGGGTGGGGGTGGGTTTTGCCGTTCTTGTCCTCGCCGCTGCTATTGGATTTCTGAAAAGGCATCGTCCCCTCACCGTAGAAGTACGGGAGGTCACAGTTTCTCATCCTTACAATCATGTGCCTCTTTTAACGGGAGGGGGTTATCTCATTTCTAAGACTCAAACGGTGGTTGGGCCCAAAACGTCAGGACGCCTCAAGGAACTTTTGTTTGAAGAGGGAGACAAAGTGAAAAAGGGAGAGTTGTTGGCCCGCCTCGAGGATGATGAACTTGCGGCCCAATGGAAATTGGCCAAGGCCAATTTAAGAGAGGCCCGGGCCAATTTAAAGCGAGCCAAAGGATTGATTGCGGAAAAAATCATCAGCCTCTCTGAATATGATCGCACCCATACCGATTTTGAGGTGAAAAAGGCTCAGGCCTCTCTGGCCCAGGCCCAGTGGAGAAATACTCAAATCATTTCTCCCATCGACGGCGTGATTCTGGATAAAATGTCTGAGGTAGGTGAAGTGGTGAATCCCAATTTAGAGCTTCAAGCAGGCAAGGAGACAGGTGTTTATAAAATTGCGGATTTGAGCCATCTTCAGGTGGAGGTAGATATTTCGGAATCCGAAGTGGGCAATGTTTATTTGGGACAGGGGGCTGTTGTGACCGTAGACGCCGTAGGAGGGAAAACCTACCAGGCCCGAGTGGAAGAAATTGCACCTTTGGCCAATCGTCAGAAGGGGACCGTCCAGGCCAAAGTTAAAATTTTAAATCCCGATGAAAAATTAAAACCCGAGATGAGTGCCAAAATCACTTTTTTAGCCGAGAAAGAAGTTTCGGCAGAAAATTTATCACGGCAAATTTTAGTTCCTGCAGGTTCCATTCATCAAGAGGGGAGTCCCCACGTGTTTCTTTTTCAGGATGGGAAAGTTATTTTACGGGAGGTTGAATTGGGAGAAGCAAAGGGACAAGAAATCGTTGTTAAAAAAGGCCTTCAAGAAGGAGATATATTGATTGTGAACAGTTCAAAACCGATTCAAGACGGCAGTTCCGTGAAAGTGAGAGAGTTATGAATGTGGAGGGTATGATTAAACTCAAGAATGTGAGCAAGGAATTTATGAGGGCAAGTGAGCGTTTGCATGTCTTGCAAAATATTCAGCTTTCCGTGGGAGAGGGCGAGTTTGTTGCGTTGATGGGCCCTTCGGGATCTGGAAAATCCACCTTGTTGAATCTCATTGCAGGCATTGACCATCCCACCACCGGAGAAATCTGGGTCCAGGAAACAGATATCGCACGTTTGAACGAATCTCAGTTGGCTTCTTGGCGATGTCGCCGTGTGGGATTTATTTTTCAGTTTTATTATTTGGTGCCTGTTTTGACGGCTTTTGAAAATGTAGAGCTTCCTCTTTTGCTGATGAAAATGTCAAAAAAAAATCGATCGGATCGAGTCATGACGGCTTTAAAGATCGTGGGTCTGGAAGAAAGGGCCAAGCATTTACCCAGCCAGCTCTCCGGGGGAGAAGAACAGCGGGTTGCCATTGCCAGAGCCATTGTGGCGGATCCCAAGATTATTTTAGCGGATGAACCGACCGGAGATTTGGATGCGAAATCAGCGACCGAGGTGATGAAACTTTTAGAAGCCCTGAACCAAGAATTTAAAAAAACCATTCTTTTGGTGACGCATGACCCCAAGGCTGCCGCCTATGCGAAGAAGACATTGCATTTGGAGAAGGGGGCTTTAGTAGAAAGCGTTTCGTCAATTTATAATTGAGAATTGACAATGGATGGTTTGTACGCTGAACGTTGAGGTTTTTAATGCGCTTTATTCGCTTTATCCTTCGCAATATTTTTCGGAGTAAAAAAAGAAGTCTTCTCACGTTTCTCAATATTGCCATTTCTCTTTTTCTCTTTTGTGCGCTCGATTGTATTTTAAGCACCTTGAAAAATTTCATTCATGAATCTGAACAAAGCCTCGTTTTGGTCGTCAGGGACAAACACTCCACTTTTATGAATGGCGGGGTTCCTTTGGCTTATGTGGATGAAATTCGAAAAGTTCCGGGGGTTTTAGATCTCTCCACGAATCTTTTCGTGATTGTTCAACCGAAGAAAGAGGGGGAGGAGCCGATTTTTACAATCTCCATTGTTCCGCAGGGAATTGATTGGATGAGAAAGGATTTTCGAGAAATTCCTCAAGACGAGCGAGACGCTTTTAAAAAGACAGAGAGAACGGTGGCCCTCGTGGGTAAGCAAGTGATGGACCGGTATGGTTGGAAAGTGGGGCAAATGGTGACTGTTGATGCTGCGAATGTGAATGCCCGGATGGAAGTGAAAATTGTAGGGGAGGTTCCCAGTGGAATTGCGGCCGACAATATTTTACTCCATTTCGATTATCTGAGTGAGGTCTTGGGACAACCTGGAATTGCCCACAGCATCACTTTAAAAATTGCCAGTCGAGACATGATCCCGCGCATCAGCTCTGCCATTGATAAAATGTTTGAAAATCGCCCTGTCCAAACGGAGACGCTTACAGAGAAAGCGGCCTTCAGCGATTTTATGTCATCCTTTGGACCGATTGAATGGATTATTCGCATCATTTCTTTTTTGGTGATTATTTCCAGTGTTTCGATTACAGCTAACGCCATTGCCATGTCTATGCGGGAGCGTTCTCGAGAGGTTGCAGTTCTCAAAAGTTTGGGTTTCACGCGACGCCTGGTCCTTTCACTCATTTTAAGTGAATCTGTGACGCTCGCCTCTCTGGGCGGGACCTTGGGTTCTTTCGGGGCCTATTTCTTTTTTGCATTTTATGGGGTTTCTTTGAGGCTGGGACCTTTCAGTTATTTTGTGGTGAATCCCGCAACCCTTGCGGTGGGCATTGCGATTGCCATGATGATTGGGCTCTTGAGCGGTCTTGTCCCCGCTTTTCATGCGGCCCAATTATCCATTTCGAACACATTAAGAAGAGTGGGATAGGTGAAAATCAAGAATGAAAATAAGTCCATAGTCTACGGTCCACAGTCCATAGAAATAAATAATTGGCATATGCACTTGATGCCCCTTAGATAGCAAGCGCCATGGCAAGAAGTTGTAGTCGCCCGATTCATGGGGCTGTGCCCCTTGCGTGGGTTTGCCCGATGAATCGGGCGACTACAAAGGGGAATCGAGTGCATATGCCTAATAAATAATTCCTTTAAAGCTATCGACCATCGACTGTGGACTGTTGACTGTTTTTACCCACTTGAGTAGACGAAAGTTTATGATGACAAAGATCAAAATGGGTGACAAATGTCTCTCCCTTTAAAATACAGCTACAGAAATTTAATGGTGCGTCGGGTCACGACGGTGATGACCATTTTGGGAATGGGTCTTACCGTCGGCATTTTCATTTGCCTGATGGCCTTCACCGAAGGCATTCGATCGGCCATGGTTTCCACGGGCTCTCCCGATAATATTGTTTTGATGCGGGATGGCAGTGTCGCCACGGAATTTAGCGTTTTGGATCGGGAAATTTTGACTGAGCTCAGGGCGATCCCAGAGGCTAAAACGATGCCAGAAGGAAAGTCATGTGTCTCTGCTGAATATCACATCGCCATCCCAGTCCCGATGAAAAATGTTCAGGGTCAGAGAAAGTCTACGCGGACGCGAGGAATTCTTCCAGAGGCTTTTTGGGTGTATGACAAGGTGAGAATCATTGAAGGAACCCAGAATGTGGCAGGGGGAGGGGTTCTTTTAGGTCAGGCTGTCGCCAAAAGAATGGGCTATCACGTGGGGGATAAAATTAAATTGGGTCGCGGAGAATGGACGGTGGTCGGCATTTTGGGGGCAGGAGGCACGTCTTACGATTCTGAAATGTGGATGGACTTGAATGAACTTTTGGCAGATCAAAAAAAAGAGACGATTTCTTGTGTGACCCTCAAAGTGAAAGATCCGAAACAGATTCAGACCCTCATCAAGAAGCTCTCAGATGACACGAGGCTTCATGTCAAGGCCCTTACGGAAATTGGGTATTACGAGGAGCAAAGCCAAGCCTTGGCCCAAATCAATATTTTGGGAAATCTCGTGGCAATCTTGATGGCCATTGCAGCCGTTTTTGGAGGAATGAACACGATGTACGCTGCGGTGGCGGGACGCGTTCAAGAGATTGGCACCTTAAGATCTTTGGGTTTCACGAAAGGCAATATTCTGGTCGCTATTTTAATTGAGTCATGCATCATTGCCTTTTTTGGGGCATTGACAGGATCCTTGATGGGGTTGATTGTGAATGGAATTTCCATCACCACCTTGAGTCCCATGTTTTGGGACATCACCTTTCAGTTTCGAGTCACATTTTCCATTTTACTGTCGGCCTTTGGATTTGCCTTCGTGATGGGAATTGTCGGCGGAATATTTCCAGCTCGATCCGCTTCCCAGGTTGAAATGGCCCGGGCGTTAAGACAAGAGTGAAAAAGCGTGCAGCCTTTAGCGTACAGCGTTCAGTTCATGTACTTCGAAATCGAGAATTTTTTTCTGACCGCTGAACGCTTTACGCTGTCCACTATCCTTATTGTACAAGCTTATTATCCGGTCTTTTCGGTGGATCGTTTCGGGGTCTCTCGGTAGCGGGAGGGTTCCCCTTGAAAGAGGGCGTCAGTTCTTTATTGATATTGGCCCATGTAGGATCCTGATCCTCTGTATCTACAATGGCATTGATGGGGCATTCCGGAAGACAAAGCCCGCAACTGATGCAGACTTCGGGATCAATAATCATGAACTCTTTGCCTTGATAATCGCCGGGATGAATGCATTCCACTGGGCAAACCGAGGCACAAGAAGCATAGCGCTCGCCTAAACATTTTTCCGTGATGACATAAGCCATTT
>JACPWU010000045.1 GCA_016196885.1 Chlamydiota bacterium | reverse complement strand
GCCTGTATCTACGAGCACCTCAAGAGGCAAGGTGCTCTTTTTCAAATCAGATGGATGAAGCGCAATCACATTGACTTTAAATATACTCATACACAGACCTCCCTCACAGCATTTTAGCATGTATCAGATTCCTGGACTCGATTTAGCAAAGAAGCAAATTGACCCCATTTTTTACACCACATCCGCAAAAAAAACCCTTATTTTAAAATTCTCTACATATTCTGCCTTGACAACCCAATACATTTTTATGCCCTCCTAAACCAATTGTATTGAACATGAAAATGAGGAGGAGAATGATCATTGAAGTACATACAAATAACCATCCCAAGAAACCTGCTTATTTCTGGCATCTCATACCCTCTTCTACGCTCGTATCGTCGTTAGTGGTTTCAAACTCCCAAAAACACCGTCTTGATTCCCAATGCGTTTGCGGATTTTGAAAAAGCTCTGTCCGAGGTCAAGGGGGTTAAATCTTCCGATACCGCTACGGCCAAATGCAGCGCATCGAAACTTCTGAGAGGCGTACTAAACTCTCCAAGCCAATCTCTGGCCAGCCGATAATGGTGAGAATCAATGGAGACCTTCAAATAAAAATTTCCTTCCGCATGAGAAAGATATCTTGCAAGAACCCGTCTCCCATCCGTGGAATGCATTTGTCCTTCACGAATCTTTCTCGACACCGCTGAAAATAATTCCACCTCCGTTAAAGGGCTGATAACAAATTGTCCCCTCATGAGGTAATGCTCCACTTGATCGCTCAAAGCTTCAGGGCAATAATAGGCGACCAAAACGCTCGTATCGATATAAAACATTAACAGCGTTCCTCACCTCTGGCTCGAATCACAAGAGAGCTTAAAGGTTCACCCTTCATTCGAATCGTCGAGCGAAACGCCTTTAGACTTGGCAGATGCCGAACTCCTCTTTGAGGAGGAATGAGACGAGCTACCTCCTTACCATGACGAAGAATACTCACCTCATCCCCTTCCTGAACCCGGTTCAACAAGGCAGCAAATTGACTTCTCGCCTCTTTGACATTGATATTCATGATCGCCCTCCTCCCAAAATATGTACATAATAAGAGTACACTATTCTGAAGAAGATGTAAAGAAAATTTGCCCCATGTCCTTTTACACCACATCCGCAAAAAAACGTTCTGTTCTTCTAAAATAAAAAAGTCCGCCGATAAAAATAGCCACTGCTACCGCGACAGAAATTCCCAAAGAACCCCAGTGAATGGGTTGATGTGCGAGGAAACACGCCCGATGGGCTTCAATCAGACCACTCATGGGATTGAGCATCAAAAGCCAGCGATATTTTTCGGGCACCATTGAAGCGGGATAAATGACCGGCGTTGCGAAGAGCATCAACTGAATGAAAAAGGGAAGCGCGTATTGAATGTCTCGGTATTTCACATTGAGCGCAGAAAGCCAAAGCCCCCATCCTGTCGCAGCGATCATCGAGAAGAAAACAATCGCGGGGAGCATGAGAAGAGACACGCTTGGGGCAAAGCCGTAGTAAAACATCATGCCCAGAAGAATAACCACCGCAATGGCATAGTCCATCAATCCCGAAAGAGTGGCTGAAAGAGGGATCACAAGTCGTGGGAAATACACCTTGGTCAAGAGGTTTGAACTCCCCACGAGGCTCGCCCCTGAGTGAGAAAGGGCCCCTGAAAAATAGGTCCAAAGAAGAAGCCCTGAATAAGAAAAAATAGGATAAGGAACACCGTCTGAGGGAAGGCGGGCAATTTTTCCAAAGAAAATAGTGAACACCACCATGCTAAAAAAAGGTTGGATAATCGCCCAAAGAGCCCCCAATACTGTTTGCTTATACCTGACCTTGATATCCCGCCAGATCAGAAAATAGAGAAGCTCCCTAAAATCCCACAAGGCCTTCCAATCAATGGGCACCCATCCCTTGGAAGGACGAATGGTGATTTTGGGGATAGCGTTTTTATTTTGTGCCTCGACATTCAAAGCAGCCATGGCTACTGGATCAGACATGATCTCACCCAATCCTTAAGCGCGCCTTCAAGATCCTTTAAAAGCCCTGCATGATTTTCTTTGATTTTCCGGTAAATCACATTCGCCTCTTCCTCATCGTCAATATGAGAAGTTTTGTTGCGGTCCTCTAGCATATCAATCCACCCATCCCCCTCCTTTAAAATCTTTGCCTGCAACGCCTCTTTAATCACAAGCCGAGGGGTGCTCACCTCTATTCCTTGGTCGCTTAGAATCAACTTTATCAATTTTAAGAGGGGTTTTTACAAATTCATTCAGAGAATGCTTCAGAAGATTCAGCTCCCGATCATGCCAACCTTTTGCGAAAATCGCCAGGTCAATGTCCGACGTTGCAGTGAAATTTCCCCTTGCCCTCGACTCGTAAAGAACCAATTTTTCAACCTCCTGACACCCGCTCAGCAACTTCAAAATCTGATCGAGAAGACCCTGTTGAAGCCCCATCAACATTTTTGTCACGCTGCCTCTTGCCAAGGACATTTCCAGCAAAGGACATTGTCAATCCCCTTGGAAAGCCACTGGGCAAAAGGAATGGCCGACGTCATCCCAGGCGAAACCACATTCAAGAGATGAAGAGAATGGGGGGTTTGTTCAATCACCAAATCATCCACAAACTGACCATCCTTTCGAATCAACTGAGGACGAATTCCCACGCGTTTGGCCAAGCTAAAATCTTCAATTTGAAACCCCTCAACCAAACGACTGGCCTCCCTAAAAAAATGCTGCTTGCTACACGAATTCTTTAATTCATGCCAAGCCACTTTCCTGAGCAAAGAATTTTTAAAAAAGGCCTTGAGAAATCCGCCATGAAACAGGGTTCGAAAGACATCCCGAAAATTAAAAGACCACCGCCCATAGGCTTCTCTCCCCGCGGCCAGCACCGCATTGGGCCCTAAAATGATTGTCCCATGAACCGTGGGAGTCACATGAATCCCTAGAAAGGGAAATTCAGGATGAGGCACAGGATAAATCATCGCATGAATTTTTTTTGCGCAAGTTCCATTGGCTTCAAAATATTCTCCACGGAAAGGCGTGATAGCGTATTCACGGCCCAATCCCATTAAATGCGCCAAGCGATCCGCGTGGAGCCCTGCACAATTGATGAGAAGCTTGGCATCATAGCGATCTTTTTGCGTAAAAAGACATACACCCTCTTTTCCCTCTTCCACTCTCTTTACTTCCTCGCCCAATCGTAAAACCACCCCTCTCTCTTGAGCGTCTTGCACCAAGCTCTGAACCAATTTCACAGAATCTACAATCGCTCCTGTCGGAGAAAACAAAGCGGTAAGTCCCAAAGCACGCGGTTCACGTTCATGCACTTTTTCTATAGAAAGAATCTCTAGTCCCGGAACCCCATTTTTTTCTCCACGCGCTTTCAACTCTTCAAGCCTTTTCAGCTCCGATTCCTCCATCGCCATCACATAAGTCCCGACTTCTTTGCAAGGAACTCCCTTCTCTCGACAGTATTCGCGCGTGAGACGACTCCCCTCCACACAAAGTCGTGCCTTTAATGTCCCAGGCTTTTGATTAAATCCAGAATGAATCACCCCGCTGTTACGACCACTGGTGTGGAAGGCCACCGCGTTTTCTTTATCCAAGAGAAGCACTTTACCAAAACGCTGACCCAATTCTCTCGCCAAGGCAGAGCCGACTACACCTGCTCCTACAATTGCAATATCAAAAACTTGTTTCATACCTAGCTCACTGACTTCATAAGATGAAGACAGAGCTCCGCCCTTTCAGTCACATCCCTTTTCTGGCGAGGGGCATGGCCTACATTTTTATTCTTTGATGTTTGTATTGCCCTCAACTTGATTTTTAGTCGTGAGTCGTGAGTTTTAAAGGTATTTTATTTTTACTCACGACTCACCCCCCACAACTGCTTTTCTAAAGCGGCTCCACCCAAGCTTCATCCATTTCTATCGAAACCGACTTCATAATTAAATTAAAGGAAATCACCAAGCGACACCTTTTATCCTTGCGAACAATAAATCCTTCCACACCTTTAAAAGGACCTCCTTTTACGCGAACCATCTCTCCGACTCTTAAATAAGGATAGGGATCCACCACGATTTCTTCTTCCATAAAGCGTTTGACCGCCATCATCTGAGACGCTTCTACAGGAATGGGGCCCGAAGAGGAACCCACCAAACGGACAGCACCTTTCAAATTGAGGACTCTCTCCTTCTGATAAAGGGGAATATGAACAAAAATGTAACCTCTAAACAAAGGCTCTTCAATCGTCACCCGACGATCAGACCATTCCCTTTGAATTTTACGAAGTGGAAGGAAGGTTTCTATTTCTCTTCTTCGAAGCTGAAGCTCCAAAAATTTCTCATGTCGAGACCGCGTATAGAGGATAAACCATTGGGGGAGTACCCATTTTTCCTCAGACCGAAGCTCATTCAACGAGAAATCCCATGCTTCTTTCGAATCAAGTTCTTGTCGTGTGAAAGACTGGTAGGCAACCGTCTCGGCCATGGCCCCCCCCTTTTTTAGAAACCCCAGGCAGGATGATATCTTTTCACTTCAGAATTTGCAAGGAGTAAGCTTGTGAGTATGGTATAGGTTTTGCATTTTTATGACCTACACCCCGAAATATTTCTGCATCGCGGTTTGCCAATAGAGACAGACCACGCCATCGATATTTTTCTCCAGGGGGTCCAATGACCAAACTTGGGCCTCGCAGGTACAATCCCAATCCTTTTGAAATCGCTTCAGGGAATAAAGATGCTCCCCCATCACACGATGGGTCGATTTTATTTCCACAAGCAAGTCGGTCTCTCCGGGACGTTGTATGATAAGATCAATTTCGGCGTTGTCTTTTGTCATCAAATAAGAAAATTTATAATCTAATTTTTTATACTCATTGAAACGAAAACACTCCAGGATCACCCAATGTTCAAAGGCATTCCCAAAAGCGAAGGTTTGAGGGAGAAGTTCCACTCTTAATGTTCCAGCGAGGGCACGAACCACACCCGTATCGAAGAAATAAAATTTTGGGGATTCCCTCTGCTGTTTACGAACGGAACGATGAAAGGGGGGCAGTAAAACCCCAATCAAGGTGTCTTCCAAAATAGAAAAATAGTTGGCAACCGTCTTGTCATCGATACCAGCCTCTCTCGCAATTCTGGAAAAATTGATAATGGTCCCATTGCCTTGCGCAGCAATTTCCAGAAAATTCCTGAAGGGATTCAATTGTCTTATCAACTGTTCGATTTGAATTTCTTCCCTCAAGTAGTTTTTGACATAGGCACGTAGAAAATCATTTTTCTCCTCCGGAGCGGAATACTCCAAAAGTTTAGGCAAAGTTCCAAAGGTTAGGGCGTCACGGAGATGAAAAGCCTCGCCCAACTCCGCGTGCACCAAGGGGAAAAGATGGTAAGTGAAGGCACGCCCCGCCAAGAGATTGGAAGCTCCCCTCTTCAGTTTTCTGGCGCTGGAGCCCGTTAAAATAAATTGGATGGCCTTGTTTTTCTCCATTTCATGGTGAATAACATCCAAAATTTTGGGTGCCTTTTGAACCTCGTCGATCACTACCCGCCGATACTTTTTTGTAGCCAGAACGCGAATGAGTTCATCGGGATGGCGGCCATAACGCTCTTCATCGGCATCCGTAAGGAGGTCAATCCAAAGAGCATCCTTCTTGGAGAAATGTTGTTCCAAAAGCGTCGTTTTCCCAGTTCCCCTAGCACCGAACAGGAAAAAGCTATTGTTTTCATGAAGGTTTTGCAATCTACGGATCATACTCCGAAATTATCCGATATATTCGGAGCGATGTCAATCACAACCTTTTCTAACTGGCGGTGTGCGTTCGAAAAAATTCGAACAGATTTCACCCAAAATTTGTAGGGCGGGCGGAATTCCCCGCAAACCCCCCTTCCGCCCGCCTGCGGAAGCAACCCTTTCGGATTAGACGATTTCAAGTTTTTAGTTCCGCTTTTAGCGGAACTCCGAGATTTGCTCGGTTTGGCGGCAAATTCTTTTATTTTTTGAGCTTGCCTAACAATTCATGCGCTTTTTTCTTGGTTGCATTTCTGGTATTCCCGGTTTGTTTTTCAAGAAAATTCAATACCTCTTTTTTATTCTTAATCTGACCCTTAAACTTCCCCAAAGCCAATATCACCTTTCCTAAAGCGATATTTCTACATTCGGCTGTTTCGTAATCGTAGTTTTCAATTTTTAGCAGTTCGTTAATAATTCTATCCTGATATTCAGGTTTGTTCAAAGCAATCTCCGACAGACATAGAATTGTGTTATTAGCAGTAATCATTTTGCCACCGTTCAAAAAATCAATAAGTCGGGGCAGTAATTTATCAACTTTTTTCTTTTTATCAACGCGAGATAAATATCCGATTATTTGAATCGCTGTCCATTTAAATATACTGTTTGGACTATCAAGAAGCTTCGCAAAAAAATCAAAATCAGGATAAAGCTCTGACGGGTTGTCCTTTGAGATGGCAATTGTTTGTTTTGCGCAAGCATATTTAATCTTGGTATCCGTTGATGAAAAATCGCTGAGATTAATTTTATTCATATTTGCGCTTAAAATCGGCTGGCGAGCCCTCGCAGAGGGCGAGCCAACAAAGACATTTTCCAATTGGCGGAGAGGGAGGGATTCGAACCCTCGATACCTTGCGGTATACACGCTTTCCAAGCGTGCGCACTCGACCGCTATGCGACCTCTCCTTTTAAAGCAGGGATTAGGGCATAGGGTTTAGGGAAAAAGAAAATAAATAATTTCCTTACATCCCTAAGCCCCACACCCTAATCCCTGCTTTTAGTCCCTGTATTTTACGCCACAATTTTGCGAAGCACAACTCTTGCTTCTTTTCCAAGATTCACAAAGGCAATACCTATTTTCCACATTCCATCTTCTTCATTCTGCTGTGTCCAAACAATCATGCCCTCTAACCAAAGACCCTCTGGTTTAAATGCTGTTTGCATTCTTAACCGACAGGGAGAAAGGGGAGGAAAATTCTGGGAAGATTGAATGAGAATTCCTCCCTCGCTTATATTTTTTCCTATCACTTCAAAAGTTTCTTCATTCGAATGAGATATTCTAGATGAAATCCATAACTTCATAGGAACGTGAAATCCCACACGGTCTTTCCTGCGGCGATCTACTGCATCTTTTTTATTTACGAATAAAGCCATGTGTTAGCTCCTTTAAAAACAGAAGATAGTGCGTGAAATAAAATATCAAAATCGGAAGGGGTGGGATTCGAACCCACGGTCCCGCAAGCGGAACACGAGTTTTCGAGACTCGCGCTTTCGACCACTCAGCCACCCTTCCTTTTCAATTTTTAGATTATACAATAAATTCGAGAAAGGTATCTGAATTGACAACCGAAAAATGTGCAGAAGGATAGGCCTTATTCCAATCGGAGGGAGGTTGAACCATTTTATTCCCCCATTTCATTTCATACCCATACAAAATGCCCTCCCGCTCCTCCACCCAATCAATTTCTTTCTGAGAGTACGTATTTACTGATTTTACGATTGTATAGAGTGGTATACGGCGGTGTGTATATGAACGCTAATTTTTTGATTGCATATTATTTTACAGGTTGTCTTAAAATAGTTTTCATTTTTTGTGAAGGTGTTTTTCTTGGGTCAGATAAGTAAATTTCGTGATGAAAACCGTTTTCGGTTAAATCATTTTCCTTCATCATCTTTTTCATTTTTTCAATCGTTTCAGGTTCGGTTGAGTATGGGCCAACGTGTAACACTTGAACACATTTCCCTTCAGATATTTGCTCGAACCTAATTTCTTTGAGCAAATCAATTCCTTTCTTTTTTATAACTTCCTGCTTCGCTTTATCTACAATTTCAGAAGTAACAAAATCAGGTAGACGAATCAGTAGTTTCCAATACCATTCTTTACGAGGAACTTCCAATGCTGGCCTGTTTGATTTTACCCACCAAAGACCTTCCAGTTTTGCAACGCCAAAATCTCTGCCTTCTTTTTTGCATAAACCTTTTACGCCATAGGTAAGGGGATAAAGGGCTTGAACTGCTTCGATAAATGCCTTGCCTGCCGGCTCACCCTTTCCTTCAATTGCCAGGTAAGAAACTTTTGGAAATTCAATAATCTGCGGGTTTGTCTTGGCCGTAAAATATGTTTTGTCTTCTTTTACTAAATCAATTTTTGTCGCCATAAAAATTATTTAATTAAACCTTCTCTCTGTACACAACTCCCTTCCTTACTCTTTAAAGCCTAAATTCACCTTGGAGCAAAATAGGATTCGGAGGCGAGAGGATTTGAACCTCTGGCACCCTTACGGATGCTCCAGTTTTCAAGACTGGTGCAATCGGCCGCTCTGCCACGCCTCCTTTAAAAAGCAGGGATTAGGGCATAGGGTGTAGGGTTTAGGGAGTAAGGAGGGTTTTTTTATTTATTTTCTTTTCCCTAAGCCCTATGCCCTAATCCCTGCTTTTAAGATGCCGAGGTATACAACTTGATGATTTCGTCCAGGGAAACTTTTTGCTCTGGAGACAGAGTGGGAAAAGAGATGCCCGTGTCAAAAAAAGATCCCCTGCGACTCGAAACAGATCTGATCACCGTTCCCGGGAGAATGATTTCATCAGAATGAGAGTCCTTCCGTACGAAAACTTCACACGGAATATTTACAGGATAGGCCTTTGAGGTTTCCACCAAAATACCGCCAGGGCTGATGTTCTCTACACCCAGCGTTTCTGACTCGACATAGCCATTTTGAGGATGCGCCCAATGAACTTTAACCTTGGTCCAAAAGGGGATTCTGGGATGAGCCCTCTTTTCCCGATGTGCAAACATAGACATGGATTCCCCCGTCAAACCTCTCTCCAGATTTAAAATAACATTTAGAAAAGGGGATGTCAAATAATAGGAGATTTGATATTTGCATTGTCATTTTGATTTCTATTAACCGATTTGAGTCATGCCACCCATGTAAGGGACCAGAACAGAAGGGATTTTAATTTTTCCGTCCCGTGTTTGAAAATTTTCGAGAATGGCAACGACGGTTCTGGCCAAGGCAATGCCAGAGCCATTAAGGGTGTGAACATATTCTGTCGTTCGCCGCCCGTCGTTCGTCATTCGTCGGTATTTGATATTTGCACGCCGGGCTTGGAAGTCCTCAAAATTGCTGCAAGAAGAAACCTCCAAATACCGCTCTTGCGCCGGGGCCCAAACCTCTAAGTCATAGCATTTGGCGGCGGAAAAACTCAAATCCCCGGAGCAAAGAAGTTTCACCCGATAATGAAGGCCTAATTTTTGAAGCACTTCTTCAGCATGACCGACCAACTTTTCCAATTCATCATAGGATTTTTCAGGCTGAACAAAACGAACCATTTCCACTTTATCGAATTGATGGACACGGATCATGCCCCGCGTGTCCTTTCCATAAGAGCCTGCCTCTCTCCTGAAGCAAGGGCTGTAGGCCACTAGTCCGATAGGCAAATCCTTTTCTTCAAGCATTTCATCCATGAAAAGGTTGGTGACAGGAACCTCGGCCGTCGGAATAAGAAAAAGATCATCCTCCTCCAGACAATACATGTCTTTCTCAAGTTTGGGAAGTTGACCCGTTCCGGTCATGCTTTTGCGATTCACCACAAAAGGGGTGGATACCTCTTCGTAGCCGTGGGACTGACAATGTAGATCAATCATGAATTGAATCAAGGCCCGCTCAAGTTTCGCCCCCAAACCCCGAAAAACAATAAAACCGGTTCCTGAAATTTTAGAAGCCCTTTTAAAATCTAAAATGCCCAAATTCTCTCCCACTTCCCAATGAGGAAGGATTTTAAAGTCAAACTCAGGTTTATTTCCCCAACTTCTCACCTCTACATTCTGCTCATCCCCTGTTCCAAAAGGGACTGTGGAATGAGGTTTATTTGGGATATTAAGTAGTTTTGAATGTATAATTTGATCTAACTCTACCACTTTTGACTCAAAATCCTTAATTTTTTGGGAAAGCGATTTTGTGGCTTCCATTTTGTCCGAAACGTCTTTCCCCTGACCTTTTAGGAGACCAATTTCCTTGGCGGATTTGTTCATTTCAGAGCGGAGATTCTCCAAGACTTTAAGGTCTTCTCGCCTTTCATCATCCAGACGCATAAAATCGTCTAGGTCAAGAGAGGGGGATTTTTTGCGCAAGGAAGTTAAAGCTTCTTGGAAATTTTCACGAATCCATTTAAGTTCCAGCATTTTCTTCTCCCGTACCTTCCTCAGCCCCATCCTCTATCACTTTACAAATGGCTACGACTTGGTCCTTACCTGCGATGTTAATCAAGCGCACCCCTTGGGTGTTTCGGCCAATCACAGAAATATCGGAAACGGGGGAGCGAATCATTTTGCCCATCGAGGTGATAATCATCACCTCATCTTTTTCCACCACAGAAAGGGCCCCCACCACCGGCCCATTTCGATCCTTTGTTTTCACCGTGATAATGCCTTTGCCCCCACGGCTCTGAATTCGGTATTCTTCAAAAGAGGTTCTTTTCCCATAGCCATTTTCTGTCACGATCAAAAGAGCCGCGTCTTTCTGAACCACTTCCATGGCCACCACATAATCTTTTTTCCCTAATCGAATGCCTCTGACCCCCTGCGTGGCCCGTCCCATGTCTCTCAATTGCTTCGCGTGAAAGCGAATGGATTGCCCCAAATGCGTCGCTAAAAGCAAATCACTATCAGGGCCTGAAAGGCGGGCACTGACCAAACGGTCTTTACCATCCACCTTGATCGCAATGATGCCTCCACGCCTCGGATTGCCAAAGGCATTGAGCGGTGTTTTCTTAATCACCCCATTTTGTGTGGCCATGACCAAGCTGAGCGGTTGATTAAAATCCCGAACGCAGATAGAGGTTGCTAATTTTTCTCCCGGTTCCATCTCGATCAAATTCACAATGGCCTTGCCCTTGGCCTGGCGGCTCGCCTGAGGAATTTCATACACCTTCAGCCAATACAAATGACCATTTTCAGTGATGAAAAGAAGATAATCGTGGGTGGACGCCGTGAAAAGATCCTCCACAAAATCTTCATCCCGCACCTCCATCCCTGCAACACCCTTTCCGCCACGGCGCTGCTGGCGGTACAAACTGGGTGAGGTTCTCTTAATGTATCCACTGTGCGTCACTGTGATAATCGTGCTTTCATCCGCAATGAGGTCCTCGATTCGGAATTCTTTTTCGTCTTCGACAAATTGCGTGCGCCGATCATCGCCATATTTTTCTTTTAGTTCATCCAGCTCTTCTTTGATCAGGGCCAACACCTTCTTCTCACTGGCCAAAATTCCTTTTAAATACGCAATCTTCTTAATCACCTCGAGATACTCTGCTTCTATCTTTTCAACTTCCAAATTCGTGAGTTGATAAAGGCGCATCTCTAAAATCGCATGGGCCTGGCGATCGCTTAAACGAAATTTGAGCATCAGTTTTTCAAAGGCCTCCTTGCGATCCTTCGCTTTTCGAATCACCTTGACCACTTCATCCAAATGGGCCATGGCGATTTTGAAGCCTTCCAAAATATGGGCGCGATCCTCGGCCACCTGAAGATCAAATTTGCATCGTCGAACGATCACCGTTTTACGATAATCCACATGCTGCTGGAGAAAAGCCTTCAAAGGAAGAACTTTGGGAAGGCCCTGATCAATCGCGAGCACAATCGCCCCAAAGGTGGTTTGCATCTGTGTGTGTTTATAAAGCTGATTCAGCACCACCTTGCCATTTTCACCGCGTTTGATCTCAACCACGATGCGAATGCCGTCCTTATCCGACTCATCCCGAATATCGCTGATCCCCGTGATTCTTTTATCCTGCACGAGTTCTACCATGGTTTTGATGAGAGCGGCCTTGCTGATGGTATAAGGGATTTCCGTGACAATAATGTTTTCTTTACCTCCCTTCACCTCTTCAATGCCAGCCCGGGCACGAACTTTAATCAGGCCTTTCCCTGTGGAATACATTTCCTTGACGCCCTGTCGGCCACAGATAATACCGGCGGTTGGAAAATCAGGTCCTGGTATCTTCTCCATCAACTGCTCAAGCGTACAGCCCGGACTATCAATCAAATATTTAATCGCCTCCACTACCTCTTTCAGATTGTGGGACGGGATGTTGGTCGCCATTCCAACCGCAATCCCACTTGAACCATTTAAAATCAGATTTGGAATTTTGGTAGGTAGAATCACGGGCTCACGTTCGGATTCATCAAAATTGGGACGAAAATCCACGGTGTCTTTTTCAATGTCTTCCAGCATGTCTTCTGCCAGGGCGGTGAGCCGAACCTCGGTGTAGCGCATGGCCGCGGCATTGTCATCCAGAGAGCCGAAGTTCCCTTGTCCATCCACCAAGGGATAACGCATGGAGAAATCTTGAACCATCCGAACCAAGGCATCATATACGGAAAGGTCCCCGTGAGGGTGATACTTGCCGAGAACCTCCCCCACCACGCGAGCAGATTTTTTATACTCGCGATTGTGAAGCAGGCCCAAATCTCGCATCGCATAGAGAATTCTGCGATGTACCGGCTTCAAACCATCCCGCACATCTGGAAGGGCTCGCCCCACAATCACACTCATCGAATAATCGAGATAGGAATTACGCACCTCTTCTTCGATGGAGATCGGGACAATTTTTTCATTCTTCGTAAAAATATTTTTGCTCTCTTCAGCCACAGTCGCTTCGCTCCTTTAAACGTACTTCGTACTTCGAACATCGTACTTCGAAAAATAAAAATACCTTTTAAAAACGATGTACGGTTTTTAAATGTCTAGATTCCTCACATGCAGCGCGTGGGCCTCAATGAATTGGCGCCGGGGCTCGACTTGATCCCCCATGAGAATGGTAAAAATTTCATCCGCCTCGACCGCATCTTCCATGGTCACTTTCATCACCGTTCTTTTTTCAGGATCCATGGTCGTTTCCCACAATTGTTCAGGATTCATTTCTCCCAAACCTTTATAGCGCTGAATCGAGAGCCCCTTGCGGCCCTGCTCCTTGATTTTTAAGGCCAACTCCTGAAGCGAAAAAATTTCATCCTCCCGATCCTGTTCCTTCAGGCGATAAAGGGGTTTCTCTGAGCGCTCCTCGCAATATTTCATATCGAAACCTTTGTCTTCCAACTTGGAAAGGATTTTGACCATTTCACGCGCCTCAAAAAGCTCGAATACTTCAACAGCCTCCCTGCCTTTCGCCTCTTTCCCATCCCCCGTAACCACCTCCACCTCTTTCTTGCCCTTCTTTTCTTCCTCCCCGACAAATTTTGCCAATTCAGCATCATCAAAAAGAAAGTGTTCTTTCCCTTGAACGCGCACCAAATAAATCGGGAGCTCATGCGTCTTGGGATGACGCATCTTTAGGAAAGAATTGATCTGGACCCCTTTTCTCGCGATCAAGAGAGCCCAATGTTCCAATTGCACCAAGGCACTCGCCAAATCTGCAATTTGTTTCTCATTGAATTCCTTTTTGTCCGAAAGCCTCATAAGCATCAACCCCTCGCAGCCCAAATCAATCAAGAATTTATTCATCTCAGAATCGCTTTCCACATAGCGCTCCGTCTTCTTGCGGCGGACGCGATAAAGGGGCGGCTGGGCCAAATACACATAACCCTTCTCAATCAACTGAGGCATTTGCCGATAGAAAAAAGTTAAAAGCAGTGTGCGAATGTGAGCGCCATCCACATCGGCATCGGTCATGATAATCACCTTGTGATATCTTAAACGAGAAATATCAAAATCGCTTGCACCAATGCCCGTTCCAAGAGCTGTGATCATCATGCGAATTTCATTGTTGTTGAGAACTTTGTCCAGCCGCGCCTTCTCTACATTGATCAATTTCCCACGCAAGGGAAGAATCGCCTGAAATCGCCGGTCCCGTCCTTGTTTCGCACTGTTGTGAACAAACACCCCTGAGGCTAAAGCAAAATTATGCGTCCTTAGAACCTCCAAGTCATACACATCGAGAGATTCATCCAAAGCGATCACAGCCTTGATCCGATGGTTGTAATGTGAAACGGAATCAATAAATTTATAAGTATCCTCGTCAAGAAATCTTGTTGAAAGGGTCCCGTATTTTAACCGGTTCTCATCTCCTATACCCTGACGGATTTTATCGTATTCGGTCGAATCCACCTGACACGCGCCCACCATAGAATCCTCTTGATAAAGAGGCATCAAAGAATCGTCTGCTGTTAGATTTTGTGCTTCCTTAAAAGTTCTGTCTGCCAACATAAATAGATGATCTGGCGTACAGATAATCTCTTCGTCGTTATCCAAAATAACTTTGATCACTTTTGCTTCTCTTTGGGTTAAACGAGGAGCATGGATTTCACCTATCTCAACAGAGCCCTTTATATTCAGGGTATAACAGTAATTCTTGATGCCTTTCTGATACTCCTCCACCAATTCCTTAAAGGAGAGATTCCTTCCATCCGCCAGAGCAACCCTGACGTCTCCAGAAAAACAGCCTCCGGCGGAATCGCCCTCGACAAGGTATAGTTCGCAGTGGGCGGGATCGGTCTCTGAACAATCCGCAAGTTTACCGGGGAGCGCAGCACTGTCCAGCGCCCCTTTTCTTCGCGTCAAATCGCGGGCCTTGCGGGCGGCCTCACGGGCCCGGGCAGCGGTGAGAATTTTATCCAGAATTTTGCGAGCGGTGGGGGGATTTTCTTCCAGAAAGCCGCCCAGCCCTTCATTCACAATTTGTTCGACAATGCCCTGGACCTCGCTGTTGCCCAATTTCGTTTTGGTCTGACCTTCAAATTGAGGATCCGGCACTTTGACGCTTATCACAGCCGTCATCCCTTCCCGCGTGTCATCGCCAGAAATATCCAGGCTTTCGCCCTTGAAGAGAAGCTCATTTTTCTTGATGTACTGATTGATGGTTCTCGTCAACGCGGACTTAAATCCCGAAAGGTGAGTCCCGCCCTCGATGGTGTTAATGTTGTTGGCATAAGAGAAAATATTCTCGCTGTAGCCATCGTTGTACTGCATGGCCACTTCCACGATAAAACCCTCTTTCTCTTTTTGTACGTAAATCACTTTGTTGTGAATGAGCGTTTTATTTTTATTCAAATGCTCCACGAAGCTCACAATTCCGCCGTCGTATTTAAAGGTCCGATCAAGATTCTTGCGCTCATCTTTTAAGGTGATTTCGATGCCGCTGTTTAAAAAGGCCAGTTCGCGCAGGCGATTGGAAAGGGTTTCAAAATTAAATTCCAGTTCTCCAAAAATTTCATCATCCGCCTTGAAAGTAACCTGGGTCCCGGTGGCCTTAGAATTGCCGATCACCGTGAGCTTGGAAACAGTTTTCCCCCGCTCATAGCGCTGATGATAAATTTTTCCGTTGCGCTTGACCTCCACTTCCAGCCACTCACTCAAGGCATTGACCACAGAGACACCGACGCCGTGAAGTCCCCCTGAAATTTTATAACTCTCATGGTCGAATTTGCCGCCCGCATGAAGGGTCGTGAGCACCACTTCTACGGCCGGCTTCTTTTCGGTTTTGTGAATGTCCACAGGAATCCCGCGACCGTCGTCCGTGACGGAAAGGCTTCCATCGGCGTGAACCACCACATCTACCTTTTTACAGAAACCCGCCAAGGCCTCATCAATGCTGTTATCCACGACTTCATACACCAAATGATGGAAGCCGCGAACACTCGTGTCCCCAATGTACATGCTGGGTCTTTTGCGTACGGCCTCTACACCTTCGAGAACGGTGATCGTCGTCGCATCATAGCGCTCTCGTTTTTCCACTGTCTTTGCCACTTTATCCTCGTCGCTCGTCGTTCGTTGTTCGTTCTTCGTTAAACACCATCGCTCACAACATAGGTGATTTCTTGAATTGTTTGGGTCCCGACTCGATCTTGTACTCTTTTCAAAATCTCTCCCTCATGCATCGCCTGAATTTGATAAAGCCAGTCCGATGAATCTACCAAGACCTTGAGCTTTTTGGCTCGGACCTGCCAAGGCCGCGTGTGACAAGCTAAAGAAGATCCAACAATCTCGGCCCAATGGAGGAAAATTTTACCACAATTTTTGAGATCTGACTTTTCGAGAGATTCCAAAACGCTCATGAGGACGTCCCCCACATGAGCCGAACTCCCCTCTCGGCCTTCAGATTTCAATGCCTTCAAAGCTCCCTCCTTGAACGTGAAACCACCGCCCCCCTCGCATCCATTCTTGATCGAGTTCGCGAGAGGTCACTGCCACAAAAGATTGATACGGGGTCAGAACATTTAACAAGCCCTTGCGCCGGCCTTGATCTAACTGCGTTAAAACGTCATCCAAAATAAAAATGGGGTCCCGCATCTGGACTTCTTTTAAAAAAACCCCCAAAGATAATTTCAAGGCGATGACGAGAGACCTCTTCTGCCCTTCTGAAGCAAAAGTGCTTGCATCTTCTCCCCGAATCAAAAAGCTCAAATCATCTCGATGAGGGCCGACGGTCGTATGGCCCAAGACCAAATCCCTGGGCTCTTCCCTCAAAAATTTTTCGCACAGCGCCGTTCTAATTTCCTCCAAAGTCTCCCCCTCTACAGTTGGGAGATAACGCACCTCGGCCAACTCATCCTTGGAAGAGACCTGGGGATAAACTCTGGACAGCCCTTCGTTCAAGGCCTCCACCATTTTCTTTCTCTTCCAAGAGAGATAAGAACCATTCTCCTCCAGAATCGAATTCCAAACTCGCACCTTTTGCCTCGCCAAATCGGGGGGTCCTTGAAGGGCTTTGTTTCTCTGGCGCAAACCTTGATGGTATTTGATCGAATGAAGATAATACCGCGTATCCCACTCTGAAATACCCAGGTCGAGAAACCTTCTTCTGCGGGAGGGTTCTCCATCCACCAGAAGAATGTCTTGGGGGATGATTTCAACAATCTGGACTTGTCCCAGGAGCTGAGAAAGCCTCGCCTTCTCAACCCCGTTCACCCGAGCCATCTTTCGGTCACTTGAGAGTTCTAATTCTACCTCTAAGGGCCTCCCCTTTGCCTGAAAAAGCCCCCTCACCCGAGGTCGCCCTCCGTCCCAAGGAAAAAGATCCTCTAGGTTAGAAGTTCTGAAACTGCGACCCGTGGCCAAAAGATAAATCGCTTCTAAAAGATTCGTTTTCCCCTGGGCATTGTCACCCGCAAAAATATTTTGAGAACAAGAGAAACCCAACTCCACCCATTTAATGTTTCGATAATCTTTGACTGAAATTTCGCTAAGGATGTGCTTCACCCATTTTTAAATTTTTACGCAATCCTCATGGGCATGATCACATAGAGAAATGAATTTCCCGAACGTATCATCCCCGGACTTAAAGAGTCATTGAATTCGAATGTCACTTCCTCTTCCTCCAAATTTCTTAAAACATCTATCAAATAAGAAGGATTAAAGGCAATCGCTACTTCCTCCCCTTCATAGGCCAAAGGAATTTCTTCTTTGGCCTCTCCTACCTCTGGGGTTTGGGCCGTCAAGGTTAAGAGATTTTTCTTGAGAGCCACCTTGATCAAACTTGATTTTTCATGGGTGACCACAGAAACCCTTCGAACGGCTGAAAAAAATTCTTCACGGTTTAAAACCACCCTCTCCTTCACTTGACTCGGAATCACCTGCTTGTAATTGGGAAAATTTCCTTCAATTAATCTTGAAATAACGACACATTCATCTTGTCCAGAAGGAGTTTTAAAGACAAACGCGGCTTGATTCTCAAAAAGAATGCATTCCACCTGACCCTCTTCCTTAAGAAGTTTGGCAATTTCCTGGACCGCCTTGGCAGGAAGAATCACATCCTTCTCGGGCGCCTCTTGCGAGGTCTCTCCCTGGGCGTAAGCAAGCCTCCTTCCATCTGTAGCGACTACCACCACCTTATCCTTCTGAAAAGAGATCAAAAGCCCGTTCAGCACATAGCGTGTCTCATCCTTTGAAATGGCATAAGAGGTTTTGCGAATCAAATCCTTAAAACTTTTCTGATCCAGAAGAAGGCCTTTTTTATGATCAAAGGAAGGAAGTTTTGGAAAATCTAACTCTGAGGAGCCCACAATTTTAAAAAAAGAACTTCCACTATAAATATTCGTTAAATGATTGGACTCCACTTCTATTTCCAAATCCTGATGAGAAAGCTCCCGTATAAGGCTGAACATCTTTTTTGCAGGAAGGGTGGTAATCCCCTCTTCTTTAATCTGCGAAGGAATTTTCACTTTAATTCCAATTTCAAGATCTGTTGCCGTTAAAGTAACCTCTTCTCCTTTGGCATCAACCAGAACATTTCCGAGAATGGGCAGAGTAGTCCTAGAGTTGGCAATATTTTGAACTTGCCCAAATCCATAGAGAAGATCTTCTTTTCGGCATTTTGCTTTCATGAAAGTTACCCCCAAATTCTATGAATGCTTTTATTAATTATTCTTTAATTATATATAAACAGTAGTAATAGGACCTGTGAAGATGTGTGTCTCATCTCAACACGCCGCTTCTCTACTTCTGAATAAAACGTTAAGAGTCTGTGGACAATAAAAATCTTACTGAATTACCCCCATAAAATCCACATAAAATGAACAGATTATGCACAAAAGAAAGGGACAAAAAAAATCGATAGTCCACAGTCCACGAAAACAAATAATTCCTTTAAAACAATGGACTATCGACTGTCGACTATGGACTGTTTTAAAACATCATTCTCCCATTTTCTGTTTCAGAAAAGAGATGGTTTTTTTGACTTTGAAGTCTTTTTCCGTCACATTCTCAATGGTTTTGTAGGCGTGAAGAACGGTGGTGTGATCTCTTCCTCCAAAGGCCTCCCCAATTTCCTGAAGGGAATGGTGGGTTAATTCTCTGGACAAGTACATTGCGACTTGTCTTGGAAAGGCGATGGTTTGAGGCCTTTTCTTCCCAATCATATCTGAAATTCTTAAATCGTAGTGCTCCGCGACTTTTTTCTGGATATTTTCAATAGAGACCACTTTTTCTTCCCCTAAGATGTCTTGAATGACTTCTTCAGCCATGGCGACTGAAGGGGCTGTTTTATTCAAAGAGGCATAAGAGATCACCTTAATCAAAGCGCCCTCAAGCTTTCGGATGTTGGTCTTGATTCGGCTGGCCAGAAAAAAGGCCAAATCATCGGAGAGTTCAAGATTTGAAATCTGCGCCTTTTTGCGCAAAATGGCGATGCGAGTCTCCGTATCGGGGGGTTGAAGATCCGTCACCAAACCCCACTCAAATCGGGACACCAATCTTTCCTCGATGTTAGAGATTTCCTTCGGAGGGCGATCGCTTGAAAGAATAACCTGTTTATGGGCATCATAGAGAGAGTTAAAGGTGTGAAAAAATTCCTCCTGAGTTTGCTCCTTGCCACTTAGGAAATGAATGTCATCAATCATGAGAATATCCACACTGCGGTATTTGTTTCTAAAGCGGACCATGGTGTTGTTTTGAACGGAATCAATGAATTGATTCGTGAATTCCTCGCTTGAAATGTAAAGGACACGCTGGCGCGGTTGATGTTCCAGGGCAAAATGGCCGACTGCATGCATCAGGTGCGTTTTTCCTAATCCTACGCCCCCATAGATGAAAAGAGGGTTATAGGCTCTAGCAGGGGATTGGGCCACGGCAATCGCAGCCGCATGGGCGAAGCGATTGGAGGGGCCGACCACAAAATGATCAAAGGTATAATTTTGATTCAGGTTCTTTTCTTTGTAAGGAGGAATGGTTCTTCTCAAATGGAGAGCAGGCGTTTCAGATATTTTTTGAGGCTCTGCAGTGTTCACCACCACCGCCAATTTGAAAGGCTCTCCTGACAGGTGTTGAAAGGTTTCCTCAATATAGGTTTTATAATGCTTGATGAGCCAGTCTTTAAAGAATTTATTCGGAGCCTCTACTTCCAAAGTTCCATTTTCCATTCCGAGAGGCTTGATGGGAGCAAACCAATTGTCATAAGTTTGAGTGGAAAGTGCATCTTTAACTCTATCTGTGAAGCGGGGCCATAACTCAGTCAAGGAGGTTGCCGTTTTCTCACTCATAAGTTATTCACAGGTTTTCCACAATTTTCGATGAACGATCGGCTTCTCTTTCAGGAAAGATCAGGGCTTTTTTCGTATTGGAAGCCGGGGTGCTCAAAATTTTCCTCAACAGTTTTCCACAAGAAATCCACAGGTTATCCACAGACCCTCTATCGCGCCCGTCACGAACGGAAGGATTTTAGCACTCCAAGCGAGATAGGCAAGAAAAAAGTGGAAAAATTTTAAAAAGTGTTTAGTGTTTCAGAAAAAAATCTTTTCCTTGAAAACTGTACGCTGAACGCTGTACGCTCAATTATGAATTACTATCGCTCCTTTTCTAGAGTTTTAAAAGAGACCTTTGGTGTTCCGGTTCATAAAATCACCCTAGATGCTGGATTTACCTGTCCCAATCGTGATGGAAAACTTGCTTTGGGAGGATGTACCTATTGTGACGTAGATGGATCGGGACCTGGACAAACTCGCGCGCTTCTCTCCATTCGTCAGCAGTTAGAAGAAGGCAAGGTTCTTTTTTCGAAGCGATTTGGGGCCCGAAAATTCATTGCCTATTTTCAAGCCTATACGGGAACCTATACCACCCCTGATCGCCTTCGGGCGCTTTTTGACGAAGCACTCTGTGTAGAAGATGTGGTGGGTTTAGATGTGGCGACGCGACCGGATTGTCTTCCTGGGGATGTGATTGAACTTTTGTGCGAGTATCGTGGTAAAACAAATTTTTGGCTAGAGTTGGGTCTTCAGACGGCGAACGATGAAGTTTTAAAGAGGGTAAATCGCGGCCATGACGTAGCCAGTTTTATATCCGCTACGCAGCGAATGAAGGCGTTGGGTTTTCAAATTTGCGCCCACATGATTTTGGGTCTTCCGGGGGATGATTGGGAACACATGATGCAAGGTGCAAAATTAATTTCAGAATTGGGCATCGATGCCGTGAAATTGCATCATCTTCATATTTTGAAAACGGCGCCCATGGAAGGACCTTGGCGAAAAGGTTTGATTCCTGTTTTAGAATTACAAGACTATGCTTCTTGGGTCGTTGATTTTCTAGAACGTATTCCCGCTTCTGTGATTGTGCAGCGTTTGGCGGGAAGTGCTGCTAAAGAACGACTTTTAGCACCGATGTGGACTTTGGAGAAGGCTAAGATTATTCAAACGATTGAGAATGAATTTAAAAAGAGAGAGAGTTATCAGGGAAAACTGCACGAATGCACGATCGATATCCATGGGGTGTGTCGTAACACATTTTATCCCTTTTAAAGGGGAAAAATGTGTTGACTTCTCACAGAGAAATTTGACATTCTGACTCTGATACTCCGTCATCTAATCGTAGCGCCGGAAAGAGGGAGAAATTTTTATGAAGGATGTCTCCGTTCATTTTTCCGGTCGTCTTTTTCTGGGTCAAAGAATATTCTTTGGGTCTTTTTTTATCGCTAGTTTTTTTGTCCTCACCTTCTGTTCCCTTTCCCAAGCACAAACTACACCTAAAAAAATATCAGCCCGCACCCAGCTTCAAATCCAAAATCTAAGTGCCACCCCCAATCCGTATTCCCCTTCATTAGGCTCCATGGAAGTCACAGGTCAAATAGACATCGTCACATCCTTATACAGAGGAAAGAAAAGCGTATCCGCCCCTGG
>JACPWU010000044.1 GCA_016196885.1 Chlamydiota bacterium | reverse complement strand
CCAAGAGCCAAATTTAAGTTGAGAGACCAAGGGGTCTTTTGTGTATTTCGAAAGCTGATATAAAAAATGAGAAATTTGCGCTTCTGGAGAGGCTCCCTCTAACCCTTCAAACTTAATCAGACGGCGTTCTCTAAAATATTGTTCAATGAGCTCTGTCTTACCGACCCTTCTGCGACCATAGACCACCACGAGGCTTGCCTCCTGACGAGCTTCAATTTCCTGGAATCGGTGCATTTCCGCCCTTCTTCCAATAAAGGTCTTGTTCTGATGGATTTTTAAAGGTCGCTGCAGGGCGAATGTCACAGATCGGAGATCCTCTTAGAGCTAAGTAAGTGAATGAACAGTCTACTTGGCTTTATTATATTATAGATTTAAGCCAAGTAAACAAAAGAATAGTCTACTTGGCTTTATCGGATCAGGTTGTTCTGTTGTTTTGCATAGGATTTTCAATGTGCTCGGATATCAAAGCTCAAAAGAATCGATATATCGTTCAGTTAAAGGGTGATACGCATCTATCCTTCTATCCCGCAGAAACGGCCAACCATGGCGCGTTTCTTCAATTTTCTTTAAGTTGCAAGGGACGATCAGAATTTCTTCTTTGTTAGAACTCCCTTTTGCGAGCATTTTTCCAAAGGGATCAGAGACAAAAGATCCTCCCCAAAAAGTTAAATCATTTTCTCTCCCCAGACGATTGACGGAAGCGACGTAAACCCCATTGGCAATGGCATGAGACCTTTGAATGGTTTCCCAGGCTTGATGTTGAGTCTGGGCAAAGGCGCGATCTTTATCATGGGCGCCAATGGCTGTTGGATAAAATAGGATTTGAGCGCCTTTCAAGGCTGTCAGGCGAGCGGCTTCAGGAAACCATTGATCCCAACACACCAGAACGCCAACGCGTCCAAACCGAGTGTCGAAAACTTTAAAGCCTGTGTCTCCCGGAGTAAAATAAAATTTTTCATAGAAACAAGGGTCATCCGGGATGTGCATTTTTCGGTAAATGCCCAGAATCGCTCCATCAGCATCAATGACGACAGCGGTGTTGTGGTAAAGGCCCGCAGATCTTTTTTCGAAAAGGGAGGCAATGATGACGATTTTTTTTTGCCGTGCTAATTTCGAAAGTTTTTGAGTCGTGGGCCCTGGAATGGTTTCGGCCAATTGAAAAAAATCCACATCTTCCGTTTGAGGAAAATAAAGAGAGCAAAAGAGTTCTTGAAGACAGATGATTTGCGCTCCCTTACGAGCAGCCACTTCTATTTTCTGCAGGGTGTGGTCTAAATTTTTTTTGGTATTATTGCCTGCTTGGGTCTGAATAAGCCCCAGTGTAACCGTATCGTGATGTTCTGTTTTGGGTTTTATGCGGGTCCTGCCCCTCCTCACCCCCACTGACGGCATCGTCCCGCTTTTGGCGGGACTGCTGGCGCTTGGTGGGGGACCCCCAGTCGGGTCACCCGCAGAAATTCCTGCATAATTTTTATTCGACTTTTTCACGCGGGCATTTTAACATACACTCTCGAAAATGTCGAAAAAAGGAGATGTCAAAATGAAGAAGATTTTTTTATCGGTTTTATTCTTTCTGGTGGGTGCTTTAAGTTATGGGCAAGTAGAAAATTATGTGATTGATCCTGTTCATTCTTCCGTTACGTTTAAGATTCGCCATTTCTTTAGCAAGGTCACAGGTGACTTTGATCAGTTTGAGGGAGCCATTACGGTGAACCTAGATAACATGGAAGCCAATAGGGTTCAGGCTTCTATTGAAACGGCCAGTATCAATACCCGCAATGAGAAAAGAGACCATCATCTTCAAAGTCCTGATTTTTTTGACGCGGCGCAATTTCCCAAAATCATTTTTCAGAGTAAGAAATGGAAAAAAGTTGGAGACAGTCAATACGAAGTCACAGGTGATTTAAGCATGCATGGTGTGACCAAAGAAGTGGTGTTGAGCGTCAAATCTACCGGTTTTGGAAAAGGGATGAATGATATAGATATCTCTGGCTGGGAAGCGAGTACCACCGTCAAGAAATCAGACTTTGGGATGACTTATGGGGGCGCTACCTTGGGAGATGATGTGGAGATCACGATTGATATTGAATCTCATAAGGTTTGAAAAAACGTAAACTTTACTTGACTGAAAGTGATAGAAAAAATAAGGGAACTTTATTCCACGATTAGGGCGTATACAAACTCGTGGGCATGGGGAACACGGAAGAAAAGGGGAGGAGTTTTTGGGAATTTGGCCTTGGCTTTCTCAACCACTTCTCGAGGAGAACCATCTGCTCTCTTATCCCTAAAGTATAATGAGTAGCGAGATGAGGGGAGTTATTTTGCTTCCTCAGAAGCCCATGTGGAGGCCTTTAAGGTAGGAAACTTTTTCTCAGCGAGTGCAAAAGCTCCAAAGAGAATTGTGACGTAGAATAAATCGCCCAGCAGTGTATTTCTAAAAAAGGGAATGGCCGCGATGAAACAGGTTTCAAGACCGCTCAGCGTTTTGGGATAAAGACGTCCTCCCAGCCAAACACTGAAATTGGTGACGAGAAAAAAGAGAACAGAGCTTGTTAAGCTCGCCGAAAAAAGGGATAAAAAACTCTTTCTCTTTTGGAGCAAAAGCCCGATGCCGACAATCATTGCAAAAGAAAGATAAACGGCTCCCATTTCAGGGTCAATCCCGATCACGAGATCGCTCAAGAAAAGGCTTAAGAATGGAACGAGAAACGCCAAATACTTTTTAGAGAAATAAGCGCCCCCGAAAAGGGCAATGGCCGCCAAAGGGGTTGCATTGGGTGGATGAGGGATAAGGCGAGAGAGGGCAGCGATGAGTACAATACCGCATAATGTTAAAAAACGAGAGTTAATCATGTTAGTCTCCTTAAAAATATGTTGATTCTCGATGCTCGATTGTAACTTTTAATTT
>JACPWU010000036.1 GCA_016196885.1 Chlamydiota bacterium | reverse complement strand
CTTCGGCCAAGAAGGATACATTCATCGTAGACCTTTTGAGAAAGGCACGAGAGGTGTTACCTGGCGAGAAGCATTATTATCTCACCTCGTTAGAGATTTTACCGCATAAGATTTGGGGAGTGGATTGTTCCAAGGGGAAGAAGGGAGAATATGATTTTGTCCTTTATGATATCGGGATGTTTCAACATTTGGATGTAGATCTCCAGCAGGATCTTCCTACTAAATCTTATGCTTATGAAGACGAAGGGAAAGTCTATGGGGTTGGGTCTCTCTTTGAGATTCCTCGCGACAAGAAATTCTCATTTCAGGTTCACAAGAGACAATTTTTAAATTTAAATGATATGAATCACTGGAACCTTTTTTTGAAAGACTACTCAGGACGTCATGTTCGAGCGATCTTTGGCTTTGGGCTGGCCGGCGAGAAAAAAGAATCAAGCCAATTAGAGCGCGAATTTTCAGTGGTATCTCTCAATAAAGGGATCAGTTTTGTGAATATTGATTTTCGGGAGATTTTGGATGCGAGAAAGAACTGGAAAAATTGGGAATTGCAATGGATGGAGCTTGTAGCACCCCATCAGAAGAAGAATCGGTGGCGGTATCGTGTAGAAAGTTATCTTTTTGAACAAAAAATAAGGAGGTTAGAGGCGTTTGACTTCGGATTGGATCCGGTCAAACTCTTTTCTCTGAATGGCACCCCGGTTGACATTCCACAAGGTAAGATTAAAAGGGTGGACGAAAACTGTTTCCAATTTCGCCTGGACCCTTTAAAATTTCAAAAGAGGTTTCAGAAACTGCGTTTCTTAACGAATCCCAGGCTCACTTGTGATTGGCTCTTGTTTAGACCTGGGTTAGAGCGCGAACAGCGCTTGCCAGAGATTGATTTTAGAAAAATCAATCCGACGCGCTATGTTGTGAGGGTCCAGAAATCTGATCAGCCGTTTTGGTTGGTCTTTAGCGAATCTTTTCATCCCAATTGGAGAGCCTATGTTCGAAAGGTCAATGACCTTACACAGAATGGCAGGGGCCAATTTTTGGAGTTTGATGAACCTTCTTCTGCGCTGTTGAGTCTTTTAAGAGATCGTGGACGGCGTATCGAGTTGAAGCGTCATTTTGCAGCCAATGGATATTTGAACACGTGGTGGGTGGATCCTAAAGACCTTGGAACGCAGTTAGAAATTGAGAGACAAAATGAATCTTTTGAGATTATTCTTGAATTTACTTCACAAAGGGCTTTGGAGGTAGGATGGATTATTTCTGGAACTGTTTTGTTGTTTTGTTTATTGGGATTTTACCTTATGAAAAGAAAGAATAGATGTTAGCCCGCATTTCTCATCACATTTCTGCTGCTCTTCTCCGATTCCGCCTCGTCTCTCCGTGCAGACTCGGTCGGCCACGCTCGACATACTGCAAAGTATGCCTCGCATGGCACGGAGCGTCTTCCTCGCATCCAAGGCAGACTTGACGCTCTCGCGACGAAATCTGATGAGAAACGGCCATAACTTTCAGTCACAAAGGGGGATGAAAATCACCCTTGTAGTCGCCCCATTTATGGGGCTGCCCGATGAATCGGGCGACTACAAGTCATCATAACTTATTGTATAAGAATAACTAAAAACTATTTTCAGATAAAATGCGGGCTAGAGGTGAATGCGTGAGAGAGATTTCTCAATGCTGTCTTTGTGGCGCCACAGATTTTCAGTTTCTCTTTAATAATCACGATCGAATGTACGGAACGACCGGAGAATTTTCTTTATGGAAGTGCACTTGTGGCCTGATTTTTATTAATCCTCAACCTCAAGAGGAGATCATTCCTTATTATCCTGAAATTTATGAGGCCTATGAGCCTAGAACCCACCATGCTTTACTCGGGGCGAAATTCCTTAAGAAGCTTGAACGGATTTATGATTCTTTAGAAGACCATTTCTGGGAAAAGATTTTGTTTCTACCCTTTCGACCGCTGATCCGAGGGACTTTAGTCAAACCAGAAGGACGTTTGTTGGATTTCGGATGTGGTTCAGGTGACTTCCTTGAGAAGATGAAGGGATTAGGAATGGAGGTTTGGGGGGTCGATTTTAGTGAAATAGCTTTGAGGAGGGCAAGGGCTCGGGGATTAAATGTTCTTTCTCTTAAAGAATCCCATTTCCCGGATGAGTATTTTGATGTTATTACTTTGAATCATGTTTTCGAACATTTACCAGATCCTTTGTTATCTTTAATGGATTTGAGAAGGGTACTGAAAAGAGACGGGACTCTTATTATCAATGTTCCAAATATTGGGTCCTTGGGATTTAAAATTTTTGGGAGATGTTGGCATGCCTTGGAAACCCCGAGACATTTTTTCTTATATTCCTTGAAGACATTGAGGCAATGTGCTGAAAAGTCTGGTTTTCAAGAGGTTCGCAGAACCTTCCAAAGTTTTCCAGCCTTTAGTTTGATCAGTCTAGACTATTGGTTGAATCAGTTCCGCAAGCATCAGCTTCTGGGGATGAGGAGCCGATTGGGAGGGAATCTTTTTCTGAATTTTTTTCTTTTTCCCATTGCAACCCTTTTATCCTGGACCCCGTGGGGTGACTGTGTTGAGATATGGCTCAAAAAAGATGAGAGTTTATGGAAGGGAGACTGAGACCAGAAGGCAGATCATTTTTAGGAATGCCCACACTCAAGGCATGAAATTATTTGAAAGGCTTTTGATGCATGGGCCAGGATAAGAGTATGAGCCAGCGGGTTTTTGCATTGATTTTCTATTGCGTGGTTTCCCTGGTTTTCTTGCGGGGAATTCTTGCCTCTCCTGGTTTGATCAGTGGGGGAGATTGGGGTTTGCCAGAGGCGCCTGATCAGATGCGTGCTTATGCTGCTCAAGGTGTGTTC
Organism: Chlamydiota bacterium; assembly: GCA_016196885.1. Classification (GTDB taxonomy): domain Bacteria; phylum Auribacterota; class JACPWU01; order JACPWU01; family JACPWU01; genus JACPWU01. The sequence continues at coordinate 2,251 of JACPWU010000036.1, read as the reverse complement.
ATGTGGCGTCATAACACCGAGTCCTTGTTTGGTCTTGCGGCTTCCAACTTGAATGACTGTTTCTTTCGTCTGTTCGTGGGAGGACTGTCATTTTTAGGAATCAATGGGGCAGGATTCGTCAAATTTCTGCTGATTTTTATGTTTACCTTGGCAGGATTCTCCCTTTATTCATACTGCCGTTTCTTAAAATTGGGTTTTTTCCCCTCCCTGGTAGGGGGCTTTTATTTTGTGACCACCCCTCTCTTCTTTAACTATATTATCATGGGATGGTTGTTTGTGATTCTGTCACTCGCTTTGTTTCCATGGACTTTGATGGCTTTTACAAAAGCTGTTAAAACGCGCAAAGGCAGTTATGCGATCTTAACGAGCTTGCTCTTTTCGATAGCGGTTTTTCAATCACAGTCTTTGGTTTGGTATCCCCTGGCGTTGTTTTTATTAGCTTGGTTTATTGTGACCTCAAAAAGTGAGATAAAAACCTCCTTAAAGTTTTTGGGACTGGTGTTTCTCATTTTTTTTCTCGTGAATGCACATTGGATATTCGCGGTGTTAATGCCCCAGAATCCATTGGTAACCCAGAAGGTTTCCAGCTTTGATATTGACCGCTTTCAGGAAAAACTCAGCTTCCTCGGGCTGTTGAGGTTATGGGGAGGACTTCGTAATTATCAATATGAATCTACCTGGTCTCATCCCTGGATGTTTTTATCTATGGTACCTCCCCTGTTAGCCTATTCGGCCCTCCTCTTGAGGAGAAGTAGAAGGGTGATCTACTTTGTTTGTTTATCGCTTCTACCTTGGATTTTCTTTTTAGGACGAGGTTTCTTTGCTTTCATTCCCTTTTCCAATGTGGTGCGTGATGTGGGCCGATTCATGGTGCTTTCAAATTTGGCCTACGCTGTTCTCAGTGCCATGGTGATAGATGCGTTGTGTTGTTATACAAAAAAGGCTTCTCTGTGGAATTTTAGAGGGTATAGATTCAAGCGTTTTGTAGGTTATGGTTTAGTCTTTCTGGTGGTCTTGCTTTCTTGCCCATTTTGGATAGGAGAGCTTTATGGAGAGTCTAGTGGAGGCTTTGACATACGGCTGAGGACATTACAATTTCCAAAGGAATATTACGAAGTAGAGCAAAGTTTAAAAGGGGAAAAAAGTGGTTTGAAGGCTTTGTATCTGCCATTGGGGGGACGGGTCGGCCTGCTGAATGATAAAAGATTTTTTGGGATGAGCCGAGAAATCTGTGACTTATTTTCGATTTATGCACCGGTTCCTGCTGTGATTGGTCTCTCGGATCGAGGCAATGGCATCGCCAGTGACTTTATTGATATCTTGCGGGCCAAGATTTTTTCTCATAACAGTGGTTATCTGACAGAATTGCTGGGTCTTGCAAGCATTAAATATCTCATCATTCGTCTGGGTATGTATCAAGGTTCTCAGACGCCTTCGATGAAGGAGATTGCCAGAAGGTTTGAGGCCGTGGATGGATTAAGCAGGATTTGCAACAGTGAACTTGTTGAGATTTTCGAGAACACTCGAGTCCTGCCCCTGATTTACCCTGCTTCGAGCGTTGCAATTGTCAGAGGTCCTGTCTCTAACCTAGGATTGCCCGTGCTCATGCCTTATTTTAAACGCCATCCTGTCTTTGCCTTTGAGGACCAGCAAAGAGATCTGGGGATTGAGACTTTGATGAAAGGGTTGAAGAAGCCGCTTAGACATTCTGTTTTGTGGATCAATCGTGACAGTGATCATGGGTCCACGGTCAACAATCTTTTAGGTCCCGAGGGGATAGACTCGATCTTCAAAAAGACAGAAGTATCTTATTTTTTTGATGATGTTGGTAAGCATGATGAGGTTGAGAAGAAGGCTGAAAAGTATAGAATGTATCAGGTGTTTACAAGGGACTGTCCTTATGAGCTGATGGGTGGATTTTCACTTAAGAAAGTTTTTAGAAGAACAGGGGAATCCTTTTCTCGATTTTTATTAGAAAGTGCCTTAAAAGAGAATCATTTTTTTCAAAGGGAAGAGAACATTTCTAAGATGAAAATGCAAGGAGTAGGATGTCCTTTTCAAAGTAGTTTTAGGAAAGGTATTTGTCGGGTGAAAGGCTTTTTTAATGGATCCGAAGATGAGTTTGTAAAGATTCAATATTTAAATCCTGGCCCAGAGTTGATAGGGGATGAAGGACGTTTAGGGGGAGCGCAGTGGATTGATTTAAACAAGTATCCCTACTTGGCTCTAAAATACAAGGTGCAAGACCCAT
>JACPWU010000013.1 GCA_016196885.1 Chlamydiota bacterium | reverse complement strand
GGACAAAACCACAAGCCATCTACACGCTCTGACAACTGGCCTAAATGCGTAGGCGAGTATCTCTGAAGAGCCCGATGCGATAATTTCGCACGTCGGGATCTGTGAGGGGGCGGCTGGGCAACTGGCCGTCCTACCTCGATTGACGAGATCGTACGAAATTCAAGAATTGAAGAGGGCCGAATTCTTTTTCAAAAAACCGGCTGCATCAATTGTCATCTCTTTGAAAACAAGGGAAAGCCCTTCGGAACCTCCCTTGATAAACTTCGCCAAACCAATCCTGGCTTCGCCAGGGCGTGGATCAAAAACCCTCAAGCCATGAAGTCGGGTGTCAAAATGCCCACCCCCAAACTGGACGATGATCAGATTCTTTCGCTGCTTTATTATCTTTATCAGGAGAACTAAAAGAAGTATCTTTTTGTCTCACTTTTCTATTTTTATTGACCGCGCTCATTTAAAATCTTATAATTAAATAAGAGTGGGACATAAAGACTCATTTTTATTTATAACATATTGGATAGAAATATATTATGAAAATTAAAAGTATTCATATCATCTTAATGGGTATGAATTTAATTTCGACTGTTCTCTTGACTGTTTTCGTGCATCCGGCATTTTCAGCCTTTGCTTTTCTCAACCTTTTTCTCATCCCGAAGAAAAAATGGGCAAGAGTTTCTATCCTGATCTTGATGGGATTGGGGGTACTTGGAGTGATCGCGGGTTTCGTTTTAAGCTTAAATATCGAGGAAGTGTCAAAACTGATTGGAGTCTTAAGCAGTTTGTCTTTCACCTTTCTTTATTTGGTTTATGGTCTGTCGCTTTTCTCCTCCAAAAAAATGAATGAATTTTACCAGCCGCGCTTTTACATTCATGAAGACTTTGAGGAAGGTTGGAAATGCCCAAAATGCTCAAGCAAAATGGTTTTTTCTGTCATTTGCTGGAATTGTGGTCTCAAAAAAGAAGATCTTGATAAGCCTATACCTGCCGCTTCTCAGGTTGAACCGTCTAATCCAATAGACACCTATATCAAAAAGAAAAAAGAAGAACATCCCAACCATGGCTAAAACGACTTTTTTAGAAAAGTTAATCACGCGTATTGAACGACTGGACCACAAGCATGTCGAAAATTATCTTGTTCAATTGGCCCAAGAGAAAGGACTCTTGGAAAGTATTTTCAACAGCATGCTGGAGGGCATTGTTGTAACCAATAGAGCACAGAAAATTATTTTTATCAATCATGCCGCCCAGGAGTTTTTAGATGCTAAAGACATAGAGATGGAGGGGCAAGACCTCACCCGTTACCTTGAGTCTCTCGAGCTTGAAGAATTGGCAGCCCTGATCAAAACGGATTGGGGGAAACTCATTCACCGGGACATTCAAATGATTCATCCGATTCCACGCATCCTTCATTTGAATGTTTTTCCCTTGGTGAGTTCTGGAAATGCCTACCTCGGTCTTGTCCTGATTTTGACCGATGTGACCAAAAGAAAAGAGGAAGAACTCGATCAAATGCGTTCTGAGAAGCTTCAAACGGTGAGCCTCATGGCTTCCTGCATTGCGCATGAAATTGGAAATCCTCTCAATTCGATTGATATTCACCTCCAGCTTTTGGAAAGGGATGTGCATAAACTCCCAACTTCGTCCTCCAAGAATTTGCTGGAGTCCCTGAAGATTGTCAAAAGTGAAATCCGGCGTTTGGACCATACGGTCCGGAGCTTCTTAGTCACCGCCAGGCCTATTCGACCCAATCTTCAGGGGAGCGACATCGCTAAAATTCTTGAAGAGACTTTGCGATTTATGAAAGAGGAACTTGTGCTGAACAAAATTACTTTAAAAAAATCCTTCCTCGAGAAAATTGCCAAGGTGAGTGTGGACGAATTCCAAATGAAGCAGGCCTTTTCTAACATTATCAAGAACGCCATAGAGGCCATGCCCCATGGAGGAATTCTTAAAGTTTTGCTTACTCAAGATGATGAAAAGGTCAAAATCATATTCGAAGACAATGGAGAGGGAATTCCAAAGGAGATTCTTCCTAAAATTTTTGAGCCCTACTTTACAACAAAAACAAGCGGCTCTGGCCTGGGGCTCATGATCTCTTATCGTATTGTGAAAGACCACGGTGGAAAAATTGATGTGACGAGCCGATTTGGAAAAGGAACAACCGTCTCTATCCTCCTGCCGATGGGAATGAAAAGGAAAATGAAATTACTCCCAGAACAAGGTGGAAAAAATAATGAACTCTAAAATTTTAATTGTGGATGACGAGATCAACACTCGAGAGGGATTGGCAAGGGCTTTGCGTCCCTTGGGGTATGAGGTCTTTCTTGCCCAGACAGGTCTCGAAGCTCTTAAAATTTTAAAAGAAAACTCCATGGATCTCATGCTCACGGACCTAAGAATGAAAGGGATGGGGGGACTTCAATTGATTGAAGAGGCAAAAAAAGAAGACGAAAATCTTAAGATGGTGGTGTTCACAGCCTATGGTTCCATTGAAACCGCCGTGCAAGCCATGAGAAAAGGGGCTTATGATTACCTTTCAAAGCCGGTCAATTTAGACGAGCTTGAAATCATTCTCGCAAGAGCCTTGCAAGTTAAAAAAATGGAGAATGAAAATCGTCTCTTGAAAGAAGAGCTCAATAAAAAGTCAGGCTTTGAAAATATTATTGGTGAAGGCACAAAAATGAAGGAAATTTATGAGCTGGTACAGCAAGTGGCTCCCACCAAGGCGACGGTTCTCATTCAAGGAGAAAGCGGAACGGGAAAAGAACTCATCGCCCATGCGATTCATCAATTGAGCCCCCGAAAAAATAAGCCCTTTGTGGCCGTTCATTGCGCGGCCCTTTCTGAAAATCTTTTGGAGAGTGAACTTTTTGGGCATGAGAAGGGTGCCTTCACGGGTGCTCATGAAAGGCACATCGGAAGATTCGAAAGAGCCGATGGAGGAACGCTTTTCCTAGATGAAATTTCAGAGGTGAGTCCCAGCATTCAAGTGAAGATGCTGCGGGTGCTTCAAGAGGGAGAATTTGAAAGGGTCGGGGGGCTTGAAACACTCAAGACCGATGTGCGCGTTATTTCTGCCACCAACCGAGAATTAAAAGAGAAAGTAAAAGGGGGTTTGTTCAGAGAAGACCTTTATTACCGTCTTCATGTGGTCTTTATTCAAGTGCCTCCTCTCAGGGAAAGAAAAGAGGACCTCCCACTTCTCATTCAACATTTTTTAAAAGAGGCAGCTCGTGAGAATAACAAAGATGTTTCGGTCATTTCTCCAAAAGTGATAGAAGCCCTGATGGCGTACGACTGGCCTGGTAATGTTCGAGAACTGAGAAATTGTATTCAGAGCATGGTGGTGCTGGCGAAAAAGCAAGAACTTGGGACCTCGGATCTTCCTCCTCATTTAAAAAATCTGAACAAGGGATCCGCTCATTTTTTAAGCCCTGGACTTCCCATCAAAGAGGCAGAAAAAACATTGATCCTACAAACCCTCAATGCCAACCATTTTAATAAAACCAAAACCGCCCATCTTCTGGGTATCAGCCGAAGAACGCTCCACCGAAAGATTAAAGAATATTCTCTCTAGTGCAGCACAAGAACAAAGATATTGACTTTCGATCTTTATCGAAATATAATCATAAAATAATGAAAAAAATCGAAACAATTTGGCATTATGTTTTACACGAAGCTCTGACACATGAGAGATTCCAACATACCCAGCAAGATTTGGCCCGAAAATTTCGTTACTCTTTAAGCACGGTTCATCACGCCCTTGAGGCTCCAAGCCAAATGGGGGCTATCCGCAAGGCCGGGAAGTTTTTCGTGTTGCACGATTTTAGGAAACTCCTCTATTTCTGGGCCAGCATTCGATCTCTCAACCGAGATATTCTCTATTCTACAACTCTGAATCAGTCCACAAGAGAAATTGAAGGGATGGCTATTCCTGGCAGTATTTACGCGACCTACCGTGCTGCTAGGCAATGGCTTGGAGAGTCCCCAGCGGACTACAGTCGCGTCTACTTTTACGTTTCACCCAGTGATTTATCGGCTTTCCAACGCCGGTTTCCTCCTTCTTTGAAGGAGCCTCGAAACACATTTGCTCTTAAAATGGCACCTGAGATGAGAGAATACGGTTCTTGGACAACCCTTGCTCAAACCTTTGTTGATATTTGGAGCCTGAGTGACTGGTACGGCAGGGATTTTACTCAAGCGCTACAGGAGAAAATGAATGGCCTATTATCATGATCTCGTCACTCAGCAAAGTTGGGAAGAACTGCAAACGCTTTCGAAAAAACTAGATTTTATCTTAATAGGGGGATGGGCCGTTTATCTATACACGAAGGCGTTAAAATCCAAAGACATTGATATCATCATCAATTTCGATCAACTTCCCAACGTTGCGAAGCATTATCAGCTCATTAAAAATGAACGCCTTAAGAAATACGAAGCCGTGAAGGGAAACGTCCAGATTGATATTTATCTCCCGCATTTTTCCGAACTCGGCATTCCTGTCCACATCCTTTACGACAAAAAGCGAGAAATCGAAGGGTATACACTTTTAGATGCTGATTACTTGTTGGCACTTAAATTATATGCTTTATCAGAGCGGGCTCGAACTTCAAAGGGAGAGAAGGATTTCATTGATTGTCTAGCCCTTCTCCAATCTGGGGTTTCTCATCTGGGGGAGGCCACTGATTTGATGAAAACATACGGGCTTACCAAAGCGGTTTTAACGTTCCGAACACTTCTCAATACATACCAGGAAATTCCAGAATTAGGTTTGAATGCACATCACCTCGCTCGTTTGAAGAAGGAAATTAAGTGCGTTAACGAAAGTTAATAAATTGAGGTGGGAGAGAGATGTCCCTTCTACAAAATAAAATCTACAAGTTTGTTTTTATCAATGAGATGAAAAGAGCTGTTGGGGTATTCCTGCCATTTTAAGGGAGGATGGAGACGAGGGCGTCCAGACCATTTTATTTCGTAACCAAAAAGATTTCCTTCCCTTTCTTTAACAAGGTCAACTTCACTGCCATCATAAGTTCTCCAGAAATAGGGATCGGCTTCGATGCGATGGTAATTTCGAAATTTAAGTCTTTCTAAAATCACGTAGTTTTCCCATAATGCACCGGCGTCGTTTCGGTGCGTTTCGAATTCCTAAATCATAGAAGTAGATTTTTTTGAGTTTTGAGATTTCCTTTCGCTTGTTCTTCGCATAAGGAGCAAGATGAAAAACAACATGGCATTTTTCTAGGAGATCAATAGAATGCTCGATGGATCTTTTATCTATGCCAATCAAACTTGATAATTCAGTATAAGAAACCTCGGAACCTATTTGGAGCGAGAGCGCCTTTACAAGTTTAAAAACTGTCTCGGAGTTTCTAATTTTCTGGAATTCTAAAATGTCTTTGTAGAGATAACTTTCATGGAGTTCCTTAAAATAAGTTTGCTATCTCCAATCACTTGAAGGAGAAATTCGAGATCTCTATCGGTCAAAAGAGAGCGCTCTGATGGGTTGTCGCAGTTAAAAACTCTACACTTTTCTACGCCAACTTCTTAGATGATTTCCTGGACAAGGGTGGTTTTCCCTTTCTGCCGGGCTCCGGTAACAATGATAGCTTTACCCGAAAAAAATCTTTCAGAAATCTCTTTTTTTAGCAGTCTTTGATATTTCATAGGCCTAAAATAGTGATCCTAATACCTGTTTTAAGCCTAATTTAGGGAATGTAAAGACTTTTAAATGGCTTTTTACTTACGTTGCAAGCGCTTTTGAAGAATTTGTAGTCGCCCCATTTATGGGGCCGTCCTTGCATGGATTTGCCTGATGAATCGGGCGACTACGATTGCCCGATCAATCGGGCGGCTACAATAAAAAAGAACATGACGGATTCTACAGGGACAGAGTGTCTCAATAAAATAGAGACATTTTGGCTCTTTCTCAATGGCGATGCAAAAAATCTAAAACAAGTTATGGATATAACCTATTTATCTTCAAGAGATTACGATTTAATTAAATATTGGCATATATATTGCTTACTATCCGTTTGAGTCATTCTGCATCGGGTGAAAGAAATTCTCCAAACAAAAAGGAAAAAGTTATGGGTAAAGTTATTGGGATAGATCTTGGAACAACCAATTCTTGCGTGGCCATCTTAGAGGGTGGAGAGCCGGTGGTGATTCCAAATTCAGAAGGGGGGAGAACAACGCCTTCCGTGGTTGGTTTCACTAAAGGGGGAGAACGCCTCGTGGGACTTACAGCCAAAAGACAAGCTGTCACAAATCCCAATAATACCGTTTTTTCCATCAAGCGTTTCATGGGAAGAAAATTCTCCGAGGTTCAAAACGAAATCAAATTGGTTCCCTATCAAGTGGCGAGTGCCACCAACAACGACGCCCATGTCAAAATTACGGACAAGGTTTATTCTCCGCCCGAAATTTCTTCTATGATTCTCCAGAAATTAAAAGCCGATGCAGAGGCCTATTTGGGAGAAAAAATCACCCAAGCGGTGATCACTGTTCCTGCATACTTCAATCATAGCCAGCGCCAAGCAACCAAGGATGCAGGACGCATCGCAGGTTTAGAAGTACTTCGCATCATCAATGAACCCACGGCTGCCTCCTTGGCTTATGGCTTAGATAAAAAGAAGGACGAGAAAATTGCCGTGTATGATTTGGGAGGCGGAACCTTTGATATTTCCATTCTTGAAATTGGTGAAGGTGTTTTTGAAGTAAAATCCACCAATGGAGATACTCATTTGGGCGGTGATGACTTTGATCAGAAAATTATGGATTGGCTGGCCGATGGATTTAAAAAAGAAAATGGCATTGATTTAAGAAAAGATCCGATGGCCTTGCAGCGACTCAAAGAAGCAGCCGAGAAGGCGAAATGCGAGCTTTCAAGTGCTCAGGAATCCGAGATCAATCTACCTTTTATCACGGCCGATGCCTCGGGCCCTAAACATCTGAGCGTTAAATTAAGCCGCTCTAAGCTTGAGCAATTGGTAGATGACCTCATTCAAAGAACCATTGCTCCTGTGAAGCAGGCCTTGAAAGACGCGAAGCAGACACCCTCAGATATCAATGAGGTCATTTTGGTCGGCGGACAAACCCGCATGCCCAAAGTTCAGGAAATTGTGAAAGAGCTTTTTGGGAAAGAACCCCATAAGGGCGTGAATCCAGATGAAGTGGTAGCAGTGGGTGCCGCGATTCAGGCAGGTGTTCTGAAGGGCGAAGTGACGGATGTTCTTCTTTTGGACGTGACTCCGCTTTCCTTGGGAATTGAGACACTGGGTGGCGTCATGACAAAACTCATTGATCGCAATACCACCATCCCCACGAAGAAAAGTGAAATTTTTAGCACGGCGGCCGACGGCCAGACCAGTGTAGAGATTCACGTGCTTCAAGGAGAGCGTGAAATGGCCAGAGACAATAAAACCATCGGCCGATTTCAATTGGTCGGTGTTCCGCCGGCTCCCAGAGGGGTTCCTCAGATCGAAGTCACTTTTGACCTGGATGCCAACGGCATTCTTCATGTCTCTGCCAAGGATTTGGGGACAGGGAAGGAACAAAAAATTACCATTCAGGCTAACTCCGGCTTGACAGAGAATGAAATCAAGAACATGGTGAAGGATGCAGAGAAATTCTCTGGCGAAGATAAAAAGAAAAGGGAAGTGATTGAAGCGAGAAACAAGGCCGACAATGCCATTTATCAAAGTGAGAAATTCGTCAAAGAACAAAAGGATAAAATTTCAGATGCACATAAAGAGCGTCTTGAAAATGCGATTAAGAGCCTAAGGGACATCTTAAACTCTGATGAAAAGGGTGAGCTTGAATCAAAGACCGATGAATTGATGAAAATTTGGCAGGAGATTTCCACAGATTTGTATCAAAAGGCATCTTCCTCCGCTCATGACCAGCAACAACCTCACGAGCAAAATTCTCAAGCCGAAGAGAAGAAGGATGAGAAAAAAGAAGATGTCATTGATGCGGATTTCGAAGTGGTGGATGATAAGAAAAAGAAAAAATAATCAATGAAAGGAGTTAAACAATGAAGGTCAAACCTTTAGCAGATCGAATTCTCGTCAGGAGGGTTGAAGAGAAGGAAGTCAAGAAGGGTGGAATTATTATCCCAGATACAGCCAAGGAAAAGCCAATGGAGGCTGAGGTGGTGGCTTTGGGGCACGGCAAGGTGTCCGATGAAGGGAAAGCCATTCCCTTTCAAGTGAAGGAAGGGGACAAGGTTCTCATCGGAAAATATTCTGGAACAGAAGTCAAGGTCGGCGACGATGAATTTTTAATTCTTCGAGAAGAAGAAGTTTTAGCAGTTGTGAAATGACCTTCGTTTCATGTCATCCCGAGCGTAGCGATCGTTCCTCGGGACGACCCTTCGAGGTCTAAGTTAAATCAATAAAAAGGAGAATGATTATGGCAAAGCAAATTCAATTCAGCGGGGATGCGAGACAATCCATCCTCAGGGGAGTAGAGCAGCTTAGCAAGGCTGTGAAGGTCACACTCGGCCCCAAGGGACGTAATGTGGTATTGGACAAGAAATTTGGCTCTCCAACCATTACCAAAGACGGTGTCACCGTTGCGAAGGAAATCGAACTCAAAGAGCCTTATGAAAACATGGGCGCTCAGATGGTTCGTGAAGTCGCAAGTAAGACCAGCGATGTTGCGGGTGACGGAACGACGACGGCCACGGTTTTGGCCGAGGCCATTTATCGGGAAGGTTTGAAAAATGTCACCGCCGGCGCCAATCCCATGCTCATCAAGCGGGGGATTGAGAAGGCGGTTGAGCTGGTGATTCAAGAGCTCAAGAAAATGAGTAAGTCTGTGAAGGACAAGAAAGAGATTGCCCAAGTGGCAACCATTTCTGCCAACAACGACCACACGATCGGGGACATTATTGCCGAGGCCATGGAAAAGGTCGGCAAGGATGGAACGATCACGGTTGAAGAGGCCAAGAGTATGGAGACCCATCTGGACGTGGTAGAGGGGATGCAGTTTGACAAGGGGTATCTTTCTCCCTACTTCATCACGGATGCAGAGAGAATGGAGGCCATTCTTGAGGATTGTTACGTTCTCATTCATGAGAAGAAGATTTCCAATCTTAAGGACATGCTTCCTCTCCTGGAGAAGGTGGCAAGAACGGGCAAGCCTTTCTTGATTATTGCTGAAGAGGTCGAGGGCGAGGCCCTGGCCACTTTGGTTGTGAACAGGATCAGAGGTACTTTGAATTGTGCCGCGGTGAAGGCACCTGGGTTTGGGGATCGCCGCAAGGAGATGATGGAAGATATCGCGATTTTGACAGGCGGAAAATGCCTTTCTGAAGATCTCGGAATTAAGCTCGAGAATATTCAACTTCAGGACCTTGGCCGCGCAAAACGCGTGACCATCGACAAGGATAACACCACCCTCGTTGAGGGCTCGGGAAGCTCTTCTTCGATTCAGGCGCGTGTCAGCCAGCTTCGCAAGCGCATTGAGGAGACCACCTCTGATTATGACAAGGAGAAGCTTCAAGAGCGTTTGGCAAAATTGGCCGGCGGTGTTGCTGTGATCAATGTCGGCGCTGCAACTGAGACCGAAATGAAGGAGAAAAAGGCTCGCGTAGAAGACGCCCTTCATGCCACAAGAGCCGCTGTTGAGGAAGGCATTGTCATAGGAGGAGGCGCAGCACTCCTTCGATGCATTCAGAAGCTCGCGGAGTTTAAGTTGGGCGATTCAGATGAGCAAATTGGCGTCAACATCATCAGACGAGCCATCGAAGAACCCCTGCGCCAGATCGCGTTTAACGCAGGCATGGAAGGCTCTGTGGTGGTGGAACGCGTGAAGAATGAAAAGAAAAATATCGGCTTCAATGCATTGACTCTGGAATATGAGGACATGTTTGAGGCAGGTATTGCGGATCCTACCAAGGTGACACGTTCGGCTTTGCAGAATGCAGCGAGTATTGCATCGCTCCTTCTCACGACCGAAGCCTTGGTGACTGAAATCCCAGAAGAAGAAAAAGCAGGCGGGGGAATGCCGCGCGGCGGAATGCCTGGCATGGGCGGAGGAATGGGGGATTACTAAAAACCCCTTGATAGTGTCATTTCGAACGAAGAGCACCCCGACGTTATGTCGGGGTGCTCGGAGTGAGAAATCCTAATTTCACTTGAGGGGTGAAACATGTCCAATCCAAAATTTCCTCCCGGTCCCAAATTTCTTTTTCCCGGAAGCGGATTGATTAAATTGCTTCGAGATCCCATCAGTTTCCTAATGAAGTCCGTTACGAAATACGGAGACCTCATTCATTTTAAGGCAGGCCCTCGGCATGTTTTTTTTACAAATCACCCCGAACAAATCAAAGATATTCTTGTCACGCATCAGAAAAATTTCATCAAGGGTGAAGCGCTGGAACGGACCAAGCAATTGTTGGGAGAAGGCCTCCTAACCAGCGAGGGAGAGCTTCATCTCAAACAGCGGCGCCTGATTCAACCTATTCTCCACAGACAGAACATTGAGCGCTATGCCTCTATCATGGTGGAATATGGCGTACGCATACGTGAGGCATGGCGAAATGCTTCGATCCTGGACATGTCTCAGGAAATGGCAAGGCTGACTCTCTTGGTCGTTGGGAAAACCCTCTTCAACCGAGACGTGGATCAAGAAGCGAAAGAGGTTGGCGAGGCAATGACCACCTTGGTGAATGCCTTTAGAATGATGCTTCTTCCCATCTCTGACTTATTAGAGAAGCTGCCGCTTCCTGGAATTCACAAGGCCCTGAAGGCCCGCGAGACGCTGGATAAAATTATTCAGAAAATGATTGAGGAACGAAGAAAAGAAAGACATGATTCTTGGGATTTACTTTCGCTGCTTCTTTCTGCCCAAGAAAATGGGGAGGGCATGAACGATCAACAAGTGCGTGACGAGGCCATGACCCTTTTCTTGGCAGGTCATGAGACCACGGCCAATGCCCTCACTTGGACTTGGTACCTTCTCTCCCAAAATCCGCAGGCAGAAGCCAAACTCCACCAAGAATTAAAGGAGGTGCTTGGCGATAGACTTCCCACTTATGAAGACATGGAAAAATTGAAATATCTCTATATGGTTTTTTCAGAATCCATGCGCCTTTATCCTCCCGCCTGGGCCATTGGAAGAAGAGCCATTGACGAATGCGAACTCGGAGGATACAGAGTTCCGCGAGGCTCCATTGTTGCCATGAGCCCATTTGTCATACACCACAGCGAAAAATATTATCCTGATTCCTGGCGTTTTGATCCCATGCGATGGACACCGGAGGCCCAAGCTCAAAGACCTAAATTCGCCTATTTTCCTTTCGGGGCAGGGGGAAGAGTTTGCATCGGGGAGCACTTTGCCTGGATGGAGGAAATTTTACTCATGGCAACCCTCGCTCAAAAGTGGAAAATGCGCCTTGCCCCCGGACACCCTATCGGCCTCCAACCCGGCATCACCCTTCGACCGAAATATGGGATGAAGATGATATTGGAGAAAAGATAGATGTATTTAGACAACCTCCTTTTCATGAGATAGCCATTGTTTTAAAGCACTTATTTTTGCTATTCTTTCAAAAAATTCAGGAGAGATTATGGCAGGCATTTTTAAGGCTTACGACATTCGGGGGATTTACCCTCAAGAAATCAACGAAGAGATTGTCTATAAAATTGGCTATGCAATTTCGCAAGTGATCGGAAAAGGAACGGTCGCTGTGGGGCGGGACATGAGAACTTCCTCGCCCTCTCTTTTTAAACAAGTGGCGGAAGGTCTGACCGATGGAGGACTCAATATTGTGGACGTCGGACTCATTTCTACACCCATGATTAATTTCACAACAGCCCATTATGATTATGATGGCGGGGTGATGGTCACGGCCAGTCACAATTCTAAAGAATACAACGGCGTTAAAATGTGTCAGCGGGGTGCTTACCCTATCAGCTATGAAACCGGCATTGCCGAAATTGAAGATAAAGTTCGTAATTTTGATGTCCCTAAGCACACAGGGAAAAAAGGAAAAATTGAAACGAAAAATGTTTTAGATGATTACATTCAACATGTTCTAAAATTTTCTAAAAAAATTAAAAGGTTCAAAATAGTGATCGATGCGGGCAATGGCATGGGTGGCCTGATTGCCCCAAAACTTTTTGAGTTTTTGCCCGGCGAAGTGATCCCTCTTTATTTTGAACTGGACGGCACTTTCCCTCATCATGACGCCAATCCTTTAGAGTCGCATAACATGCATGACCTGATGAAGACGGTGATTGAGCATGAGGCGGATTTGGGAGTAGCCTTTGACGGTGATGCGGATCGTGTGATGTTTGTGGATAACGAAGGCCAAATTGTCTCAGCGGATATTATTACAACCCTGATTGCGAAAGAATTTTTACGCCAGCGTCCAGGAGGGACGATTCTTTATGACCTGAGATCGAGCTGGACGGTTCGGGAAGAAGTTGAGAAAAATGGCGGCAAGGCCCAAATGTGTCGGGTGGGACATGCCTTCATCAAGCAGGCCTTGAGAGAGGCGAATGGTGTTTTTGCAGGAGAGCTTTCAGGACATTATTACTTTAGGGATAATTCTTTTTGTGACAGCGCGGCGATTGCATTTGTGATGATGTTGAATGTGCTTTCTCAGGCGGGCGTTCCACTCTCAAAATTGATACATCCCTTAAAAAGGTACCACGCAACAGGCGAGCTGAACTCAAAAGTGAAAGATCCTGATCAAATTATTCAGCACATTGAGAAAAAATTTCAGGACGGAAAAACTTTTTATCTGGATGGTTTATCCATTGAATTCAAAGACTGGTGGTTCAATCTCCGAAAATCAAATACAGAACCTCTTTTAAGATTAAATGTGGAGGCAAAAACGCCTCAGATGCTTAAAGAAAAGTCGGAAGAATTGTTGAGCATCATTCAAAACTCATAAATGACAAATGACTCATTTCCAATGTTAAATGAATAACCCATTACGAATGTCTAATGGATCATTGGAGAATTGAGGATTAATTTGTAGTCGCCCCATTTATGGGGCTGCCCGATGAATCGGGCGACTACAAAAAAAGCATGATTGGGAGAACTTTCATCGCACACGATGACCCCCCAAAAGGGTCATTGAAATTGATGTTGGTCATTTGTCATTAAGCATTACTTTACCATCTTAAAATCCATTTGCTTCTGATGAAGATCCACTTTTACAATCTTGACCCAAATTTCATCACCCACTTTAAATTTCTTTTTTGTTCGACGGCCCCAAAAGCATAAATGATCTGGGTCATAAATGTAAAAGTCCTCTCCCAATTCTGAGACTCTCACCAGTCCTCGTGCCAGAGTTTTTGGATCTTCCACAAAAATTCCAAATTCCTTCACCTCACTGATCATCACCTTTATAGAACCCAAACGGCCCTGATCAAGCTCGTTCTTAAAAAACCGGAGTCGCTTCAGCTTGTTAAATTCATCTTCCGCTTCATCTGCTTTTCTTTCCATTTCAGAAGAATGTTGTGCGATTTTTTCAAGGTCTTCTTTTTTTAATTCGTGATGGTTTTTTTCAAAATATTCATCCAACACCTGGTGCACATAAAGATCTGGGTAACGACGAATAGGGGAAGTAAAATGGGTATAAGAATCCAGGGCCAGTGCAAAATGGCCCAGATTTTTGGGAGAATACTGCGCAACCCTTAAGGATCTCAAAAGGGCAATGTTCACAAGATAGGAGAGAGGCTTGCCTTTTAATTCACTCATGAGATTTTGCAAACTTTTGACATTGTAAATATTTTTAAGCGATACACCTAATTTTTGAATAAAATTTTTAAAATCTTCTTGATCTTTTTTTGAAGGCTTTGGGTGAATACGATAAATCCCGGGTAATTTTTTTTCTTCCAAAAAACATGCGACCCATTCATTTGCCAAGAGCATACACTCTTCAACCATCTGGTGAGAAACCTCTTTCGAACGAAGCTCTAGTCGAACGGTTCTCCCTTGAGAGTCGGTCTTGACCTCCAACTCAGGAATATTCAACTCCAAAGCACCCCTCTTTAAACGGTTCATAAAAAGAATACTCGTCAACTGTTCAAGATCTAACAAACTTTTCATAACATCGGCGGGAAGCGTTGAACGACACTCCGCATGTTCCAATAGCTGTGTGACCTCCTCATAGGCAAATCTTTTACGAGAACGAATCACGCTGCGGCCAAGTTCCCATCGAGTCACATTTCCTTCTTCATCCAAATCAATCAAAAGTGATTTTGCCAAACGATTTTCCCCCTGATCCAAGCTACAAATCTCCCGAGACAATTTCTCTGGCAACATCCGAAGGGCTCGATCCGAAAAATAAACCGTACATCCTCTGTCAAAAGCCTCTCGATCTATTTTAGAGTGGCGGGGAACATAATAAGAAACATCGGCAATATGGACTCCCAACTTCCAACCTTTCTCTATTTTCTCAACTGATATCGCATCATCAAAATCTCGCGCATGGATGGGATCAATGGTTAATGTAAGAAGGGAAGTCAAATCCCATCTAGAATGGTAAGCCTCCTCAGGAACCATTTCAGAATATTTTCGAGCTTCGTCTTCAACCTCTTTTGGAAACTCGAGGGGGAGGCCATAGGCCTTTGCAATCACAAGAGAATCTAATTTAGGATCATCCGCCTTCCCTAAAATTTCGAGAACTTCACCTTGAGGGCTCAAATGCTTGCTCGGCCACTCGGTGATTTTAACCATCACCTTGTCCTGAGGCCGAGCGCCCCTGAGAACATTTTGAGGAATGACAATGTCATAAATCAACTTGGCATTGTCTGGAATGACAAAAAATAATTTACGTTCTTTTTCCAACGTCCCGACTACTTTTTCGTTGGCCCTCTTTAGAATTTTAGCAATGTGTCCCTCACGTCTCTCGACGTTCACAAGGTTCACGAGAACCTCATCCGCGTGCATTGCGGAAGAAAGATTCTCTCGGTGAATATAAATATCCTCGATTTCTTTTCCATCCGGACTCTCTTTTATAAAAGGTTCTACAAATCCAAATCCCTTTGGGTTCATTCTTAAGATGCCTGAAATAAGCCCTGAACTCTCAGGAAGGGCATATTCCTTTTTGTGAAGGCAAATCAACTGACCTAAAGCTGTCATCTGGCGAAGCAATCGTCTTAGAAGCGGGACTTCATGGGAAGGAACTTTCAAACGGGATTTGATTTCCTTCACCGTCAGTGAAAGATGATTCCCTTTCTCAAAAATCTTAAGAATATTCTCTGGGTTGATCATTCTGTTTTTAAGAATAACATGAACACTTTTTATAACCAATTCCAAAATATTGACATTTGTGAATTTCAGAGTAGAATGAGGGGGTGTGGTTTTGAAAAAATTAAAAGGTCGCATGTCTCTTAGCACGAAACATTTGTCTTTCGTCATTGCACTCTTCCTTGCTCTTTCTAACATCTTGATCCTTTTCAAAACCTATTCCCTCCATCATCAAAGAGAGTTC
Organism: Chlamydiota bacterium; assembly: GCA_016196885.1. Classification (GTDB taxonomy): domain Bacteria; phylum Auribacterota; class JACPWU01; order JACPWU01; family JACPWU01; genus JACPWU01. The sequence goes on along the minus strand of JACPWU010000013.1, from coordinate 11,932 downwards.
CTGGAAGAAAAAATAAAGACGCTTGAAGAAGAAAATGCCTCTCTCTCCTCAAACCTTTTAAGTATAAAATATGAGGCCCTTCGTTCAGAAATTGAACTGAAGGTCTCCCGCCTCAGAGAACTCCCGTTTCTTAAGGAACCGGTCTATCGAGAAGTGAACCGCAGAGAATTACATTCCAAACTCCTTGAAGAAATGAAAAAGGAATTTCCAGATGGCCTTGCAAAAACCGAAAAAGTTTTAATCAAATTTGGCTTTTTAACTCCCGACTATCATCTAGATCAACAGATGGTCTCTCTTTATGGGGAGCAAATTGGAGCCTATTACGATGTGGATGAAAAGGCACTTTTCACCATTCAAGGGCTGCCGCTTGCCAAGGGTCTTCAAAACACCTTGTTGGCGCATGAACTCACTCATACCTTGCAAGATCAACATTTCAGAATCAACAACTTGATGGATCCCTCTTCAAAAAACGACGATCAAGAATTGGCGCATCAGGCCCTGATCGAGGGAGATGCAACCTTTGTAACACAATTGTATTACATGAATTCTATTAACATCTCCGTCTTTTGGGATCTCTTGTCCTACTTTTTTGTGGATCAAAAAGAATTTAAAAAAGCCCCCATGGTACTTCAAGAAAACATGCTTTTCCCTTACATCCATGGCATGAACTTTATCCATTACATCTATCAAAGAAAAGGATGGAACGGTATCAATGCGTGTTTTCAAAAACCCCCTTCTTCCTCAGAGGAAATACTGCATCCTGAAAAATATTTGGCCGACGACGATCCTCCTCAAAAAATGGTCTTCCCACACTTTCCAGATTCCTTTTCCTCCTCCTATTTCTTAATTGAGGAAAATATTTTGGGAGAATTCAATATCGAACTTCTTTTTAGAAAATGGATGAAACAAAAGTCCTATTCCCAAGCCTCGTCGGGATGGGGAGGGGATACCTATCAATTGTGGGAAGAAAAAAATAATCACACGCTTGTCCTTGTTTGGATCAGTTCTTGGGATACATCGAATGACGCAAAACAATTTCTCATGGCTTACAGCGAACTTGTCCTTAAGAAATTCCCAGGAGCTGTCTCAAAAATCAACCCGGACTCATTTCAATTTTGGCAGGCGCAAGACGTGACTATTTTCCTGGCCCAACATCAAGGGAGAGTCCTCATGATCGAGGCCTCAGATTTTCAGATCATTGAAAAAATCAGAAATTCATTTGAAGAGTTTCAAGACAGCGCTTATAATTCATCTACAAACGGATCGGTATCATAACCCCTCCGACTCCCCTCTTATTTCAAGAGGTTATAGTCCCCGTGGGAAAGAGGGGTTGGGGGGAGTTGGTTTCTTATAGGATTCTTCAAATGTATAAAAGCTTGGTCATGATTTTAGCGGGGGGTGAGGGACGCAGGCTCTATCCCTTGACCCGGGACAGGGCAAAGCCGGCGGTTCCTTTTGGAGGGCATTACCGAATCATTGACTTTGCCTTAAGTAACTTTGTCAATTCTGGTTATTTTAACATTAAAATTTTAACCCAATTCATGTCTGAATCTTTGAATAAACACATCACCACAGGCTGGCATCTTTCTCCCACCGTGGGACATTATATTGATTGCGTTCCAGCGCAAATGAGAACAGGGGAGACTTGGTTTAAGGGAACGGCGGATGCAATTTATCAAAATATCAACATCATCGAAGATGAAAATCCAGACCTCGTTTTCATTTTTGGCGGAGATCACATTTATAAAATGGATGTTCGGCAAATGGAAAAACAGCATTTGGAAAAGGGTGCGGATATTACGATCGCAGCGGTTCCTTATCCCACGACGGAAGCCTCTAACTTTGGCGTTATCGCGGTTGACTCAAGCCTGCGTGTGATTGGTTTTCAAGAAAAACCAAAATCTCCGAAGCCCCTGCCCGACAGATCCGATTTTGCGCTTGTCTCCATGGGGAATTACATTTTTAATCGAGACATCTTGATTCAAGCACTTAAAAGAGATGCCAAAAAAGAAAGCGATCATGATTTTGGGAAAAATGTGATCCCCGATGCACTCAAATCATTAAAAGTTTTTGCATATGATTTTTCATCTAACAATGTCCCGGGAATTGAAGAAAAGGAAAAAGGCTATTGGAGAGACGTCGGAACCTTAGATGCCTATTGGGAGGCGAACATGGATTTGGTCAATGTATCTCCCCAACTCAACCTGTACAATCAACAGTGGCCTATCAGAACGGTTTCTTCCCATTTACCACCGGCAAAATTTGTCTTTGCAAATATCGAAGAACAACGGGTAGGATATGCAACCGACTCCCTCATCACAGAAGGCTGCATCGTGAGCGGTGGAAAGGTGGATCACTCTGTTTTATCTCCGGGGGTTCGCATCAACAGTTTTTCTTCAGTTGAAGAATCTATTCTCTTTGACGGGGTTAACATTGGCCGATACGCCCAAGTTCGAAGAACTATCATTGACAAGGACGTGGACATTCCGCCAAAATCAAGGATAGGATTTGATTTAGAAAAAGACCGAAAGCGTTTTGTGGTTACTGAAAAAGGAATTGTGATTGTCCCTAAGAAGACAAAATTTGAACGGATGGAAGAGTCATAAAACAGTACATCGTGCTTCGGACATCGTACATCGTTCGAAGTACGATGTTCGATGTTCGAAGTGCGAGGTACGATGTTCGATGTACCGCTTTAAAAGGAGAATTCATGGCTAAAAAACTAAAGATTGTTTTTGCCTCAAGCGAGATAGCTCCCTTTTCAAAGACAGGAGGGCTTGCAGATGTCTTGAGTGCTCTTCCTAAGGCCCTTGCTAGGGTAGGACATGATGTCAAAATCATCACACCTTTTTACAGGCAAACTAAAAAGGCAAATCTTGACATTAAAAAATTCTCAAAAAAGGTTTTTGTGCAATTGGGAGACCGGGTGATCGAAGGAGACATCGCGACAACGAAACTTGCAGAAAATCTGGAGGTTCTTTTTGTTGTTAAAGACGAATACTACGATCGCGACGATCTGTATCAGACCCCTCAGGGAGACTTTAGAGACAACGCTGAACGATTCATTTTTTTCTCAAAGGCCATTCTCTCGACCCTCGAGGAATTAGAATTAAAAGCCGATATTTTGCATCTGCACGATTGGCAAACAGGACTGGTCAGCGCTTTGCTTAAAAATATTGAAATCAATAATCCCTTCTTTTCAAAAACCCGCACGGTTTTTACCATCCATAATCTTGCCTTTCAAGGACTCTTTTGGCATTACGATATGCACATGACCAATTTACCGTGGGAGGTGTTCACCCCGGAAGGGATCGAATTCTACGGAAAGATGAATTTGCTGAAGAGCGGGCTTGTGTATTCCGACATCCTTACCACTGTCAGCCAAAAATATAGTCTTGAGATTCAGACCCCTGAATACGGCTGTGGATTAGAAGGCGTCCTCGTGAAAAGATCCAAAGACCTTTACGGAATCATGAATGGGGTAGATGAGGAAGAATGGAACCCATTGAAAGACACCTTTATCTCAAACCGGTATTCCGTGAACGATCTTCGGGGTAAAATAGAGTGCAAAAAAAATCTGATTCAGGAGTTCAAACTAAATCTCGATCCCGGACGTCCCTTGATCGGAATGATTTCTCGTCTGACAGACCAAAAGGGATTGGACATTTTAAGCGAGGCGATCGCCCCCATCCTTGCCGAAAATGCAGGGTTTATCCTCTTGGGAAGAGGAGAAGAAAAATATCACAGATTCTTCCAAGAACTTCAGGCAAAATACCCCCAGCAGGTAGGCTTGAAACTGGATTTCGACATCCCGCTCTCACATAAAATTGAGGCCGGATGTGATTTTCTTATGATGCCATCCCGCTTCGAGCCCTGCGGTCTCAATCAAATCTACAGTCTTAAGTATGGCACCGTACCCATTGTGAGAGCAACGGGAGGACTCGACGATTCAATTGAAAATTTTGATCCTAAGACACTCCAGGGAAATGGCTTTAAATTCAAAGATTACTCCGCTGAAGCCCTTCTCGCAAAAACCAAAGAGGCTCTGGAGATTTACCGGAACTCCAGCCTCTTCAAAGAAATCATTAAAAATGGAATGAAAGACGATTTGTCATGGGAAAAATCCGCAAGGCGTTACGAAGAAGTTTACAACAGGGCCTTAAAAAAATGACAACTGTGAGGTTTTGAATTTGAAATAAAGGGTGTTTAAAATGCCAGAACTCCGAAAAGATCCAATTGTGGGGCGGTGGGTGATCATTGCAACCGAGCGTGGTAAAAGACCCACTGATTTTAGAACGGAAGCGGATGATCTCTCAAAAGAAGGTTGTCCCTTCTGCGAGGGAAGCGAGGGGAAAACCCCTTCCGAAATTTTTGCCATTCGAAATCCCCATACGCATGCCAACACCTCCGGCTGGGAGGTTCGTGTGGTTCCCAACAAATTTCCCGCCCTGCGGATTGAAGGTGAGATGGAAAAAATGGGCGTTGGAATCTATGACCGCATGAACGGAATTGGGGCCCACGAAGTGATTATCGAAACTCCCCGCCACGATCAGAAAATGGAGATGCATTCCATTGAAAGCCTTGCAAAAGTTTTTGAGGCCTATCGGGTCCGCATCAAAGATTTGGAAAATGATCTTCGCTTGAAATATGTTCTTATTTTTAAAAATGAAGGTTCTTCGGCAGGGGCCTCGCTGACCCATCCGCATTCTCAGTTGATTGCCACTCCTATCACCCCTAAACGGGTGAAGGAAGAGCTGGTGGGGGCTCAACAATATTTTGAGTACAAGGACCGATGCGTTTTCTGTGACATTTTAGTAGAAGAACAACGAGCAAAATTAAGAACCGTCTATGAAAATGAACATTTTCTATCCTTTTGCCCGTTTGCATCTCGATTTCCCTTTGAAATCATGGTTCTTCCCAAACGCCACGACCCGGATTTTCACACCCTCTCTTCCAATGAAATCCTAGGTTTCTCAGATGTCATGCGCGTAACCCTTGCAAAATTGGCGAAGGCCCTTAACAAACCTCAATATAATTTCGTTTTGCACACAGGCCCCATCCGATGGAAGAGGAGAGGATATTGGACCACCATTGACCAAGATTATCATTGGCATGTCGAAATCATGCCCCGTCTCACGAAGGTGGCCGGCTTTGAATGGGGAAGCGGCTTCTACATCAACCCCACCATTCCTGAAGAAGCCTCGAAATTTTTACAGGAGGCTGAAGTTTGAAACCGCTCCATGTGGCTTTTCTCTGGCACATGCATCAGCCCTATTACAAAGACAATTTGAAAAATCGTTTTCTCATGCCCTGGGTAAGACTCCACGCCATCAAAGGGTATTTTGACATGATTGACCTTTTGCAAGAATACCCTGAGATGAAAGTAGCTTTCAACCTGGTCCCTTCCTTAATCAAGCAACTTCTCGACTATGCTGAAAATGAAGTGTCAGATCCTTTCCTAGACTTAACCCTCATTCCGGCGGGGGATCTCACACCTTCTCAAAAGTATGACATGCTGTATAATTTCTTCATGGCCCATTGGAGCAACATGATCAAGCCCCATCCCCGCTACTGGGAATTATTGGTAAAGCGAGGCTTTAAAATGGAATCCGTGGATCTTCATCAAACCTCAAAATTTTTTCAGACAAAAGATTTCAGAGACCTTCAAGCCTGGGCCAATCTTGCCTGGTTTGGCTATCGCTCTAAGAAGAAATTTCCTGAAATCACAGAACTCATTCAAAAGGGAAAGGATTTCACGGACCCAGACATTCAACGTATCATCGCTCTTCAAAAAGAGATCATCCGTCAGGTCATTCCTTCTTACCAAGAGGCCTGGCAAAAAGACAAAATTGAATTAACGACGAGCCCCTTTTATCACCCCATCCTCCCTTTGGTTTACAACACCGACTTTGCAAAAAGATGTCTTCCTCAATCTCCCTTGCCCAAAAAATACAGCTTCCCCGAGGATGCCCAAGCCCAAATTCAAAAAGCCATTCAATATTTTGAAAAGGTCTTTCACCGTAAACCCACAGGATTGTGGCCCTCAGAGGGATCTGTCTGTCCAGAACTCATCCCTCTCCTCTCGCAGGCTGGCATTCAATGGATTGCGACAGACGAAGAGATTTTAAGTCATTCCGTCCCTTTGCATGACAAGGGAACAGACCTCTTTAAAGCTTATGAAGTTTCTCAAGATCAAAACTCTGTCAATATCTTCTTTCGCGATCGAGGTCTTTCAGATTTGATCGGCTTCACTTATTCTCAAAATTCTCCGCAGCGGTCGGCCGAAGATTTTTTGAAACACCTTCATCAAATCCAACAATATACAGGCGGAGGGGAGGAGGTCATCGTCCCTATCATTTTAGATGGAGAGAACGCGTGGGAGCATTATCCTGACGGGGGAGAGGGTTTCTTGAGAAGAATTTATGATCCGTTGTCCCAAGATAGAGACTTCATCCCAACCACCTTCACAGATTACTTAAAAAAATCCACGAAACGAAAAATCCTTCCTCATCTTCATACAGGGTCTTGGATCCATCATGATTTTGACATTTGGATTGGTTCTGAAGAAGAAAATACTGCCTGGGAATATTTAGGGAAAACGCGGGAATTTGTCAAACGCCTTCAAAACATTTCAGATGAAGAGAAAGAAAAAATTCTAGAGCAAATTTATATTGCGCAAGGAAGCGATTGGTTTTGGTGGTACGGAGACGACTTTTCTACAGACAATGATGAAGAATTCGACCGCCTCTTCCGCCTTCACCTTGAGGCCTGTTACAAAATGGCCCGCCAAGAAATTCCAGAATACCTCAGTCAATCCATTCTGGGGATCAAGACAGAAGTCGCTACCCAAAAGCCCATCGGTTTTATCCAGCCCGCAATAGACGGCAAGAATTCTCACTTCTATGAATGGCATGAGGCAGGTCTTTTCCTTGCGCCGACAGAAACGGCCATGCATCGTTCTGAGAAGTACATCAACAAAATCTTCTTCGGTTTTGATCTGCATACCCTCTATCTCAGGATTGATCCCTTCAAATTGTCTCATCTGAAACACCTGGATCTCATTCAGATGAACATCTCCTTGACAAAGCCCCATGAGTATAAGATAGTGATCCCCCACGCCTTCAAAAAGGCTCAAAAGAAAAAATTCACGCTCTATTCAAGCGAGGATGGCATCATTTTTCAAAAGGGCAAGGAATCAAACACTGCTGCCTTTGAAGATACCTTTGAATTTGCCATTCCTTTTACTGATTTAAATCTCAAGGAAAGTGACGAGGTCAAATTTCGAGTTTCAATTTCACAAGGCGATATGGTTCAGGAAATCCATCCCAAATTTGGATGGATCAGTTTCACAGTTCCAACAAAAGATTTTGAAATGGAAATGTGGAGTGCGTGATAAAAACAATAACCCATTACCAGTCACCAATCACCAATGACAAATGAATGTCCAATTAAAATTGGGCATTTAAAATTCTTGGAGAATCAAGTGAACCCGATCCATTTTCTTTTTGCCATTCACAACCATCAGCCCGTCGGAAACTTTGAATGGGTTTTTAACGATGCTGTTAAGTATTGCTACGAACCTTTTCTGGATACCCTGAGCCGTCATCCAAAAATCCGCCTAACCCTTCATCACACAGGTTCTCTTCTGGAATGGCTGGAAGAGAACAGGCCAGATTATCTTAAGAAATTGAAAAATCTCTCAGACCGAAATCAAATCGAACTCATGGGAGGGGCTTTTTATGAACCCCTCATTTCAACCCTTTCTGAAGAAGACGCGCTTGGCCAGATTGAAATGATGAATCAATACCTCTTTGAAAAATTTGGAAAAAAACCCAAAGGCATGTGGCTTGCGGAGCGGGTCTGGGAACCGCAGCTCGCCTCCATCATCCATCAGAGCGGGATTGAATATACACTCCTTGACGACACCCATTTTTATTATGCGGGCCTTCAAGAAAAAGACATGTTCGGTCACTATGTCACAGAAGACAAAGGAAAAACCTTATCTGTTTTCCCAATTCATAAAGGATTACGCTACTTGATCCCTTTCAACACGCCTGAAAAAACAATTGAGTTCCTGGCAAGTGTCTCCAGTCATTTGGGAGATCGGGGGATCACCTTAGGAGATGACGGAGAAAAATTAGGTCTTTGGCCAGGAACTTACAAATGGGTTTTTGAGGAAAAATATTTAGATCGTCTCTTCAACCTCCTCGAAGAAAATGCCCACTGGATTAAAATGACCCCCTTTTCTGAATATCTCGAAACCCATCCTCCTATGGGGAGAACCTATCTTCCCAATGCCTCTTATGAAGAAATGATGGAATGGTCGCTTCCCACAAAAGCTCAAAAGCTTTATGAAGGGACCCTTCAGGATCTCAAGAACTCCGGGAGGTATGAAGCCCTGAGACCTTTTTTACGCGGGGGATTCTGGAGAAACTTTTTTTCCAAATACCCTGAAAGCAACCTCATGCATAAGAAGATGACGCATGTAAGCCGTATGGTTTCCAAAATTCACGATGCAAAAGAAAAGGAGAAAGCTCAGAAAGAACTTTGGAAGGGGGAGTGTAATTGCCCTTATTGGCATGGGCTTTTTGGAGGGCTTTATTTAAATTATCTACGCCATGCCAATTACACCCATCTCATCAAGGCAGAAGACATCGCGCTAAAAACTCACAAAGGAAGGCTTCATCTTGAGAACCTAGATTACAATTGCGATGGAAAAGATGAAATCCTTTTATCTACAAAAAACTTTAACCTCTATTTGCAGCCCCATGAGGGGGGCTCTGTTTGTGAGCTCGATTATCGGCCCAAACATTTCAATCTTACCAATGTCTTGACCCGTCGAGAAGAAAGCTATCACGAGAAAATCGCCCATGCTGAAAAAGAAAAACAACAGACGGGGGGTGGCCAACCCAAATCCATTCATGACATCAGCACAGTCAAGGAGGAGGGTCTGGAGCAATTTTTATTCTATGATTGGTACACCCGCTTCTCATTTTTAGATCACTTGATTCATCCTGCAACCACACTTCAACAATTTTATGAGTGCCGCTTCCGAGAGGAAGGCGATTTCGTCAACCAACCCTATACGACGGAGAAAATCGAAAAAAGGGAAAATCAGGTCTCTATCGCCCTAAAAAGGGAAGGACATCTTTTTCGAGAAGGATTTCCTCCCCATCCTTTAACCATTCGAAAAACCTTCAGCCATGATTCAAAATCCCATGACTCTTTTCAAATCCATTATCGTGTTACATCTTCAGAAAACCAAACGGCTGAAATCTGGTTCGGGACAGAACTCAATCTCACGCTTCTTTGCGGAAATGATGCGAAACGCTACTATCGTTTCAATTCCCAAAAACCTCATGTCTTACTGGGAGCCAAAGGAGAAATGGCCACTTGTGAAAGGGTCGAAATGGTGAACGATGAAGACCATTTCACAATCCAAATCTCATCTTCTCCACCCACAACCGTTTGGTATTTCCCTCTGGAAACCATCTCTCAGTCGGAAAGCGGTTTTGAAAGAACTTATCAAGGCTCTTGCATTCTTTTACTTTGGAAAACCTTATTATCTCCTCAAATTCCTTTCGAAGCCTCCATTGAATTCTCTGTAACATCTCGGTAAATTCAGTCTTCAGTCGTGAGTCGTAAAAAATCCTTCTTTTTGAACCCACGGATATAATGATATAATGAAATCTTAAAAGGCATAGAAAAAAGGAGAAACATCAATGAAGAAAAACACATGGGTTATGCTGGGTCTTGTGAGCATCGCTCTTGCGACGAGCGGTTGCACTCAAACTGAAGAAGGAGCCACGGGTGGAGCCTTGGCAGGTGGCGCTGTCGGAGCCATCATTGGGCATCAATCTGGTAATACAGGCGCAGGTGCTGCCATTGGGGCTGTAGGTGGGGGAGTTATTGGTGGATTAATTGGCAATTCCGAGGAAAGAAAAAATGAAAGCGCACACCGCGTTCAACAATGTCCTCAAGGCCATGACGTGGACGTGACTGGTTATGCGTCAGGCAGTCAAGTCCGTTGTCCCATTGATAACAGCACCTTCACTGTACAATAAACCCAACCCAAATCGTGCAGGAGATAGTTATTTTTTCTCACTATTTCCTGCACGGTTTTTTTTAAGTGCTTTAAGTGCTTGAGTGCTTAAAGCACTCACCAACTTAAGCACTTAAGCACTCATCAACAGGTTATCCACAGTCAAAGCCATAAAAATCATAATCAACCTAATACCAATAAGTTATATAATTTTAATTCCATTTTTATTATATCTTAAATTTAACATAATATATATTATGCGACGTTATATATATATATATTTGTTGATTCTTTAAAAAAGTTTTTTACTTTTTGCAGCTCCCTCGGGTCAGTAATAAAGGTAGGGGCATACTTTCCACTGGAGAAAGCGCCTTTTTTGTTCAAAACTGATCAAATAAAGGAGGTATTTATGCGTTTATCTCTTTCCATTCTAGCTGTATTTCTTAGCGTTCTAACATTCAGTGCAGAAGCGTCCTATCTTGAAAAAGAGCCTTCAAAGCTGTACGAAGAGGCGAATGTCATTGTCATCGGCAGGGTCGCAGATCGATTTTCCCATTGGGAAGATAACCTCATCGTTACAAAAATCTCCGTCGCCGTAGAGAAAAAGTTCAAAGGAAACCCCTCTGGGCTGCTGATCATTGAACAACCCGGCGGTGTTGTTGACGGAAGAGGTTTAAAGGTCTCAGATACCCCTCCTCTTCCCAGGGGAGATCGTGCTCTATTCTTCCTAAGGGCCCATTCTGACGGATTTTTCACGATCATGGGGGGTCCACAAGGCAAAATTTCACTTAGGGCAGGAAAGGCGATTGAGTGGAATATTTCCGAGCAGGACCTTCTGCGTCGAATGATCAAGGGGTCGACAGGACTTGCTGATTTGCGATACCAGATCGAACAGTCTTCGACCTATCAACTGTGCATTTTTGATCTAGATGGAGATGGTGTCGAAGACGACTCATTGGACTGGGTGGAAACGAGTGGGAGCTATTCGAATGGAGAGTATCATCCTGTGGACGGCTGGTATATCAATAATAACAATGATGACGGGCTCACAGATGATCAAGTCATATCCGCATTTCAAGATGCGGCAAATGCTTGGGATTCAGCAGGAGCCTGCTGGTCATTTGGTGCCTATGTCTCCATCTCAAATGACCCAAACCTGACAACAGCTGTTCAAGACTATAAGAACACCCTTACCTTCGGAACAGCAAATGAAGATGCATATGCATCAACTTACCAATGGTACTGGTCAGATACATTATCCACCGCTGAAGTTGACGTCGTGTTTCAACAATCCTACAAATTTGGTGTCCCGGCTTGCGGTTTCTATTATTATTACTACCAAACTGTAGACTTGCAAAACATCGCAACTCATGAGTTTGGCCACTGGCTTTGCCTAGACGACATCTACGACTACACCTATTTTCGCGAAACCATGTTTGGGTATGCACAGCCCGGACAATGCAAGAATAACACGCTTTATACAGGTGATACCGCGGGCGTTCAAGCTATTTATGGAATTTGCTCAGAATAGGAGAATCTTCGTATAAAAAGAGAAGCTGAGCCTGAACGTTTTCCAGACTCAGCTTCTCTTACTGATAGCTCAGGCAGGGACAATCACACAACCTGTTACAAGGTACCCATGATCCTTTAAGTAAACAACTCCTGAGGATGAGGTATAAAATACCAAGATAACCTACGATATCCACTTAGGAGATTTTGAGCTTGTGACGAGTTAAGTCCTTGGGCTAGGTAGGGTCTGCTGATAAAAGGTTTCGATCGTTTTAGAAAAATTCAGAGCATTTATTTTTTGTTCTGGACAATACCTTTAATTTACTTTTTCATATTCTGGCCAGGGCGGTCTTCAGATTCATGGCCAGAATCCCTCCCCGT
>JACPWU010000033.1 GCA_016196885.1 Chlamydiota bacterium | reverse complement strand
TCACAGGCATTCTCATTTATGTCTTTTATTTAATTCCCATTCTTATTTCCGATAAAATTACAGATTGGGCTATCTTTTTGAACAATAACTTTTTTCTGGTTACGACTCTCCTGATTTCTCTCGTCTCTTCACGACTTGGTTACCAACAACGCTGGAGAGAATTTATAGCGAAGATTAACTTAGAAAATGCTTATCTCAAACTCCAAGAGCTCGATCGCCTCAAGACCCAGTTCTTTGGCAATATCTCTCATGAGCTGCGAACGCCTCTGACGCTTATTCTGGCTCCGGTGGAAATGATGCTCAAAGATAAAGAGAGGCATCTAGAGCCCCATCAGACCAAGAACTTGAATGTGGTTCGCAACAATGCCCTGCGCCTTCTCAAGCTGATGAATCAGCTTTTAGACTTAATAAAAATTGATGCAGGGAAACTGGAGCTTCGTTTGAGTCAGGTGAAGGTGAGGGATTTCTTCAGGGAGATTGAAGATTCTATGTCTTCTCTAGCCGAGCAAAAGAATCTGAAGCTTTCTTTCGAGTGTGAGGAATCACTCCAAGGCGAATTCGACCGAGACCAGATTGAGAAGGTGGTCATGAACCTCGTTTACAATGCGGTGAAGTTTACGCCGGAGGGGGGATCGATAGCGATTTCGGCAAGGCATGTGAAAAACGAAAATCCTTTGGTAATTCCCAATGAAATATCATAACATGTTCCCCCAATGAGCGAATATCTTGAGATGACCATTAAAGACTCCGGAATTGGCATTCCTCCTGAATCGCAGGAAAAGATTTTTGACCGCTTCAGTTCCGTCACTTCGAGCCCGACTCGAAATTTCGAAGGGGTAGGGATTGGCCTTGCCCTTTGCCGGGAGCTGGTGAAACTGCATGGGGGGAAAATCACCGTTGAAAGCAAGCCCGGGCAAGGCTCCTCTTTTACCATTTCTCTTCCTCGAAAGGGGGTCGTTCGCTCAACAGGGAAGGCGGGAAGCGATCCTGTTCAACTCCAGTCCAGTGAAAAGGAATGGATCGCTAAAATGAACCGCGAGGCCCTGACCACGGGGACAGATTTAATGCTGCCCCGAAACATTTTTGGGGCTCAGACCTCTCTTGAAAAAAATTTCTCTGGAAAAAAAACAGTTCTGATCGTGGAAGACAATCCGGATCTCTTGAGTTTTCTCAGCTCTGAACTCCAAAGAGAGTATCGCTTGATTTTGAGCAGAGATGGAGAAGAGGCGCTTGGAAAAATAGAGAAAGAGCGTCCGGATCTCGTGATTTCAGACATCATGATGCCCAAAATGAATGGCTACGAATTTTGCCGCAGAATGAAAAATTTAAAAAGCCATCGAGATATTCCTTTGATTTTTCTGACGGCAAAAGCAGATTTAGACATGAAGCTGGAGGGCTATCAATACGGAGCCGATGATTATTTGGTGAAGCCCTTCAACATTGACGAATTAAAAGCGAAGGCCCGGGCGCTCATCACCTTGCGCCAAATGGGCAAGGCCTTGCAGCAAGCCCAGGAAGAAAAGCTGGCCTATGTGAATCAAATGGCGGCCAGCCTCGCGCATGAGATTCGAAATCCCCTACAACCGATTCGCACCTATTTGGAGGTCCTTCAGGATCATTACGCCGATCCCACTTTTCCTCAGAAAATGATTGAGGCCGTAACCCCCTATCTCGATCGCATGGATTCACTGGTTCAGCAGCTCATGCATTTGGGCCGATTTGAAAAGCCTTCTCTTTCGGCCATGAATCCCGTTAATCCTCTGGAAGATGTCCTTCAAATTTTGGAGCCCAAACTCAAATCCAGAAGAATTCTGGTTCAAAAGAAATTTTTAAAATCACCGACCTCTTTCCTGGCGGACCCCAATCAACTGGCTCAAGTTTTTTTCAATTTAATCAAGAATGCCCTGGAAGCGATGCCCCAAGGCGGAACATTGCTGATCCAAACCGAAAAGATTGCAGAAAATGGGAAAAATCTTTATCAAATTTCTTTCAAAGATTCAGGATTGGGAATGGATGGTGAGACACTGCAACATTTGTTCGAACCCTTTTACACCACGAAAAAAGAAAAGGGAACGGGGCTTGGACTTTCCATTTCCAAACAAATTGTCGAAGCCCATCAGGGGAAAATCTGGGCCGAGAGCAAGCCCGGCCAAGGCGCCCTTTTTCTCGTTCAGCTTCCGATGAAAGAAATAACCTAATACAAACGCAATAAATATTGTGATATTGCTATGAAAGTGAGGCTCATTCTGTAGTCGCCCCATTTATGGGGCTGCCCGATGAATCGGGCGACTACAAAAAAAGCATGATAGGGAGAACTTTCATCGCACACGACGATCTCGAAGGATCATTGAAATTGTCATCCCCGAGTGTTTCAGCGCAGAAGTCCCTGTGAGGTCATTGGGAATCTATCCATTTCGAGAATGACAAATGTTTATGAGAAATCCAGGCCAATTCGTGAGCAGGTCTGCCCCGACACAAGCCGGGACAGAACCTACTCTTCTCACCGTATGCGCCGGTTGATACGGTCGAGTGCTTCAATCCCAAAAATTTCCTTCCTTTTATAGAGCACAAGGGATGCCAAGATGGTAGGAACAGAAAATCTCGTGCAGTTACTGATTGATGGGGAAGAAGTTAAAAATAAAAATTCTAGACTCCGGAAACCTGAAATTTCCTTCCCAGGGTCCCTCCCTGACAATTTTGTCTGACAATTTTGTCAAAAGCTTACAAAATTGTCAGGGAAGCTCACATTTCTTGCCATCTTTCCCAAAACCTTATACAATCCCTTTCCATGACATGGCTCATCAAAGATATTTCCTTACCTTCTCTTCTCGCAGTCGAAGACGATGATGGCGTTCGAGAGGCCCTGGAGCTCTCTCTTAAGCATCTTTTTCGGATCCATTTTTCAGTCAACGCCGAGGAAGCGCTCGACTACTTGAAAAATGGCGGTGAGGCCGATGTGGTTACCCTGGACATTTGCCTGCCTGGCATGAGCGGCCTTGAAGCCATTCCAGAAATGAAAAAATCGAGGCCCGATCTTCCTATTATTGTGGTGAGTGCGGTGGGAGATGCACCCACCGGCGTAAAGGCTATCAAGCTGGGAGCCTATGACTACATCGTCAAACCTTTCATGAAAGATGAGATTCAGCAAATTCTCGATCACGCCGTTGAGTCCACTCTTCTTAAAAAAAAGAATCTTTCTCTCATCCGAGAAGTGGCCGAACGGTTTCACCCTGAACACTTGATTGGGATTTCATTTGCGATTAAAGAGGTGCGTGAAAAAATTTTGCAGGCGTCATCGGCAAATTCTCCGGTCCTCATTACGGGAGAAACAGGAACGGGAAAGGAATTGGTCGCCAAGGCGATTCATTATTCTAGTTTTCATCGCTCTGGACCTTTTATCGCGATTAATTGTGCCGCCTTGCCGCGTGAACTCATTGAAAGCGAACTTTTCGGTCACGAAAAAGGAGCCTTCACAGGTGCCTCACATCAAAGAAAGGGTGCTTTTGAACAGGCTCAAAATGGGACCCTTTTTCTGGATGAAATTGGAGAGCTTGAAATGAATGTTCAAGCAAAGCTACTGCGAGTACTCGAAGAAAAGAAGATTTCTCGAATTGGCGGGACCAAACCCATTGCGCTCAATGTAAGACTGATTTCCGCTACCAACAAAGACCTCACGCAAGCGATTGCAAAAGGGGAATTCAGAAAAGACCTTTATTATCGCATTTGCATTTTCCCTATTCACATTCTCCCCTTGAGAGAAAGAAAAGAAGATATCCCATCGCTTGTGAATTACTGGACTCAAATACTTCAGAAAGAAATGGGCTTAGAAATATTGCCTGAATTTTCTCCCACATTGATGGATTGTTTCAAGCAGGCTTCTTGGTCAGGCAATGTGCGAGAACTGAAAAATATTCTGGAGGCCATGTTTCTTTCTCATCGAAAATTGAGACCCCTTGTTCTCGATGTCCTTCACTTGCCTCGAGAATTCCGAAGTGCGGTTTTAGGATTTTCTGAAAAATGCCCGAACGCCTCTTTTTTAGATCAGGGAAAATCCTTCAAGGATATTCTTGAAGAACACGAAAGAAAAATGATTCTCGAGGCCCTTCAGAAAACAGGGGGAAAATTTTCTGAAACTGCACAAATCCTGAAGGTGACACCGCGCATTTTAAAATATAGAATCAAAAAATTGGGGATTGAGTGGAAGCAATAGGTGAAGAATTTTGCTTTTAAAAACAGATTCTTCGGCCCTAAAATACAGGGCCTCAGAATGACGAGCAAAAGTGTTGTCATCCTGAGCGACAGCGAAGGATCTTGCTTTTAAAGATGGTACTTTGAGCGTCAAAATTATTCCAAAGATTAAGGAAAATGAAATGTTTCTCACAAAAAAACTTAAACGGATTTCTTTCAGCATCTTTTTCTCACTCTTTTTTTTCGCTTCTCATGCCTTCGCAGATGCTAGCTCAGGCCAAAATCTGGGAGAGCTTCTCCCTGCCTGGAGCATTCTCCCTTTTATGGGGGTTTTGCTCTCCATCGCCCTCTTTCCTCTTTTGGCAGCGAATGTATGGCATCATCATCATCCAAAAATTGTAGCGGCCTGGAGCCTCACCCTCGCAATTCCATTCCTTTATTTTTATCGCTCTCAAGCCCTGCACAGCCTTTTGCACACGGCTATTTTAGACTATATCCCCTTTATGATTTTGATCGCAACCCTTTACACCATCAGCGGAGGCATTTACATTAAAGGAACCTTGCTGGGTTCACCCAAAACCAATGTTGTCTTGCTCTCCATCAGGACCGGGCTTGCCTCCTGGATTGGAACCACGGGGGCTGCGATGTTGATGATTCGCCCCATCCTACGGGCCAACCGCCATCGTCGTCACAAAGTGCATACAGTGATTTTTTTCATTTTCTTAGTGGCCAACATCGGCGGATGTCTGACCCCTCTGGGAGATCCGCCTCTCTTTTTAGGTTTCCTTCATGGTGTCCCGTTTCTCTGGACTTTAAGGCTTTGGAAAGAAATGCTTTTCTTGAGTGTTCTCCTTCTGGGAATTTATTTTGCAGTCGACACCTTTTTTTGGAGCAAAGAGGATGTGAAAATAAAATCACATACAGATACAAAACATCCTATTCAAATAGAAGGATTACACAATTTTCTTTTTCTCGGAGGCACTTTACTGGCCGTGATTCTTTCGGGGCTTTGGCATCCCGGCGCCTGGACAATCGAGGGCCTTGAAATTCATCCGGAAAATGTAGCGCGTGATGTTCTTCTACTTTTGATGCTGACAGGCGCTTTGTTTACCACGAAAGAGCACATTCACAAAGAAAATGAATTTTCATGGGGACCCATTCATGAAGTGGCCATTCTTTTTGGCGCTATTTTTACAACCATGATCCCGGCTCTTGCGATTCTGGAAGCGGGTGAAAAAGGATCTCTCTGTATGATCGTTCACGCCGTCAAAAGTCCTGCCCATTTTTTCTGGGCCTCAGGCGTCCTTTCTTCCTTTTTGGACAATGCACCCACGTATCTTACTTTTCTTTCCACCTCCCTAGGCCGTCTTTATCCCAATGTCCCGGAAAGAATGGCCATTGCCCAACTCATTACAGAGAATCACACTTATTTAAAGGCGATTTCCTTGGGTTCCGTTTTTATGGGTGCGAACACTTATATTGGGAACGCCCCTAATTTCATGGTCAAATCCATGGCCGAAAAATATGGCTTCAAAATGCCCTCTTTCTTCGGCTACATTTTCTGCTACAGCCTACCCATTCTCGTTTCTTCTTTCATTTTGGTGACATGGATATTTTTTTAATGCCTCCCATTTTCATCTCACAAACGATTCGAAAGTTTATATCCCCTCTTCCTTCACTGCCTTCAAGGCCGCCTCATGAAGAAAGCCATTGGAAGCTAAAGCCCCTCGATTGTTAAAAAGTTTTTTACCAGCCGTATAATCAAGCGCCTTTCCATCTAAATCCGTAACCTTTCCTCCGGCCTCTTGCAAAATTAAATCGCCCGCCGCTTGATCCCATATATAATCCCGATAATCAGGCCGGTCCATCGGAAGCAACCTAAAAAAGAGATCTGCCTTTCCAGAGGCCAAAACTGTATATTTTGAGAGACTGTCCAGTCGAATAGGCGGTTTTTGAAGATGGAGGGCATCCTTGATCTTTTCCAGCTGGGCTTCATTGGTGTGAGACCGATCATAGGAACGCATGAGCACCGCATCCCGAGGCTCGCGGCAATCAGAAACATGAAGAGGTAAAAAACTCAAATGTTCCGTCTTTAAGATGCTACTCCAACAACCTTTTCCCCGAATCGCAATCACCAAGGAACCCACTCCACCCACATCCTGAAATTTTGCCTCTTTTAAATTGGGGCACCCTAAAACACCGATTTCCACTTTTCCATTTACAATGAACGCCAGCGCCACCGCATATTGATCCCCCCTTAAAAATCCTTTCGTTCCATCCACAGGATCCAAAGTCCAGAAACGATAGGCGGGCTCTGCGGTCCCTCGATCAATCCAATCGCAAACACCGTCTAATGTAGCATGTGAAAAAAATCTTTTTACATGCTCTAAAACTTGATCCAGGGTGTTACGATTTTCCACCAGGCCCAACATTTCGGAACTTTCTTCACCCACCAGAATATCTTGGGGCAATTTTTCTTCCAGTAAATGTGCCACAATGGCCTGGGCCGCTAAATCCGCGACTGTCACAGGAGACTGATCTGATTTTTGGAGAGAAGAAAATTGCTTCATTTCATTCTGCACAGCAACGGTCAGCTGAGAAGCTTTACGCACCGCCTCTAAGGCAAATTTAATTTCAGGAGTGAGTGGAAAGGGAAATTTCATCGCAGCACATCTTTCAAGGTCGGACACCTTTGATCCTTCTGGGAAAAAATGTAATCGCAATCTAGCTTCGGCCAGGCAATCCCAATCGAAGGATCATTCCACAAAATACCTCGCTCATGAGAAGCGGAATAAAAATTAGAACATTTGTAAACAAATTCTGTCCCGTCTTTTAATACCAAAAAGCCATGGGAAAAACCTGGAGGGACATACATCATCTGCTTATTTTCCTCGCTTAAAATTTGCCCCACATATTGACCAAAAGTTTTAGACCCTCTTCGAATGTCTACCGCCACATCAAAAACCTCGCCCTTCACCACGCGAACTAATTTCCCTTGAGCCCTAGGCTCTATCTGATAATGAAGCCCGCGCAACGTCCCCTTCTGAGATTTACTATGATTGTCCTGAACAAATTTCTCAGGGATCCCATTTTGGGCAAAAACATCTTCTCGATAAGACTCATAAAAAAATCCCCGGCTATCCTCAAAAACCTTGGGCTCAATTAAAATGACATCGGGAATGTTTAATCTTGTAAATTTCATATTTTTCTCGCTTGCCCACTATAACAAGGCCCTCACTTGAAGATCAAGAGATGATCTTACACTGAAATATGTTAGAATTAAAAACATGAAAACGTTAAGCAACTTAACGCTTCATTGCGCGAAAGACCGTTTTTATACTCAAACGCATTGGCTTGATTCCTGGCACAGTTTCAGTTTTGGTGAGCACCATGATCCTCAAAACACCCATCATGGCCTCTTGCTCGTTCACAATGAAGACATCATTAAGGCCAGTACCGGATTTCCGATGCACTCCCATCAAGACAAGGAGGAAAAATGAGTGAACCTACGATTGCAGCGAAAAGACCCGCTGTTTTAAATCTAGAACCTGGAACGTATCATGGGTGCCGCTGCGGAAAATCTAAAAATCAGCCTTATTGCGACGGATCTCATAAATCGTAATCTCGAACAGAATATTGGGGCGCGCGGTAAAAAACAGACTCGTAGTTAATCACTGCTTGATCTTCGGCCGTAATCCACGGAATATCTCCATGGGAATAATCACTGATTTGCGTTGCAGTCATATCTGAAAGCTTGTTGAGGACCTCATCAATGGATTCAATCTCATGAGCCTTCAGTTTGGTAAGATCCGCCTTCTTATGCGGTAAATATTTAGTCTGAGGATATTTAAAAAACTCGCTCTTCACCTTCTCTACCTGTCCTGATTGAATCATCTCTTCAACAATTTTTATAAACTCAACGGGGGTCGGCCCATGATGATTTTTAATATAGGTTGCCCCAATCAGTTGTTCTTCATATTTCTCATAAAAATCAAAGTCGATAAAATAAAGAAGCTTATAAATAACCGTTTCACCTATATTTGGTTTTGAGCCAACTTTATTTAAAATGTACAGCAACACTTCTTTAAACTTAGAAACATTTTTTTGAGGCACACTGATTCTCATCTGAGTTTTCATGCCCTCACCCTCCTTCCTTTTTCCTCTCTCTAAAACCACCTCTGAAGATTTTTCCAAATTCAGCAGATTTTCAACTGAAACATTAAATAAATGAGCCAGTTTTATCAATTCCTCCGCCGATATTTTTCTCTCCCCAGCCTCCATTCGAGAGATGGAAGGTCTAGGAACTCCAAGCTCATCCGCAAGATCTTGCTGACTCAAACCTGATTGAGATCTAAGCTCTTTAATTTTTTGACCCAGTCTAAGAGAAATTTTATCCATGGCACTTCACATCTCACTTATATCAATTTCAATGATCTTTCGAGATCATCGCGTGCGATGAAAGTTCTCCCAATCATGCTTTTTTTGTAGTCGCCCGATTCATCGGGCAGCCCCATAAATGGGGCGACTACAAAATGAGCCTCACTTTCATAGCAAATGTATTTAAATCTGTCAATGTAATGTAATATTTTTATACACCTTCCATACAGCAATTATGGATCTTGGAGGTACCAGACGAAAAAGAATTGAAAGGATAGTGGTGAGGGGCTAACCTTTTCCTAAAGCTGTAAATCGTTTTACTTTTCCCAAATGATATGTCCATTGATGTCGTGCTTTTTATACCAAGAAAAGTAAATTTTCATTGTTCTTTGGTATAGCTCACTTTTGAATCTCCTAAATTTACTGGATTTTCCATATTCAATATCTGAGAGTAGGTGCTGAGCTAATAAAAGCAGCTCTCGCCTTTTTATAACTTTCTCTGAAAAGGGTTCTCTTTTAGGTTTATTGGTGAACATTTCATTATTTAAGATATTCCATTCCATTTTCAAAAAAGCCTGTCTCATCGTGAATCCTCCATTTGTCTAAGCGAAAGCGACTCAATCATCTCAATGCTTTTGTGTAACTGCAACATTAATATAAATCTGAAGCCAGCGGGCGTGATAACTATTTGTCTTCCAATTTTACCGAGTAAGCCTAAATCAATGGCAAAATTCAGAAAAGTATACGTCGCAGTGCTCTGAGATTTTTTAGCCTTCCATTCAGACCTTTTGCCACTGATTATTTTAAACATTTCTATCAAGTCCTCAAAACTGATGAGATAACTGTTTCTTGACAAAATGAAGGCACTTTCAACCATAGAATAAATTCCAAAGACTGTACTGGTATAAAATGGATCTTACGCTCGATAAGTCTGTCATTGATGAAAGTGTTTCTTCGTTTGAGTTCCCAAGACTCAGTTGATTCAAGACCCTGTTTATCAGACCAATATTGAAAACACCATAATCATTTGGTTTAATTTTCAAAAATGGTGCAACAGTCGACAAGTCCTGAAAATATTGCTTCAAAACATCTATAGGTTTATATTCAATAATTTCTATGTTGTGTAAGTTGCATAGTTTTTTGTCTTCATTACTTAATCCAGTTACCAGTAAAAAAACTCGCAGTCGGCCATCGACTCGCTCGCCCTGCATTTGAAGTTTGGTAAGCTCATCCCTGTAATCACTCACCTGGGAGATATACTCATTGGAAAATCTTGTTACTTTTAATTCAATCAGACACAATTCCTTGCCATGAGCGACCAGCAAGTCTAAACGCTGTTTGCCTAATTTAAGTTTTAATTGACGAGAAATGATTTTGGACATTAAGCTAAAGCATTTTCTTCACCACACCTCTTCCCGCCACCACCCCACTGGACCAGGCCCATTGGAAATTAAATCCGCCGATGCGGCCGTCTACGTCTAAGATTTCTCCGGCAAAGAAGAGGCCAGGCTGAAGCTTGGATTCTAATGTTTTTGGATCAACTTCAAGTAGATCCACGCCTCCAGCTGTCACTTCTGCCTTTTGATAACCATAAACACCTGTCACTGGCAAAGAATAATAAAAAAGAGATTGAATCAAACTTTCCCGTGCTTCGCGTTTTAATTGATTCAAAACTAAATTTTCAGCTAACTTGTTTTTCTTTAAAAAAGTTTCGACAAATCGTTCGGGAAGTTTTTCTGAAAGAAAATTTTTCAGGGTTTTGGATGAAGATTTTTGAGCCGCCAAAACAAAACTTTGACGGAAACCTTCCTGACTTTCAGAAGGGAGAAAATTGGCCATCATCTTTAGAGCATTTTTATCGGGCTCACGAACCCAATGACGGCTGATGTTCAGGACCGGCGTTCCGCTAAAACCGAAATGTGTAAAAAGAAAGGACCCTTCAAAAGAGGCTTTTTTCTGATCATGGAGAGAAAGAGTGAGTTTCACGGGCAGGGACACACCCATTAAGGCTTTCCAAGCTGAATCATTTGTCAAAAGTGGCGTAAGAGCCGGAGTGGTCAAAACAAGAGAATGGCCAAAAGATTTTGCAATTTCATATCCAACGCCGTCACTGCCTGTCGTAGGATAGGACAGTCCCCCGGTACACAGAACCACGGTTTTGGCTTCATAAGAAAATCCTTTTCCTGAAATCAAAAAAAGATTAGGCATATGCACATTTGTAGTCGCCCCATTTATGGGGCCATGCATGGATTGCCCGATAAATCGGGCGACTACGCTTGACGAATCAAGAATACTTGAGCCAAGCGCATATGCCTTAAAGTGATTTTCTCGAAATTGAATTTCGCTAACTTTTTGATTTGTTTTGAGCTGAACGCCTTTTTTAGAACATCCCTGAATCAGGCCGTCTAGAACTGTTTTTGCAGAGTGGGTATCCGGAAAATATTTTCCGCCTTCTTCCATCAAAACATGGACGCCCCATTGCTCAAAAAATCTCAAGGAAGCCTCTGAGGTAAAACTGCGCAACACGTCTCGAACGACCCTGTTTTGCTCTGAACCAAAATCTCTTTCAGAGACATCCCGATTCGTTATGTTGCAACGCGTCCCACCCGACATTAAAATTTTAGCCCCAATTTTTTCTCTCCCATCTAAAAGAAGGACTTTAAGTCCAGCTTCACCACAAGTGATCGCCGTCATCAGGCCGGCTGCTCCGGCCCCGATAATCGCCACATCCCAAATCATTTTTATTTCCTGTTCTGGTGCCATTTTTCACACTCTTCGATATTCTGATACGGGCAAAACGCCTGAAGAATCGAATCATGATAACCATAACGATAAGGGACTCATTCCATGCCAGAATCAACTCTCTGGACTTTTCCAGACTCAATCCATGCAGGCGAAATTCCGACAGCAATCGAATCACAGAATTATTTCTTAAACCTGGTTCGACAGAGCTCTCATACATTTTTAAAAAGGCTGGGCACAAAAATTCTGAAGGATTTTCTGATTGAACGCTCAGGCGATACGTAAAAGGCTTTAGCGTGTATTTACGAACGAGCGCACGAACATGTTTAAAAATTTTAGACAACCGAGGGTGGGCTGTCACCGAAACTTTTGAAACCAAACCCGTCTCATCTGTGTAAAGAAGAGGCCGCGGTTTCTTCGCCTTCTTTAAAATTTCTGAAATCGTATTGGAAAAAATCTCTTCGGCACTCAGAGAAATTTTATACAGCTTAGATTTTTCATGAAGCGTGTTCGAAAGCCTCAAAAGGCGCACGGCATCTTTGATCGTCAAGTCCACCAAGGCATGATCAAAAAGCGGAAGTTCATACATTAAATTTTCTCGCAGCGTCGAAAAAATCTGATGCAAATGCTGATTGGGAAGGACTTTCCCGAACAATCGCACATCTAAAAGAATATGAAAACCCTTCGAACCACTGAAATAAAAATGACAGGCTCCTTCTGGAATTTTCCATTCCTGAATCAAAGTTTTCCCAATCACACGTACCCCATCCAAAGCCTTCTCAAGATCCACCGCATCTATATCCAAGGGTAAAAAAGGCGCCCATAATTTTCCGGGAAACCCCGCAATTGACGGACGATCTTTTTCGATATGCGTATTCATGTAGGCAAAAATTTCATCCGTGTAGAAAAAATAAGTAGAGAAACACTCAGTGGATTGATACTGCTCTATGAGTAAGGGCACTTCCTCAATCGAAACGACATGATTGCGGAATCCTGATTGACCCCGAGCAGCAAAATCTACGAAACGGTATTTTTTGATCATGGCAAAAACAGCGTACAGTGTGTAGCGTTTAGCGTATAGAAAAATCCATTCACCCCTGAAGCATGCTTTAGAATTGAGCAATATCATGCCAATTTTTATTGCTCAATGTTGCCTAATTCTTCTTTTTTAATAGAGAAATGCTACCCAACATCATGTTTAGCAACTCCTTAGGGAGTCCAACAACATTGGAATAAGATCCATTAATCCTCTCAACAATCTTGGGCCCCTCTTGAATCGCGTACGCCCCAGCTTTATCGAGGGGATTCACCTTTTGAAAATAATGAAGAATCTCCGTTTCCGTTAAATGTTTTATCCAAACATGGGTCTGAGCACATCCGGTCAGAAGCTGATCATTGATCCGATCCCACAAAACAACCCCCGTCCATACTGCATGTCTCTGCCCGGACAAAACCTTCATCATTTTCAAAGCCTCTTTTAAATACCTCGGCTTGCCCAACGCCTCTCCCTTGCAAAACACCATCGTGTCTGCGCCTAAAATCCATTGCGCTGATTTCGGAACCTTGGCCTTTCTCACCTTTCCCAAGGCATGTCTCAAAACCCACTCTTCAGGCTCAACTCCCTTGAAATTTCTCTCATAATAGGAAGAAGACACAACCTGAAAAGGAATTTTCATCTTTTCTAAAATTTCTCTGCGACGAGGGGAGCCAGAGGCAAGATAGAGGAAAGGAGGATGATAACAATAGAAATGATCACTCATAACATTCTCTTTAAGAATGTATTATGATTTTTCATAACACTCTTATTGAAAGAATACCTATTTAAATGATAGTATCGCTCTGCAAAGAACAGGTGTTTTAAACATTAAGCAAGCGAAGTGCCATTTCATTTTCAACTTCCCTATAGTTGCTTGCGATTATAGGGACCGGGCGAGGGAAACCTCGCCCAACCTGTTTTCATGACTCCCCCTAACTTATTTCACAAGCATCTGTCATTTTTCTGGTTATTTGGATAAATTCTGCGCCTCTACATTTGCTTCTTAATGCAAGAGCGTTTCGATAGCTATTATTCACATAAGCAATACTGACTCTCTTCTTTGCCTCCATAACAACAATATTCACTGCGGGAGCAAAATCTTGATCTGCAGTGACCAAAATTGCATGATCAAATTCATCTCGAAAGGCATCTCGGACAAGCCGTACCGCAAGACCCACATCTCCACCTTTTTCTATTGGCTTTTTCCAACTGATGCTTTTAACTAAATTTTGGATTCAGTCCTTAGCTGATTTACAATGAAAAGGGGAACTGTATTTGTATCGATTCTATAATTACCTTTAATGTGAATCACCTTTTGACTCTGAATATAAGAATAAATCCTGCCAAAGAAACTCTGTTGTTTGCGAAATGATTCAGGGCTATGGAGATTTTCAGGATAGGGTGTTTCAGCGTAAAAAATCGTTTTTACTTCCTGAATCTGTTTGTCAACCAAATGAGATGATAAACGAAAAGGATCTATCCAAACACGTTTTTTCCGCAGATCACTTACAGCGCCAAGTAAATTTGGACCATCCATGTAAAGATTAACAATTTGCATCAATATTCACCATCCAAAGAAATGTTAACGAATCCACAGAACCTTCACCTCATCTTCCACTTCTTTGAATTCTTTATCTCCAGTGATCACCTCACCCTTGTGGACTTTTGCGAGGGCGGCAGTAAAGCAATCAGCATAGGACATTTTGCGAGTGGCCTTAAATCGACCGGCTTCTTTGGCAAGTGTTACATCTACATCTACAATTTCAATGGGTAAGCTCCGAATGATTTTTTCAATCTCATGCGCCTTTTCCGAACCACACTCCCGTAAGACAATGTAATACACTTCTCCAAAATTGACGGTTGTCATGAGGAGGGGATTATTTTTTTCGACGGCGGCAACAAAGAGGGCTTCAACCTTTTCAAACTCAGGCTCTCTTTCAAGGAATACCATCAGGGCATGGGTATCGAGAATTCTTTTCATTAAGCCTCTTTTTTACGATCTTTGGCTCGTTCTTCCAAAAGGAGTTTCGTTAATTTTCCCTTGGTGGACAAAACCCCTGCAATCTTTTCAAAGTATCGAGGCGTCACAGGCCTTAGAATAAGCTCATCTCCCTTCTCTTCGATATAGAGCTTTGTTCCCCTCTTGATACTCATGTGTTGCCGAATCTTAGAAGGAATCACAATTTGACCTTTGGAGGTCACGATGGCAGTAATCATATTATTCTCCTATTCTAGGATAAGTAGAACATTTTAAAATAAGTATGTCAATATATATATGTCTTACTATTTATCGCAGAATATTCCCTAAGGAGGGTCCTAGGACAAATTTTACACCTACCTTTTTCTCATCTTCGCGACAAAAAAACCGTCCATTTGGGCGTTGGGGAGAATGCGTAGAGAGCGCGTGACAGAGGGATGAAATGTTTTTTCCTCCCACGTTTTTAGACCGTTCATGAGATTGGGCAGGGAGAAAGAAATAGATTCTAGCTCTATTTGCTCCCCTAATTTTTCAAGGGCATCGTTTAAGACGCCCTCATTTTCTTCAGGCGCAAAGGTGCACGTGGAATAAACCAAAACGCCACCCGGTTTCAGCGCTAAAATTCCAGAAAGAAGAAGTTTTCTTTGCTTGCGTTCCATTTCATGAACTTTGTTCAATTTCCAATAGGCGTAAGATGAAGGTTCCTTGGCAGAGAAGCGCCCTTCGGCACTGCACGGGGCGTCTACCAGCACGCGGTCAAAGCTTGTAGGGTAAACGCGCCCGAGGGATTCTCCATAACGCAAAGTGGGCTCGACCATCTCATTCACCCCTTGAAGTTCAAGATTCGCCTTCAAGCGATAAAAGCGAATTTTGTTGTTGTCATTGGCCAGGATGCGGCCCTGTCCCTTCATTAAGCAAACCATTTGAGTGGTTTTGCTTCCAGGGGCCGCTGTTAAGTCTAAAATTTTTTCTCCGGGTTGAGGATTTAAAACCAAAGGAGGAATCATGCTCGAAAGGCCTTGCACATAAATTTCACCCGATTTATAAACTTCTGTCTCTTGAAGCTCTCTCAACCCCTTTCCTTGCAAAATAAAAGCCTCGGGATACCATGAGACTTCACTGAGACGAAATCCTTCATTTCTCAATTTCTCGCGAACCTTTTCGACGGAAGCTTTAAGCGTGTTCACGCGAAAAGTGGTAGGGCGCATCAAAGAAAAGGTATTGGCAACCGCATCAAACTTATGAGAGGGAATAATCTTTCGAAGACGCTCTAGAAAAATTTTGGGCAAGGCCTGAACTTCGGAACGCATCAGATCCCACCCTCGGGATCTTCATGCACCGTCACATCTGCATCTTGAAATTTTTCTTTGATTTTCTCAATCAAAGATTCAGAAATTTCATGAACCTTTTCAAAGCTCTGATTGGATTTTAAGACCAAATGAAAATCAATAAAATGTTTGCTTCCCACTTTTCGTGTTCTCAACTCGTGATAGTCTAAAATTCTCGGATCATGCCTTCTGATGAGTTTATCTAATTCATCGAGTGTAGAAGTAGGAAGCGAGCGGTCTACCAACTCATTTCCCGCCTGAAATAAAATTTGAGCCGCAAGGCCTGCTACATAAAGTGCCACGAGAATGCCCCCCACAATGTCCCATCCTCGCCATCCGGTCCAACGAACCAAAAGAATGGAAACAAAAATGAGGGCGTAGGAAAGAATGTCCATGAAATAATGAACGCCCTCGGCTTTTAGAATCAGGGAGCCCGTTTTCTTTTCTGCCCTGTACAACATAAAAGTGATGAATAAATTAACGAGCGACGCCAACACAATTGTGAAAAGGACCCCCCCTGAATTCGTCAAAGGTGTATGGGCCTGGGCACGCCGGACAGATTCAATCAAGATAAAAAAGGCTAAGAGAATAAAAAGGACGCCTTGCGTGTAAGAGGCTAAACTCTCGATTTTTCCATGCCCATAGGCATGGTCACTGTCAGGAGGTTTTGCAGCCTTTCGAAGGGAAAAATAATTCACTGAAGAGATGCCCACATCCATGAGAGAGTCTACACTAGAAGCAATCAAGGCCGCTGAAGAGGAAAAAAGACCTACAACCCCTTTCATCAATGAAAGCACCATGGAGAGCCCAATGGCCCATCCTAGGCTTTTGGGTTTGTAGTCTGGAATTTCTTGTGTTGGATTTTGGGAATGGTTCATCTTAAATTTAATTTTTTTAAAGTTATGTCAACAACATGCCTTTTGATTTAAGAAACCCTTTATTCCTAGAAGGATCTCTTTGAGAGGAGGTGTACGAAACCATTCCCGTTGAGTGATTTCATTGGCACACGCTTGATAAAGGAAAGAAACAAGTTCTAAAAACTCAGGTGGCAGTGGATTCGGCTTACTTTTGACTTTCTCTTTCCAACCCACTTTGTCTTTTTTCTTAGCTCCCTCCACATCCTTAAACCAGGCCGTCTCTCGATAATAAATCCGGGCCACTTCTTTACTCACGGGTATTCCTTCGAACGTCAAGGGCCCTCGCTCCGCTCGGCCACCTGCCCCTACGGGAGCAGGGACTGATCCAGACATCCCAGTCAAGCCCGGGATGTCTTTCACTGTAAATCGGCACTCATCGGGCGTTCCCAAAACGTCCACAAGCATCAGATTGCGTTTTTCATCAAAGGCAAATTCGACTTTTCCATCTTCGTTGAAAAGGCCGACACGCGCCGTCTCCTGCGTGATGAGTTCAGCAATTTCGAGCGTACGACGCTGCAACGTTTCTAATTCTCCTGCCTTTAATCCAGAAATTTTCTCCGCTTCTTTCCAGGAAAGATAGCGGTCAATGGTTTCTAATTTGGTCGAAACATCCAGGACTGGCTTTTCAAATTTCTGACCGGGTCGAGGCATTTCTTTTAAACCTATTTCTTGAAGGGTGAGGCTTCCTTCTTTCAGTCGCCTAAAAACGCTGGCACCCGAGGGGAGAGAGTTGCGATAAATCACTTCTAATGGGATCAGAAAATTCTCTCTCTTTTTTTGAAAAACGGAATAATCAAAAATCCGGTCCTTCAAAGTAGGCCGAACCACTCGAACCAGTTGGACTTTCATGGTCTGTGCAGGGCTCTTTAATTGAGAAAGTTTTTTTACCTCCCCATTTTCTACGAGACCCAGATAATGGGTCTTGACCCCCAGCATCTCTAATTTTTCAAAAAAATAAGCGCCCAAGATACAAAGCGCCTTCCCCTTATGAGGAATTTGATCCGGCATTTCGCCCCAGTCAAAAACAGAATAGCGGTCCGAAAATCGAAAAAGGCCAATCCCTAAGGCATGTTCACCTGGCTTTGTCAAAACGGTCAAATCCTTCACGCTACCCATGCTGAATCCCCTTGTCATCCCGCTCTAAAATTTTTCTTTTTTCTTCTTGATAAGTTCTGACGCGACCCGAAAGCTTTGTATCGCAAAGCGCTAAAATTTTTACCGCGGCCAAAGCGGCTTCTTCAGGTTCTAAAATAAACAACGGACACACACCCGAAGGCATCCGAATGCTGGAGAAAAGATCGGCCCCGGCAAATTTATCCGCGTAAGGGGGACAACTAATCACAGGACGATCGGTGTTGGCATCTACAACGCCGCTCAGGGCATTGCTTCGGCCGGCCACCGTGATAAAAACACATTTCTCTTTTTCATAAGCCTTGATGATTTCCATCACCTTCAGCGGCACCTTATGAGCGGACGCAATCCTGAATACATAGTCTACACCCCAATTTTCCAACACCTTCGAAATCTTGTGACAATGCTCCAAATCTCCCTTTGATGCCATGAGAATAACAATCTTAGCCATAGAAGCTCCTTTTGATAAGATATTCTAATGGGGTTTCGCCTTCTTTTCAACCGTACAGTTTTTCCTGTTCGTAGCACGTCAAGATGTCCCCTTTAGGGTTTGTATTCATTAGCCCGCATTTCTCATCACATTTCTGCTGCGAGCGCCGATTCCGCCTCGTCTCTCCGTGCAGACTCGGTCGGCCACGCTCAACATACTGTAAAGTATGCCTCGCATGGCCTCGGTCGT
>JACPWU010000032.1 GCA_016196885.1 Chlamydiota bacterium | reverse complement strand
TCCATGAAAAATCAGTTAGAGCGATTCCGCAAGACCGCCGAAATTACTCGGCTCAGTATGTAATCAGAGTTTTGTCAGGTCATTTCTTTAGATAAAATAAACAGGTTTTTCTACAATTTGAATTCCGGATTCATCGGATAAGATTTTCTCTTCCAACGTTCTTCCCAAGATATAGGCTTGAGGGCA
The DNA here is from genome assembly GCA_016196885.1 of Chlamydiota bacterium. GTDB lineage: Bacteria > Auribacterota > JACPWU01 > JACPWU01 > JACPWU01 > JACPWU01. The sequence goes on along the minus strand of JACPWU010000032.1, from coordinate 57,588 downwards.
TTTAAATCTTTTGGAAAAGAGAATCAGATTTTTTAAATCATGGCTGCGAATTTCTTTTTGGTATTTGACTTCGATCGGCATGATTTTTTGATCACCCAAAATTTCAATAAAGTCTACTTCATGCTGATAAGGATCCCTCCAGAAAAAATAATAATCCTTAAGGGATACGACAAGATTTTCCACGAGTCCACCTGTTTCTGAAAAATCAGTGAGGGCCCATGCAAAGGATGGAGAAGCCAGATAGAACTTTTTGAGTCTTTTCTCTGATGTAATTTGATTGCGAGAAAAGTTAAATATTTTTCGAATGAGAAAGGCTTCTTCCAGGTAGTGGAGATAAGAGCTGATGGTTTTATGCGAGACGCCTAATTCTTGTGACATTTGTTGGTAATGAATGAGAAGGCCTGGGTTTTGGGCGATGATTTTCACCAGTTTCCAGAGAATTTCAGGATTTTCGACGGGAAAGAGCATGGGAATATCTTCATAAATGACTTTTCGAATCACCCCGATGAAATAGTTTTTTCGATCCTCAGGAACGTTTAGAAAAAGTGCATCGATGAACTGACTCTTTAAGAAAAGTTCGAATTCTATTTCTATTTCTGTGAAAAAGGCGGAAGGCTTTTTTAGGAGATCAGCTCTTTCTTTAAAATAGAGGTACTCTTCGAAATCAAGAGGATTGAGATGATAGGTGAGAATTCTCCCCGCCAAACTCTCCTGAGTTTTTTTCTTAATGAAAAGGGAAGTCGAGCCTGTGATAAAAAATTTTAAATTTGGATAAAGGTCGTAGTAGATTTTTAGCTGATTTTGGAAATGAGGCAGTTTCTGAATCTCGTCCAAAAAAAGATAAATTTTTTCCTTTTTATAATTGATTTCTGTTTGTTTTGAAAACGATTGTATTAAATCATCTAACGAGGGTTGATCCTCATCAAATGTGAAATACCAAATAGAAAGAGGAGATATCTTTTTCTCAAGGAGATGGTTGATGAGTTGCAGAGCCAGGATGGTTTTTCCTGTTCTTCTCAAGCCGATCAGTTCAATGATTTCTTTTTGAAGTAAGCTTTGAATAAGAGCTGCAAATAGCTTTCGTTCTTTCAAGTAGGGATATCGAAAGTCCTTTTCCCAGTGCTGGTTATATTTTGAGAGATTTATTTCTTTCACCTGAAAATAGCCTTTAGTCATTCTTATACAATGACTCATGATAGCTTGTAGTCGCCCGATTTATCGGGCAATGCCCAATGCCCCAATGTCATAGACCGCCCCATAAATGGGGCGACTACAGAATGAGCTTCACTTTCATAGCAAAAAAAAAGCGTTCAACTCATCAAAATGAGTTGAACGCCTTTGTTCAACAATACGTTTATCAGAAACTTCTTTGTCTCCGACCCTTTCTAAAAATGATTCTTTTTAAAGCGAACCCGCAATCTCCTCAGAAACGATAATGGCTTCCGCAATTTCATGAAGAGAGCGCCTTTTTTCCATGCTTTGCTTCTGAATCCTTCGATAAGCCTCTGCTTCTCCAATGGGGTGCCGCTTCATCAAAATCCCCTTGGCGCGTTCTACCTTCTTTCGATTTTCAAGTTCTTCAACAGCTTCAATCTTTTCACCTAGAAGCTGAGTGTTCTCAATGGCCAAAGCAGCTTGATTTGAAACACCCACCAATATTTCTATTTCATCCGGACTAAATTCATGCACCTCGGTTGTATAGCAATTCAAAACGCCCATCACCTTTTTCTTAACCATCATCGGAACTGAAAGGAGCGAGCATAAATCTTCGCGTCGGGCAATTTCAGGGTACTTATAGCGTCCATCCTTCTTGACGTCTTTAATCGCAATCGGCTGCTTCTTTAAAACTGCGAGACCACTGACACTTTCACCCACCTTAATAGGAGGCTTGGAACGATAGGCCTCGCTTAGACTCTGAGTTGCCTTAATGACCAATTCTTGTGTTCCTTCATCCAAAAGCATCAGAGAGCAAATTTTCGAATTCATAATTTCCGCGGTCAATCGAACAATCAAGCAGAGAATCTCTTCTAAATAGTGATCAGAAACGATGACACGGCTCACTTCGTATAGAAGTGAGAAGCCTCTTGCCTTTCCCGAAGATATTTCTCCATTGTTTCTCATCCAGTGGTTAAGAGCAAATTTCATGCCAATCTATAATTATGATGAAAAAGTTGGCTATGATTTCTTAAGTTAGAAAGGGGGGTCTGATGAAAATAGATCACATTGACACTTTTGAACCTACAGATTAATTTTAGGGTCTTGAAGCTTCTTTCCAGTTTATGATACTCTTTGCCCTTGTTTTGGATAGGAATAAGACTCAATGAAAAACACTCTTTCGAATATTGAAAACCCTTTAGAATCTCAAAAATCCGGGGTCACGCCCTCTTTGGATGAAAAGATTAAGAAGGCTGTAGAGCGGACGCAAGAGTATCTTCTCTCTCTTCAACATCCCAATGGCTACTGGTGTGCAGAATTAAAAGCAGATTCGACGCTTGCCTCCGATTATATTCTCATGATGTATTTCATGGGTCTTCACGATCCAGACAAGGTCAAAAAACTCGCCCGGTTCATTCTTCAGGAGCAATTGGAAGATGGAAGCTGGAATATTTATCGCGGGGGCCCGGGTGAAATCAGTGCGACGGTGAAGGCCTATACTGCTTTGAAGTTGGCGGGTTTTTCTGAAGGTGAACCTTTCATGAAAAAGGCTCGGGTTTCTATTTGCAAACTCGGTGGCGTTGAAAAATGTAACAGTTTCACAAAGATTTATTTGGCGCTCATCGGCGAATATGAATGGGAGGCGACCCCTGCCATTCCTCCCGAAATGATTTTTGCACCCCGCTGGTCTTATTTCAATCTCTATGAAATTTCTTCTTGGTCGAGGGCCATTGTGATCCCGCTTTCGATCATTTGTGCTATGCAGCCCGTTCGTCCCGTTCCTCCGGGCCGGGGCATTGATGAGCTTTTCGAAGCCAAGCGGCCCCACGCGATTCATTTTGATCGAGGGCGTCTGATCAGTTGGAAAAATTTTTTCTTGAGTGTGGATCGCCTTCTCAAAATCTACCGAAAAAGTCCCTGGAAGCCCTTTCGAAAATGGGCCATTCGAAAAGCCACTTATTGGATGTTAGAGCGTTTGGAGAAGAGTGATGGCCTGGCTGCCATTTACCCAGCCATGGTTAACTCCCTTTTTGCCTTGAGTGTGCTCGGATATTCCGATGATCATCCTCTGGTCAAGAGAGCCTTGAAACAATTAGAAGAGTTTGAGGTGGAAGAAAAAGACACGCTTTGGCTGCAGCCTTGCTTTTCTCCGATCTGGGATACCGGACTTTCGGTGGTCGCCATCGCAGAGTCTGGTATAGATCCCGATCACCCCGCCTTGAAAAAAGCGGCTCAGTGGCTCTTGGAAAAAGAGATTCGTCGTGCAGGAGATTGGAAAGTCAAAAATCCTTGCGTCGAACCCAGCGGTTGGGCCTTTGAATTTCAGAATGAATTTTATCCAGATGTGGATGACACGATCATGGTCCTCATGGCTCTCCAGCGTTTGCATAGCGGGGCGGCTCATTGGCCTCATGGTTTGATCGTGGGTCTTGAGGCGGCTCTGAAGCGTGGACTTACTTGGGTTAGAAGCATGCAGAATCAAGACGGAGGCTGGGCCTCTTTCGACAAAAACAATGACAAGATCATTTTCACCAAAGTCCCCTTTGCCGATCACAATGCCATGCTCGATCCCAGTACTGTAGACGTCACGGGACGCGTGCTAGAGATGTTCAGTGTCTTTGGAATTACCCAGGAAGATTCCCAGGTGAAGCGAGCACTTAAATTTATAAAGGATGAACAAGAAGAAGACGGCTCTTGGTACGGGAGATGGGGTGTGAACTATATTTATGGAACCTGGCAGGTGTTAAAGGGTCTTGCCTCTATGGGAGAAGACATGCATCAGCCTGATTGCCAAAAAGCTGCGACATGGCTTCGCTCTGTTCAGAATTCAGATGGAGGTTGGGGCGAGAGCTGTCTCTCTTATGATGATCCGAGTCAAAAAGCCAAAGGTGTGAGCACCCCCAGCCAAACGGCCTGGGCCTTGATGGGCCTTTTTGCATCGGGGGATTTGACAAGCTCAAATGTGAAAAGAGGCTTAGAATATTTGCTCGCGACGCAAAAAGAAGACGGATCTTGGGATGAATGGCCTTTCACGGGCACCGGGTTTCCGCGCGTTTTTTACATCAAGTACGAATACTACAGGATTTATTTTCCCCTTTTTGCGATGGCGATGTATTTGAAAAACATGAAAAAACTAACCCCTCCAACTCCCCTTAAATAAGGGGAGAGTCATCAGGAGGAAAATTTAATGTTTCCTCCAACTCCAAATAAGGGGAGGGTTTTTCTCCCCTCTTAGAATAAGAGGGGATGGGGGAGTTACTAAGGAGGCCATATTCCACTATACATGGGTCATCTCTTTAACGATGCAGTTTTGTACCTTTTTATTAATCTTTTTTAATGAAAGGTACTATTTCGTTGTACCTTTTGATTATTCTTCTTTAAGGATCGGTACTATTTCGTTGAGCCTCCTTATCCTTAGTACTATCAGAATTGAGTGAATAAAACTTAATGAACTGACTTGTAGTTTTTTTATTTTTGTGACTATCAGTGCTTAAAACCATGCAAATCTTAATTTTCTGCGCTCTTCAAGATGAAGCTTCCCCCTTGGTTAGGGCCCTTCGGCTCGAAAAAAGCTCTTTAAAAAATGTTTATCAGGGGACTTTTTCTTCGCATTTCATTCAAATCGTTGTGACGGGAATGGGCAAAGAGAATACGAAAAAGGCGTGTGCCGAATATTTAAAGGAAAAGAGTGATGTCATTTTTTCTTGTGGCTATGCGGGTGGGCTTCGCTCCGATGAAAAGGGAGGAGAAGTGATTCTTTCAGAAAAGATATTTTTACTGGAAGATGAGAAGAATCCGCTTGAGTTATCTCTCATACCTGCCTGGGGGAAACTTCGAGAAGGGGTTCATCATCTTGTTAAGTTAGGAAATTCTATGACGGTTCTTCATATTATTGATCAGGCTGATGAAAAGAAACGCTTGGGGGATGAATTCAGTGCTTTGGCAGTAGACATGGAGGCAGGATTTATTGCTCAAGGGGCTCTTGAAAAGAAAATTCCATTTTTTAATTTCAGGGTCATCTCGGATGCCAGTCATGAAGATGTTGAAATGGATTTTGCTGAGTGGATTGATGAAGAAGGAGCGATTCGCAAGGGCGCCATTCTCTTAGAAGTGTTCAGGCATCCTTCACACCTGAAATATCTTCTCAAATTGATGCGCCATCTTGCTCGATGTAAGAAAAATTTAGTTGGGGTAGTGAAAAATTTTATGAAGACTTTGCCTTCTTCATGATTTCCTCAGCAGCCAGATTCCCGCTGCGAACCGCGCTTTCCATAGTGGCAGGCCAATCGGTGGCTGTCCAATCCCCCGCCCAAAAAAGATTTTCAAAGGGACTTTGAGCAGAAGGCCTGAATGCATTGCTCCCCGGTAGAGGTGAAAAAGTGGCATGCAGTTCTTTAATGACAGAAGATTTCAGGAGGCGAGCCTTTTTGACTTCTGGAAAAAGTTGAGAGAGTTCTTTCAAAGCCAAATCTACCGCTTGAGCCTTAGATAAACCAATCCATTCCCGAGACGCGCTGATCACCAGCTGAATGTATTGTCCCTTTTGATCTCGTGAAAAGCTTTTTGTTTTATTGAAAAGCCATTGGATTTTTTTATCTACAAAAGCAATCCTGTCTAAATGGGTAATAGATGAGTCAAAAAAAAGATGAATACCGGTAATCGGAGATGTTTCCAAATGCTTTAGTTTCTCAAGATCCGGAAAGGATTGGATCAATTTAGGTGGAAAAAGATCGAGGACCTCGTGGAAGGGAACGGCTGAGATATAAAAATCACTCGATAGACAATCTCCCTCTTTTAGGACAATTCGTTTGACACTCTTATTTTCAATTTCCAAACGCTCTACATTTTTTTGAAACAAAATCTTTCCTCCTCTTTTTTTCAAATAGGCGAGAGAAGGGTTTGAATATAACTCTGAAAGAGGAACAGAGGGCACGCCCAAATGGTAGGCGTCTGGATTCTTGAAAAAGGCCTCGCGAAAAGTTTTGAAGGCATATTGGGTGGAAATTCTTTCCAATTCTTCATTGAGGGCGCTCACCAAGAAGATTCTCCAAAATCGGTTCAGGGCCTCTCTCGTTTGTCCATGCCTTTGAAGCCACTCAGAAAAGGGAAGGGATTCTAGAGAGTTCAGTTTGGAATCCGCAGTGAGCGCAATCCATGCCATCGCCTTTAGGATGCCCAGCTTGTCTTTCCAATTGAGAAAAGAAAGTTTAAAAAAAGAGGGGAGAAGATGAAAAGGCCTGGGTAAGGGGCTTGCTCTTAACCTCGAAATTTTTCCTGCCCCGTCCATAAAAATCATTTCATCGTGGAAGGATATTTTTGAATCTACTCCGAGCCTTTGATAGAGGCCCATTAACTCTGTACAGCATTTTAAAAGGACATGCTGACAGTTGTCCAGGGCCTCTCCTGTTTGCGGATCTAATGTGGATGAGGCGCGTCCCCCGAGGATAGCCCTTTTTTCCAGGACAGTGACCTGGAAGCCAGATTCTGCCAAATGGGTAGCGGCCGCAAGCCCCGCAAGGCCGCCTCCAATGACCGTCACTGTTTTGGGGGCATTTACTTGCATGTGAGTAAAATCTTCCCTTTTTCAAAAAAATTTAATTTAATTCTTTGAGACAGGGTATTGTAATGCCTTCGCTCTATTTTTCTTAAAATACCATGATAAATTTCCATCATTACCTTTAGGGCCTTGCGGCTGTCTGGACTCACGTGCTGTATCATTCCCTCGGCTTTTTGATAATAACTTTCGGCCCGCTCGCATTCAAATCTCATCAATTGAATAAAATGAGAATTAAATCTCAAACTCATCAAATCATCTCGAGGGTATTGAAATTTTTCGAGGTCTTCTTCGGGTAAGTAAATGCGTCCGCGTTCCACGTCTTCTTTGAGGTCTCTTAAAATGTTCGTCAGTTGAAAGGCAACGCCGCAAAACTCGCCTTGTTTGAGAGCCCGTTCATCCTTGAAACCAAAAACATAAAGGCAAACCAACCCAACGACAGATGCGACCTTGTAGCAATAAGAATAGAGGTCTTCAAAGTGATGAAATTTTTTCGGGGTCAAATCCATTTCCACCCCTTCGATCAATTCTGAAAAATACTGAAGAGGGATTTGAAATTTCCCAAGCGTGTCTTGTAAAGCGGGGAGAATGGGATGAGAGAAATGAGAGGTGGACGATAAATTTTGAATGCATCCTTTCCATTGACTCAATTTTTCCTTTTTCTCTTCCAGGGGAAAAGAGCCGTCTGCAATGTCGTCACAAATGCGCATGAAGGCATAAACGGCCGAGAGGGCCCATCTTTTCTCGCGAGGGAGAAAGAGAAAACCATAATAGAAATTTTTTGCTTGCGATCGGGCAATCTTGGAACACAGACGGTAAGAGGATGCGAGATTCATAATTGTAAATATCTTTTGACAAGGTGCAGACTTGATTGAAAAGCCAAAAGTCCCTTTGAAAATTTAGACAGGGTGGGCCTTTGGGTGAAAACGTCATAATGATTTTGTTCGATGGCTTTTAAAATTGAAAGGCCCCCTCGATTGAAAAGCTCAATGTCCAACTGAACTCGAGGTCGAATTTTTGGAATGAGTCCCAGCCCTTTTTGAAAAAGGGTCCTGGACCTATCAATTTCAAATTTCATCAAGCGAACGAAAGAATGGTTAAAGGTATGAGTTGCAAGCTCATTTTCGCAGTAATGAAATCGAGCCATGTCTTCGAGGGGAATATAAATTCTCCCTTTCTTTAAATCAATGGGAATGTCTTGCCAAAAATTGGTCAATTGAAGAGCGGTGCAAGTGGCATCGGAGAGGAGGAAGCGCTCTTCATCCCGATAGCCAAAAAGCATGAGAAAAATTCTTCCCACCGGATTTGCTGAATGCTGGCAATAATGTAAAAGCTCACCAAAATCTTGATAGTGCTGTTTCTCCTGATCCATTTTAAAGGCGTGAATCAGGTCTTGAAAAGGCTTCAGAGGCAAATCATATTTTCGAATGGTTTCTCGAAGCGCGATAAAAACAGGATGGCGGGGTTTTTCGTCCAGACAGGTGTTAAGCTCCTCGAGCCAAAGATTGAGAAGTCGAAGAGATTCTTGGGGATTTCCGATTTCATCTCCCAAATCGTCTGACCACCGGCAAAAGGCATAGACGCTGTAGAGGTCCTGGCGTTTCCCGCGGGGGACAAGATAAGACACAACAGTAAAATTCTCATAATGACTGCGAGCAAGCGCCTCACAATATTGAAAGGCTTCCTCCACGGTCATGGTTTTTTGAGGATCAAAAGGATGAAGCTGGGCGAACATAGGTTCGAGAGCACGAGTAGGGTTCATCTTATCTTAAACACTATCAAACAGTTATGAATTCAGACGACCTTAATAAAATATCGAATTTGTACGAAAATCACAAGTGGAAAGGTAGAAAGGTGTTGAAATTTTTCTTCACTTTCATTATGATGAGGATTGTCCAAGGACAGGCCCTAAACGACTCCTGCGTGGAGTCAGGACAGGCAGGTATTTAAAATGAGCAAAGTGCTTTATTCGAGTTTAGAGGAAGAGGTCCTCTCCCTTAAAAGGGAGAGGAACGCCATTATCTTGGCTCACAACTATCAAATAGGTGAGATCCAAGACATTGCGGATCTGTGTGCGGATTCCTTGAGGCTGGCTCAATATGCGGCCAAAACCGATGCCGATGTCATTCTCTTCAGCGGCGTTCATTTCATGGCTGAGACGGCCAGTATTTTGTGTCCCGATAAATTGGTTTTGGTCCCTGATTTAGAGGCGGGCTGTTCTTTGGCCGGCATGGTGGATACGGATCAACTGAAGAAATGGAAGGATGAACATCCCGAGGGTGTGGTTGTCGCTTATGTGAATACCTCCGCGGCGGTGAAGGCCTTGAGTGATTATTGCTGCACCTCCACCAATGCGGTCAAAGTCGTGAACTCCATTCCTCGAGATAAAGAAATTCTTTTCATCCCTGATTATTTTCTGGGCCGCTATGTCGAGGCCCAAACAGGGCGAGCGATCCACCTGTGGCCAGGCTATTGCACCATTCATGTGAGAATCAAGGGAAGCGAGATAGAAAAGTTAAAGGGAGAACATCCCAAGGCAGAATTTCTCATGCATCCCGAATGTGGCTGCATGACGAGCACCATGCACTTGGCCGATCGCATTCTTTCAACAGAGGGCATGGTGAATTACGTTCATGAGTCCCCGGCTCAAGAATTTATCATTGCGACAGAGACAGGCATTCTTCACCGCTTACAGAAAGACAATCCCCACAAAACCTTTTATCCCGCTGCTCGCAATGCCGTTTGTGAATACATGAAGCGCAACACGCTCGAAAAAATTGTGGATTCCTTGGAGAATCTCCAATACGAGGTGAAAGTTCCTAAAGAACTGGCAAATCGGGCGAGACTGCCGATCGAGAGAATGTTAAAAATTGTTTAAAAATTGCGAAAAGAATGTGCCGATGTCAAAAGATGTGCCAATGTGCCAACGTACCAATGTCAAAGTCATTTATTCATTGGCACATTGGCACATCTTTTCGGCACATCGTTTATCGGCACAGAGTTTACTTCGAAGCTTCTTGAGAATCCTTTAAAGCCTCTCCAGGAATCGCGACTGTGGATGTGGCTGTTTCAACCAAACCTTCGGCTGTTCCTTTCACAGGCGTGACCACAATTTCAGGGGTTTTCTTAACATCGCCTGTTAAGACCTGACCCGTCGTTTGAGCAGTGTCCGCTGTGACCTCTACCGCCTTTTTCCCCACTCCCAGGGCGACTTCCCCTGCCTCACGCACCACATTCACAGGATAGGTTACAACAGTGGTTGCTGTGTTTTGATCTTTTGATTTTTCTTCGCTCTTTTGCTCTGCCTGAGTTGCCTCCTCGGCGTGAAGGAAAGAGGTCGAGAATAATATTGCAAAAGCTAAAATCCATTTTTTCATTTTAAACTCCTTTTTTATTTTGAACGATGTTCGAAGTACGTTGCACGCAGAACTGTCTTTATTCCTTTGTCATGTTTGGAAGATCAAAAGTACGACTGAACGTGATTCTGAATCCCCAATCAGGAGATTCATCTGTCAATCCCACAGATCCTGTGGCTGCGACTTTAAACCAGGGAAGTTGCTTCATCAATCCCGCTCTAAACTCGGCCTCTGAATCTGTGAATTCACCTTCAGCAATGTGGGTATTGTCCTCAGGCCCCACAGCGCCCTCAAATTCTCCGATCAGCCAAAGCTCTTCACAAAGAGAGCAGCCTTCTCCAAAGGAAAGAGGGTACTCGGCACCCACGCCCCAGAGAAAAAAATCATCTTGAGAGGAGTTGGTGCTGGGATCTCCTTGAATGGCCGCGCCCAAATTGATGAAGACGTGTAGATCGTTAAAAAGATGAGTTCCCCAAAGGCCTTTCAAAACGACATCTGCTTCGTCAGTTCCTAACCCTTTGCCATCATCCGCGCTTGGGATTTTGGCGATGACGGCCAATCCAAAACGGCCCCAGTCGGTTTGAAGAGGGACCGCTTTAAGTCTCAAGCGAACGTCGCCACTCCCTGTGTCGTCATCAAAGGTGGGTGAATCCGAAAGACTCAAAATTTCGTAATGGATTCCGGCCTCTGCCCAATCCCCAATTCCAAACACGGCGTCAAACGTCGGGCCGTGAATCAAAGTGGATTGATCCACTTGCTCTTCTCCTGCTACGCCGATTTGCCCGGTGACCTGATGGACCGGTGCTGTTGTATCGTCCAAAGTGGACAAAATGAGACCCTCAGACGCAAAAGCTTGAGAAACACAAAAAAATGCGGACAAACTTAATAAACTGAAAAACCTTTTCATGCCCCCCCTCCTTATTTAACCTTCGGCAATGATAGCCGGTTAGTGGGAAAGATGTCAATTTGTTTATCGTTGTCTTGTTTTATGACGTTTTAGTTTTTACTCACCCCTCACGACTCACGACCCTCGACTGTTTTTTTCCAAGGAATTTCTTTTCCACCCATTTTTTTCTCACTCCAACGGGCCAGGACGAAAAGGGTGTCGCTCAGGCGATTCAGGTATTGAACAATCAAGGGATCAAGCCGTTCTTTTTGAGAAAGTTCTACACACCGTCTTTCGGCCCGGCGACAGACGCATCTTGCCAAATGAAGCATGCCGGAAAGGGGGAGGCCTCCTGGGAGGATAAAATTTTTGAGTGGCTCGAGTTCTTCTTCCAAACGATCTATGAATTTTTCGAGGTTTGTAATGTGGAATGAATTAATTTTTGGCAAATCTTTTTTTGCATTGTTGGGAGGAGTTGCCAATTCGCATCCCAAACAAAAAAGTTCATTTTGAGTTTTTTGAAGAAAGGTGAGAAGTTCTTTTTTGCCCTTTTCAGAAAGAGGCGCTTCACGGGCCAGGCCCATTGCGATTCCGATGACGGAGTTGGTTTCGTCTACGGTGCCATAGGCCTCAATTCGTAAGTCATGTTTCCAGACCCTTTCACCTCCGATGAGCCCGGTTTCGCCTTGATCGCCTGTTTTGGTGTAGATTTTCATAAAAAGAATTCAGTTTTTCCCATTCTCCCACTCTCTCAGGAAAATTTCCAGCGTTATGTAATGCCTTTATAATTTCTTCAATGCGAAGCAGTTCTGATTCACAATGGAACAGACCTAAAAAGAGATTTTTCGCTTTTGAAAAGGATAAATTTTTTGTAACATAGCTATAGCCAGTGGGATTGGGCATCATCATAGAAAGGTGAGTTTTTGGCATGCCATATGCTTTTCTTAGGTCTGAAGGAGTGTAAAAACCTTGTGAAAAAGAATCAGAAGAACCTCTTAAGCGTGCTTCTTTCCCTCTTTATTGGGATGAGTGGAATGATTCAAGTTTATGCGGGTCATTACTATGATGATCAGTACCGTGATCAATACCGCTATCAGGGTGGTTTCCCAGGCCGTGGAGGACAGGGTGGGGGCTATGATTCCGATGGGGGTTCTGCCTACAGTGATTCTTCGTGTTCTTATTATGCTTGTCCCAATGGTGACTTTATTTCGGATCGGCCGGGGCAGTGTCCCTTAGATGGCCAGTGGCTTGTGGAGAGAAGGTCTTCAGGCCACCAGAGAAATCCTTATCAAAATCCCTATGGATGAAGAAAGGTTTTTTCACGGAATTAAAAAAATAAACATTCGAGACATGTGAAAAGGAATTTCTCTTCCCTTATCTTTTTCGTTGCCTTTCTTGCGATTCTCGCTGCCCTCGTCTATCTTGCGATAGAGATTCGTCATTCTAATCAAGAACCTATTCGGATCACTTTTGATTTTGGTCAGCCTCAAAAAAATAGAATTGCCGTTTTATTTTTTCACAATTTGAGCGGCAATCCGGAAGACGAATATTTGAGCGATGGCCTGACGGAAGACGTGATCACCAAGCTTGCCAAGATTGATGGCCTAAATGTGGTTTCCATGACGGATGTGATGCGTTTCAAAAACGGTTCCGTGACCATCCGGGAGGTTGGGAAGGCTTTGAATGTGGACGCAGTGGTAGAAGGGAGCATTCGCAAAATGGGGGAGACCCTTTTGGTAACGGCGCAGCTCATTGATGTAGCCACAGGTCTTCATATTTGGGCCGAGCGCTATGAGCGTAAGATTGCCCTGCAAGATATTTTTGGTCTTCAAAATGAGTTGGCAGCAAAGATTGCGGACGCGGCCCATCTGACTTTGACGCAGGCGGCGAAGGAGACATTGGTTGCGAAGCCGACACTTTCTTCCGGGGCCTATGAATTTTATCTTCGGGGAAAATTCTATGACCTTCAAATGACGACGGAGGGCAATTGGATGGCCATCGAGATGTTTCAGAAGGCGGTTGAAATGGACGCTCATTTTGCCTTGGCCTATGCCTCTCTAGGCGATGCCTACGCCCATCATTATCATATGGTGGAGCCGGAAGATCCCTTTTGGTTGGAGCAGGCCTCTACGCAAATCAACAAGGCGTTGGAATTAGATCCCAATTTGGCCCAGGCCCATAAGGCCATGGGCCATTGCTATGAGCATCGCCATGATCTGGAAAGGGCTGCTCAGGAATACCAGAAGTCCTTGGCTCTGAAGCCAGATTATGTGGAGGCTCAAATTGCCTTGGCCCAGGTCGAAGGACGGCTTGGGCATTATGAAGAGGCCCTGCGTCAATTAAATGAAACGCTTCAACATCATCCAGAACTTCCTTACATTGACTATGCCATGGCTGGCGTTCATGCCCTCAAGGGTGACAAGGATGATGCCTTTAAATGGTTGAATCAGGCAGTTGGGAAAGGATTTTATCCTTTGGACTTGATGAAACGCGATGCCTTTTTAAATTCTTTGCGAAGAGATGCACGTTGGAAGCCATTGCTGAAACTGATTGAGAAAAAAACTGAAAAAGAGGGAGAATAAAGAAAGGAGGTTGTTGGAGTTGTGAAGGAGAAAGAAAAGGCAGAACCGGAAAAGCCGGAGGATGAGACTCAGGAAAAGAGTTTCTTTGAAATCGCCGAAGATGATGTTTGGGATGATGATTTGGAGGAGGAAGAAGTTCAGGAGAAACTCCGCGAGCATAAGTTAAAGTCCATGAAAGAAAAGAAGCGTTTGGGTGATAAGGGAGAGGGTGGAGCTAGAAAGTTTTATAAGAAGAAGTAGTTTTTAAAATATCAGCAAAAATAGGGTCAAGGGACAAGGGTCAGGAGTCAAGTTTTAGAGGTGTTTATTTTTTTCTTGTCCCGTGACGCTTGCTTCTTGACCCTATTTTGATTTTTGGATTTCTTTATAGGAGCTAAGCATGTCTAAAAAAAGACGCATTGGCATTCTCACGGGCGGAGGGGATTGTCCCGGACTGAATGCTGCTATTCGTGCGGTTTCGAAGCGGGCCATTCGGGATTTTCAAATGGAGGTGATTGGTTTTGAGGATGGCTTTCTTGGCTTGGTGGAGAATCGTTTTCGAAAGCTTTCGGACCTGGATGTCTCTGGCATTTTAGCAAGAGGCGGGACGATTTTAGGGACCTCGAATCGAGCCAATCCCTTTTGGTTTCCTGTGTTGCGTGACGGCAAGGAAGTGTACGAGGATGTTTCGAAAAAAGCTTTCAAGAATTATCAGCACTTGGGACTGGAGGGCCTTGTCACCCTAGGGGGGGACGGAACATTAAAAATTGCTCAGCAACTTTTAGCTTTAGGCCTCGAGATCGTGGCCATTCCTAAGACGATTGACAATGATTTATCGGGGACTGATTTTACTTTTGGATTTGATTCGGCCGTGAGCATTGTGACCGAGGCGATGGATCGGATTCATACGACGGCAGAGAGTCATCATCGCGTCATGATCGTAGAGGTGATGGGTCGCTATGCGGGATGGATTGCCCTTTATGGAGGGGTGGCGGGCGGCGCAGATGTGATTCTCATTCCAGAAATTCCATTTGATGTAGATAAGATCTGTGGCAAGGTGTGGGAGCGTCAGATGGAAGGTAAAAATTTTAGCATGGTAGTGGTGGCCGAAGGAGCCTTCCCAAAAAAGGGAAAGCCCGTGGTGAGAAAAATGATTAAAGCCAGTCCCGACCCTGTCCGTTTGGGGGGCATTGCCGCTTTTTTGGCTGAGAAAATTGAGAAAAAAACAGAACTGGAGTGCCGTTTCACGGTTCTCGGTCATTTGCAGAGGGGAGGCTCTCCCACGGCTTTTGATCGCCTTTTGGCAACACAATTTGGTCATGCGGCGTTGGATCTTTTGCTCAAAAAAGATTTTGGGAAAATGGTTGCCTTTCAAAAAGGCGAAATGAGGGCCGTTCCTTTGCGTGATGCAGTAGAAGAATTAAAGAAAGTGCCCTTGAATCATCCATTGATGCTGGCAGCAAGATCGGTGGGGACGGCGTTTGGGGATTAAAATAGTCCACAGTCGATAGTCCATGGTCGACAGCTTGTAAGGAATTATTTATTTTTCTGTGGACTATGGACCATCGACTGTCGACTTGATCAATTCACCCTTCCCTTTTCCTCAATGAGTGTACCCATCAAGACGAGAATGGCTGAGAATATTTTTTTTGCTTTAGAAAGGTTCTTTTTAGAGACAGTTAAGTGGAGGGCATGGGCGCGTTCGATGGATTTCTGAGTCAGGCAGAGCATAAGAGGAGTTTTGAGAGATCGGCGATTTTCTCGAATCCAGTGTCTCTTGTTTTTTTCCAGAAAGGAAGAAGCCAAAATCACATTTCTTTTGGGTTGAAGAGGATTGGGCATGGAGAAGGCTTCTTTTAGATGAGAGTCGAGAAAACCCGTTGCCTTTTGACGAAAGGCCTCCAAATCAAAGGCCCCAAAGTGGTGCCTAAAGAAGTTCTCCACTGTTTCTTTGAGGGCGGTGTAGGGCTTGTGAAGTTCTGTCGGAAGTGAGAGAGGTTTTTCCCCCGATACTTTTTTGACTGTTCTTTCGATCCATTTCATTTTCTTAAGTGCCTGACCCTGATAGGTGTTCTTTCTTTCAGCCGGATCCAACCAAGCGGCAAATGTATCTGAGAAATCTTCTTCTGGGTGAGTTCGCGAGTATCCTTGTGAGGCAGCACCCCAGCGTTCCAGATAATCCACATGGGAGCCTGGTTCCAGAGGGATGTTTTTAATGGAAACGCGTTTGGATTCAAAGTTTCCAAAGAGTTTCTGAGCCGTCTTATTTCTTTGGAGCCCGTAGGCGTAGAAAAAGGCGTGACCACATTCATGTCTTAAAAGGGCTTTGAGTTGATGATCTTCCAATGCTTGATGTTTTTCGCTTCCGACTTCGCGATTTAATTCTTCCAATTCTGGACTTGCCATGTAAAAGGGGATACCGATATTGACTGTTCCTTCGACGCAGCCAAATTCATCCGAGAGGTAAAAGTGAGGCTTGTAGGCGAGGCGATGTTTTTGAAGTTCCCGTTTGACCTCGCGAATCAATTTTTCGAAGATGGAGTTCTGAATCTTAAGAGAAAGAGAAAAGATGGGCGTCATCAAGAGTTCGTACTGAGAGGTCGCTTGATTGTAGAGAATCTTTTGGACGCTCATGCGATCTATTTTCCAATGTCCAATTTCCAATGTCAAATGGCAAATTAATTTCCAATAATCTCATGTCCAATTGGATATTGGGCATGGGTCATTCATTTGAAATTGGAAATTGAAAATGTGTCATTGCTTATAAGTGGTGCTTCCAATCATTTTATTGAACAGCGCCTCTCTTTTTAGTAGTATGTCCCCTGTTATCCCTTTGGGGGGAATAACGAGTGAATCATTCAACTGATTAAAAAAGGAGGTTGTGTTTCGATGAAATCTTATCGTACCTTGTGGTCGTTGGCGTTGGGGCTTTTGTTGGCTGGGAGTCTTTCTTATGGAGCTGTGACATGTCCCATGTGTAAGGCTGAGGTTCCTTCTTCTACAAAGCCTGTTGTTGCAACTTTAACTGAAACAATGAAGTGTTCCATGTGCGGTACCGAAATGAAGGCAGGATCCGAAGTTAGCAAAATGACTTGTCCTGCTTGTAAAGCCGAAATTGCACTTTGCGATATGTGTGCAAAGGGTGGAGATAAGGCAGCAGAATAATCCAAGGGATTTTTTTGCTTTTTTTTAAAAGGCGGTCTGATGTTACATCGGACCGCCTTTTTAATTTGCAAGATGGCTAAAATTTGGTATATCTCTTGTCCAGAAAAAAGGAGAAAAATATGGGACGTCAGTATAACAGGCGCATTAAAAGGGCTCGAAGCCGTGCTCGTTTGAAAAGGCGTAAAGAGGGTCTTAAGTTGAAAAAGGCTGCGGCATTAACAGCTTCAGCTCCTGCTGCTCCTGTAGTTGCCTAGCTCGCATTTCTCATCAGATTTCGTCGCGAGGAACGCCTGAGTCTGCCTTGGATGCGAGGAAGACGACAGAGGCCATGCGAGGCATACTTTACAGTATGTTGAGCGTGGCCGACCGAGTCTGACGATGCAGACGAGGCAGAATTGGCGCTCGCAGCAGAAATGTGATGAGAAATGCGGGCTAGAGTCTATTTGAGTCTTCTGTAAAAGAAACCTGGTCTGCTTTTCTCAGACTGTTTCTTGCAGGCTTTTTTCTGCTTGCCTTCGTATTTATTCTGCGACTTCTTCTGATCCAGTGACTGTTTCTCCCTTCACGGGCGTCCCATGTTCTATGACCCCGGTATCGTGGAAATGGGGATGTCCGGGTAGATGATTGGGAATGCCAAAGATTGGGCTTGGCAAGGGAGGAATCCGTGACATAACATAGGTGTGTAACATAGGTGTCCTCTACCGAACGTAAAATTCAGTTTTAGGCATATGCATTTGACTCAAGTGTCGTCCATATGTAGTCGCCCCATTTATGGGGCCATGTATGGACTGCCCGATAAATCGGGCGACTACGTTTGACGGTTGAGTCAAGTGCATAGGCCTATTCAGTTTTTATTAGTTCTGGATTCGTGCAAATTTGTAAATAAATATGAACTCAAAGACTTTTCATATTAAGACTTATGGTTGTCAGATGAATGTATATGATTCTGAGGCGATAGAAGGCCTTTTGATGGAGAATGGGCTTGTTCCGGCTCTCTCAGAAAAAGAGGCGGATGTGATTTTGCTCAATACCTGCAGTGTGCGGGATTTGGCTGAACAGAAAGTGTTGGGCAAGGCAGGCATTCTTTCAAAGTTGAAAAGATCACGTCCGGATCTGGTTCTTGGGATTTGCGGCTGCATGGCCCAGAATATGAAAGAAGAGCTTTTTAAGAAAATTCCAGCTTTGGATTTGGTTTGTGGGCCCAATGATATCCTCAGCCTTCCAACCCTTGTTCAGGAGGCGTTAGAGGGTCAAAAACATTTGCTTCAAGTGGAAAATCCCCGCTGGGTGATGTCGGCCGATGTCCCGAAGCATCGTAGGTCGGGGGTGACGGCGTGGATTTCTGTGATGAGGGGGTGCAATCACAATTGTACTTTTTGCATTGTGCCGAGGGTGAGGGGTCGGGAGGTGAGCCGTCTTCCAGAGGATGTTTTGAAAGAGGTCGAGGAACTGGTGACGCTGGGCTATAAAGAGGTGACGCTCTTGGGCCAAAATATTAATTCTTATGGCCGAGATTTAGAGATGCGTTCTAGTTTTCCCAAATTGCTGGGGCTTTTGAATCGGGTCAAGGGCTTGGAGAGGATTCGCTTTACCACTTCCCATCCCGTGGACATTCGAGATGAATTGATGGATGCCATGCATCGTCTGGAAAAGGTGTGCGAGGCCTTGCATTTTCCCATTCAGGCGGGATCAAATCGTTTACTTCAGGAAATGAAGCGGGGTTATACGCGGGAGAGTTATTTGGAGAAGGTTGAAAGGGCGAGGGCTAAAGTATCAGGGATTGCTATTTCGACAGATGCGATTGTGGGTTTCCCGGGTGAGACGGAAGAAGATTTTGAGGAAACCTGCAGGGTCTTTAGAGAGGTTCAGTTTGATGGGGCGTTTATTTTTAAATATTCTAGGCGCTCCCGAACGCCGGCGGGCGAAAGGGTGGATCAGGTTTCAGAAGAGGTGAAGGAAGAAAGGCATCAAAGACTTTTAAGTCTTCATGACGAGATTGTGCAGGGGAAGAATCAAGACTTTGTGGGGCGCTCTGTCGAGGTTTTGGTGGAAGGCCAAGATAAAAAGGGCAAGGGGCGTTTGAGTGGCCGAACACGGGATAATCGCATGGTTTTTTTTGATGGGCCTGAGGAGGTTATCGGAAATCTGGTGAACGTGCATATTTCTCGGATTTCGGCTTATGCTTTGTATGGGGAGATAGAATAATAAATCAGTCATGAAAATAGAAAAAATGTACAATAATGTTCTTTATTTTCATCCACTTGGGTGGACTAAAAGTTCATGATGACAAAGTTCAAAAATCAAAATTTAAATAGTTCTCAAGACCATGACATAGATACATTTTGATTTTTGATATGAAAGTGAAGCTCATTCTGTAGTCGCCCCATTTATGGGGCTGCCGTGTGCCCCTTGCATGGATTGCCCGATGAATCGGGCGACTACAAAAAAACATGATGAGGAGGACTTTCATCCTCCATGATGATCTCGAAAGATCATTAAAATTGATATGTCATTTTGCATTTTGATGTTTGATTTTTGAATTTTAAGTAACGTAGACGCTTAGAGCATGAAATTATCCTTGAAAACGGTTCTTATTTTCTTTCTCTTCCTTCCCTCCCTCTTTTCCCAAACCGCTTCTGATCAGGCTTTGGAAAAGGCCGAGGCGGCTTATTTGTCTGGGGATTTTTTGGAGGCGGTGAGGCTTTATAATGTTTTTTTGGAGCAGTTTCCAAGCGCTTCCTCTGGTTGGGAGGTTTCTTATTGGAAGGGATGCGCCTTGATGACCTTGGAAAAGTACAATGAGGCTCGGGTGGTTTTTGAAGCTGTGAAGGAGAAGTCATCAGATTTGGCTTTGCAAGAGGAAGCCGCTTTGGGGATTGCAGACAGCCTTTGTTATGTGGGAGAAAAGGAAAGTGCACTTTCCCAATATGAAGATCTTTGGGCTTCAGGCCATTCGGCGAATGGGTCCTATTTGCTTTATCAAATAGGGATGATTTGGAAAGAAAAAGGGGACACTGAAAAGGCTAGAAGATACTTTCAGCAAATTTTGAGTCGTTTCCCAGAGAGTTACGAGGCCTTGAAGGTGAAGGGGGAGAGGCTCTCTCTTTCGAAAACGAGGGGGTACTTCATTCAAATGGGTATTTTTCATGTGAAGGTGAATGCGGAAAGATTGGTTACAAAAATAAAGAACTTACGGTATCCTTATCAGCTTGAGGAAATCCATTTTCAGGGAGCCAAGGCTTATCGGTTGAAGGTAGGGGCGTTTTCAAAAAGGGTTGAGGCCCGTAAGGCCCTTTTTCAGATTGAGCAGGTAACTCACGTGAAGGGTCATGTTGTGGAGGAGTAATCATGGAAGGCACACTGACACCCATGATGCAGCAGTATAAAGGGGTGAAACAAAATCATCCCGATTCCATTCTCTTTTTCCGCTTGGGTGATTTTTACGAAATGTTTTTTGAAGATGCCCAGAAGGCCTCTCGCGTTTTGAACATTGCCTTGACTGCCCGCGAGGCCGCCCCGGGCTACAAGGCGCCCATGTGCGGCATTCCCTATCACGCGGCAGAATCCTATATTGCGAAGCTTTTATCGGCTGGGATGAAGGTGGCGATTTGTGAGCAGATGGAGGATCCTAAGGCAGCGAAGGGGATTGTGAAGCGGGAGGTGATTCGGACCATCACGCCGGGGACGGTGATAGAGGCAGGGGTCGTCGCCGATAAGAAAAATAATTTTCTTGCGTCTCTTGCCCTTCGGGGAGAGGCGTTCGGTTTGAGTTTTATCGATATTACAACAGGTGAATTTCAGGTGACGGAACTCGTTTCCATTGAAGATGTGACAAGGGAGTTGATTCGGATTTCTCCCAGCGAATGTCTCATTTCTCAAGGGTTGGCTGGCGATGGGGCTTTTAGGAATTTACTCGCCAGAGAGCTTCCCCGAATGATGGTGAGTCTGATAGAAGATTGGAAATATGATTTTGAAACGTGTCTTGCCATTCTAAAGGAACATTTTCATGTGCAGTCGCTGGACGGCTTTGGCTGCCGCGACATGACGCTGGGAATTGTGGCGGCGGGCCTCGCCTTGAATTATGTGAAAGAGACTTTGGGAAATGGGGTCCATCATGTGGGTCGCCTCCTTTCCTACCGGAGGCATGATTCTTTGGGATTGGACAGGGCGACTTTGAGAAATCTAGAGCTTCTGGAAAATCTTCATCCCCAGGAGGGAAATAAAGGGACGCTGCTTTGGGTTTTGGATCAGACGCGCACAGCGATGGGGACTCGGCTCTTGCGTCATTGGATCACGCATCCGCTTTTGGATTTGGAAAAGATTAGAGAGAGACAAGAGGGGATCATTGAGCTCTCGGCGCTGGGGCTCGAGCTGGAGAAATTGAGAGAGGCCCTTGTACAGGTGAGGGATTTGGAGCGTCTGACAAGCCGGATTCATTGTGGGTTTGCGAATGCGAGGGACTTGGTGGCGCTTTCTTTATCTTTAGAAGTGCTCCCCTCCATTCGGGAGATCCTTGCTCCCTTTGAAAGCCTGATTTTAAGAGGGGTTGCGAGGGATCTCGTGGATTTAAAAGAATTGATGAAGTTGATTCGAGAGGCGATTGTGGAGGATCCTCCTTTGACTTTGAGAGAGGGTGGGCTGATTCGCAGGGGTTATGATTCTACCCTAGATGAGTTGCGTGAAATTGCGAAGAGCGGGAAGGACTGGATTAGTGAGCTTCAGAAAAAAGAAATCGGGCGCACGGGGATTAAATCTCTAAAAGTAGGTTACAATCGGGTCTTTGGTTATTACATTGAGGTAACGAGTCCCAATTTGGCGCAAGTGCCGGCCGATTACATTCGTAAGCAGACGCTCAGCAATGCCGAGCGCTTCATCACGCAGGAGCTGAAAAATTATGAAGAGAAGGTTTTAGGCGCTCAGGGGAAAAGCCAGGAGCTGGAGTATGAAATTTTTCTTAAAGTGAGGGAAGAGGTGAAGCGTGATACCGTTTCCATTCAGAAAATTGCTCAGGCCATAGCTACTTTGGATGTTCTTGTCTCGCTCACGCTCGTGGCGCTTAAAAATGATTATGTCCGTCCCGAGGTGAATGATTCGGACTCGATTGACATTGAGGAGGGGCGACACCCCGTCGTGGAGCAGATTTCATTGTCTGAAAAATTTGTCCCCAATGATACCTTTCTCGATCTTCATGAAAATCAGATTTTGGTCATTACAGGGCCTAACATGGCTGGGAAATCCACCTATCTTCGGCAAGTGGCCTTGATGGTGCTCATGGCCCAGATGGGCAGTTTCGTGCCGGCCAAGCGGGCGGTGATCGGTTGGGTGGATCAGATTTTTACGCGCATTGGGGCGAGCGATGAATTGGCGCGCGGGCAGAGCACCTTTATGGTAGAAATGAATGAGACGGCGAATATTTTGCATCATGCGACGAGCCGAAGCCTCGTGATCTTAGATGAGATTGGGCGGGGGACCAGTACCTTTGACGGGATTTCCATTGCCTGGGCGGTGGCCGAATATCTTCACAACGATCCGGAGGTGAAGGCGAGAACTCTTTTTGCAACACATTATCATGAATTGACGGATTTAGAGCTGACGCTTGCAGGCGTGAAAAATTATAATGTGCTGGTGCGGGAATGGAATGATCAGATTATTTTTGTCCGAAAAATTGTGAAGGGGGCTGCAGATAAAAGCTACGGCATTCATGTGGCACGTCTCGCCGGACTTCCGAAACCGGTGATTGAAAGGGCGAAGGGGATTTTGTCTTGTTTGGAGGAGGGGGCCGTTCGCCTGGAGGAAATGACGCCTCTTGAGAAAGCCCGTTCATGGGTCGAGCGAGATGAGGGACCGCGACAGCTTTCGCTTTTTGATGGGCGAGAGGGTTTGACGCAGGCCTTGAAAGAGGTTGAAGTGGATTATTTGACGCCGATGGAAGCGCTTTTGAAATTAAAGGAGTTAAAGGAGAGGTTTGTGAAATGAACATTCACATTCTCGACGAGGAAATCATCAAACGCATTGCGGCAGGAGAAGTGGTGGAGAGGCCGGCCTCCGTGGTGAAAGAGCTGGTGGAAAATGCCTTGGACGCTCGGGCGAAGAAAATCTCACTTGAGCTGCGTGGGGCGGGTCGGCTCTTGATTCGCTTGGGCGATGATGGGATGGGGATGGAGAAAGAGGATTTGTTGATTTCTGTCCAGCGCCATACCACAAGTAAAATTCAAAGGGTCGAGGACATGGATGCCATCACCAGCCTCGGCTTTCGAGGAGAGGCGCTTTACAGCATCGCGGCCGTTTCAAGGATGGAAATCACGACGAGGACGAAAGACAGTGTCGTGGCGCATCGGTTGCGTGTGGAAGGGGGAAAGGTTCTGGATTGTTTGGAGGTAGGAGCCCCTGTCGGAACCACCGTCGAGATTCGAGATCTTTTTTGGAATACACCGGCCCGATTAAAGTTTTTGAAGAGCCCTCAGACAGAATTAAATCATGTGTTTGAAGTGATGGCCCATCATGCCTTGGCCAGATCCGATGTGGGTTTTCAATTGAGAGAATGTGAACGATCTTTGATGGATGTAGCCCCGAATCAGGATTTGCTTTCCCGCATTAAAAATATTTATCAGGGATTGGGAGAAGAATGGATGGGCTTAGATTTTAAAGGAGAAACCCTTCAAGTCAAAGGCTACGTGTCCCATCCCAAAATGGCGAGGGGGGATCGCTCTTATCAATTTTTTTTCGTCAATGGCCGCCCCGTGAAATCGCCGGCCTTGAGCTATGCCTTGGAGGCCTCGTTTCATTCTCTTCTCCCGGAGGCCAAGCGCCCTCTGGCCTTTCTTTTGATCCAGATCGATCCACGAGAGGTGGATGTGAATGTACATCCGGCAAAAAGAGAGGTGCGTTTCAAGAGTCCTTCCATTGTACAGGATCAATTGAGAGAGGCTGTCCGGCGGGCCCTCTCCATTTCCTATGCCCCATCTTCTCCTTCAACCCCTTCGGTCTGGCCGGACCGCGTTCGAGAGGCGGTTGGCACTTATTTTCAATCTCAATCACACTCGAGTGAAATGAAGGAAAGCCCTGCTCCCCGTCTCTGGGTAAAGTCCATGGATAGACACGGCTCAGGCAAGAGTGAAGGAGCGCTCTCTCAAGAAGCGGCGCTTGAGAATTTTCCACAAAGAGTTCGTTCCTTTCGGGTTTTGGGGTGTTTTGATGATTTGTATTGGGTGATTGAGTGGGAGGATGGTCTTTCCTTGATGGATCAACATGCAGCCCATGAGCGGGTGCTCTATGAAAAATATTTGAAGGACTGGCGCTCACGAAAATTAGAGGTTCAGCCGCTTCTCTTGCCTACAAATTTTGAGTTGGCGAGAGAAGATCATGGACTGCTTTTGGAGCATCAAGGGCTTTTAAAAAACTTGGGTTTTGGTCTTGAAGAATTTGGAGACGGGGCCCTTCTCATCAATCAAGTGCCATCCTATTGCCAGACGCAGCAGTTGAAGGAATTGATCCTCGATATTTTGGATGATTTAAAGACACTTCGAAAAACTTTTTCATTCAATGAGTCTCAATTGGAAGAAAAGATCATGCTGAGGGCCTGTAAAAGTGCAGTGAAGGCGCATGACACCATGACCTCTGAAGAAATTGAAAGATTGGTGGACGATCTTCTCACCCTGGAACTCCCCTACACCTGCCCCCACGGACGGCCGACGTTGATTAAATTTACCGCCAACGATTTAGCAAAGATGTTTAAGAGGAAATAAATAAATCATTCCCTATGGCAACTCACAACTCACGACTCACGACTCACGACGTTCTGTATTTAGTCGGTCCTACCGCTGTTGGTAAATCAGCAGTGGCTCTTAAACTCGCTTCAAAAATTCATGCCGAGATCATTGTTGCAGATTCTATGCAGGTTTATCGGGGCCTGGATATAGGTACGGCCAAACCCACTTTTGAAGAGAGGCAAAAAATTCCACATCATTTGCTGGATGTGGCAGAAATTTCAGAAGAATTCAATGTGGCTCACTTCGTGAGTTTGGCGAGACTTGCGATTCGAGAGATTCAAGATAGATCTCACATTCCTTTGTTGGTGGGGGGCACAGGCCTTTATGTGAAGGCCCTCATCGATGGACTTTTTGAGGGGCCTTCTGCCCATCCTCAGATTCGTGAGCGATTGGGAGAAGAGGCGAGACGATCGGGAAAAGAAGCTTTATACGATCGTCTTAAAAAGGTGGATCCCCTGGCAGCCTCAAAAATGAATTCCAATCAAGGGAGGCGTATCATCCGGGCCTTAGAGGTCTATGAGATCACGGGGTCTCCTATCAGTTCTTTTCAAACGCAGTGGAATCAAACTCGGTCGGATGTCTCTATTTTGGGATTGGAAAGAGAGAGAGCGGACCTTTATTCGAGAATTGATACACGGATCGAAATGATGTTTGAGAAAGGGCTTGTGGAAGAAGTGCAATCGCTTGTAGCGAAGGGTCTTGAAAAAAATCGTCTCGTGATGCAGGCCATTGGTTATAAAGAGACGCTTCAATTTTTGAAACATGAACTCAGTTTGGAAGAGGCAAAAGAAAAGATCAAATTAAACACACGACACTTTGCCAAGCGGCAATGGACTTGGTTTAAAAAGGATGCTCGGATTCGGTGGTTTCATTTGGCTCCTGATGAGGAAGAAGAAGTTGTGGAGAGAATTCTGGATCCTTTAGGGAAGCTCGAGGATTGACAGAGTCCCCATTTCTGTGGTAGAAGGAGAAAGGTTTTGGAGGCGGTCGGAAAATGCCAACTTATCAATATGAATGTCAAAAATGTGGTCAGTCTTTTGAAAAATTTCAACGGATGTCAGATCGTCCGCTTCTGTCTTGTCCGAAATGTAAGGGCCGCGTGAAAAGATTGATCGGAACCGGGGCTGGTCTTATTTTTAAAGGATCTGGTTTTTACACGACAGATTATCGCAGTGACAGTTATAAGTCTTCCGCTAAGAAAGAAAAAGAAACTCCAAAGGTAGATAAAAAATAGCGTACAGCGGACAGCGTTTAGCGTTCAGTAGAATGAAGTTTTTTTCTATCCGCTGACCGCTGACCGCTGTACGCTAGGTTCTGTCCGCTGTCTTCTCCAACATTTGCGAGACCAAGCTTTGAAGAGTTACGATTTGGAAGGGTTTGTTGAGTTGGGGTTGTTGGACAGAACTTAAAAAGTTTTGTATTTTTTTGTCGTAGGTGTCACCCGTGATAAAAATCACCTTTTTGGCCTCTCTCGGAAAATCTTTCTCAATCCAGGCGTAAAGTTCTCTCCCGTCCATGTAGGGCATTCTTAAATCAATCACATAAAGGTCAAATCGTTCTCTTTGAATGATTCTTTGGCCTTCTCTTCCATCCATGGCGGTTGCAATGTCGTGATGATTCTCCAGTGCGTCCACCAACAAATTTTGCACAGAAGGCTCATCTTCGATAATCAGAATTTTGCCCTTTTTAACAGGGGTCTCTTCCTGTTTGGAAGTAACGTATTCAGGGGAGGTATGTTCAAGGGTCTTGATGGGTAATTCGATGGTAAAAATGGATCCCTGATGAAGGACACTTTCCACATGAATATTTCCTTCATGACCTTGAAGAATGCCATAGGAAATAGAAAGCCCAAGCCCAGTGCCTTTTCCCACTTCTTTGGTCGAGAAAAAGGGATCAAAAATTTTAGTTAAATGTTCTTTCGCAATTCCAATGCCTTTGTCTTGCACAGAGAAAAATATTTTTCCATCCTTGCTGTAAGACTTGACCCCTAATTCTCCGCCTTTTTCCTCCATGGCCTGCCAGCCATTGTTTAGGATATTGAGAAAGGCCTGGCCGATCAAGGAAGGATCCGCCATGGTCCTGGGCAGTTGGGGATCCAACTCTACTTTGAGTTGAATGTTGTTTTTGTGCACATGGGGTTCGATAAGAGAGAGCGTCTCTTTCATTTTGTCATTGAGATTACAATAAGCTTTTTGAGGAGGGGTGTTCCTTGAGAATTTCAGAAGGGATTCAACGATTCTTTTGGCATTCAGCGCCGATTCCTCAATGATGTCCATGTATCTGGCAATTTTTTCATCGAGCTTCATCGTTTTAAAAATTTGGGCGTAGCCCAGGATGGGGGTGAGTTTATTGTTGAGTTCATGCGTGATCCCGGTGATCAATTCTCCAATGGCTGCAAATTTTTCTGAACGGATCAGCTCGGCCTCTGTCTCTTTTAACTTGTGAGTTCTCTCCTCCACCATTTGTTCCAAATTCTTTTGATATTCTTCCACTTGGCGATGGGAGCGGCGCAGGAAAATGGTCATTTGATTAAAAGAAGTTGCCAGTTCTCCGATCTCATCTCTAGAATTGACATGTACTTCATAACTCAAGTCCCCCCGGGCGATTTGCCGGGTGCCGTAAACCAATCTCCGGATGGGTTGGATGATCAATTGAACCAAGAGAATGGTGATGAGCATTCCTACGACGGCGACCACGAGGGTGATCATGCCCATGGCCTTTTTGATTTTAGAAATGGCGTGGTTGATGTTGATGAGGGATACCCCGACTCGCACAGTCCCGATTTTTTCCTCGATGATTTGGCCCTCGATTTTGAGCCTTCTTTTGATTTGTTCCAAAATCCCGAGATAACCGGGCAGAAGTTCGACCCTTTCATGGGTCTTGGCCAGGCGGCGGGTTTTAACAAGGGTGGCGGCGTCAAAGCCCTTTAAAGTTCCATTTTCTGTCGGGATATCTTGCGAGCGAGCCTCTTCCCCGGGGAGTTTGAGTTGAAGGGCGTTTCCGAGAATCCAGTCGGGCGGATTTAATTTGAGAGGGCCGCTTCGGTAAAGTTCGACGAGGATTTGTCCCGATCCATCATGAATGATGCAGTAAGAAACATCCGCTTCCTGAAGAACGCCCTGCGCAAGCTTCGAGAGCACCTCTCGATTGCTTGTCAGAACGCCATACTCGCTGTTAAAGGCCAGGGTGCGGGAAAGGGAAATCCCCTGAGACTTGAGGAATTCAAGATAATCCCTTTCTTTGCTTCTTAAAAAGAAAAGGCCCAATGTCAAGGAGGTCAGTACAATCAAAAGGGTGGTTAAGAGAATGAATTTTAAAGAGAGGCCGACACGTAATTTTTCAAATGGCATAGCACATCCCATTTACAAAAAGCCATTCTACCTTAAAGGTTCAAAAGTTCAAAAGGGAAAAGATACAAGACAAAAAAACACCCTCTCAAATTTGAGAGGGTGTTTCGAATGTAACCTTCGTTATGATCGCTTCTTAGCGCTTTGTAACGTTGGTTGCCTGTTCTCCCTTGGGACCACGGGTTACTTCAAAATCCACTGATTCGCCTTCGCGAAGTGTTTTGAAGCCATCGCCCATGATGGAAGAATAATGGACAAAAAGATCTTTGCCATTATCCTCAGGGGTAATGAATCCGTAGCCTTTTTGGTCGTTAAACCATTTAACAGTGCCTTTGGCCATGATTAAATCCTTTCTGAGTAAAGCTTTCGGTCTACCTAAGGTGAGTTGTTTCTCACACTTTCTTGGGCCTACTTTTTAACTCGGGAACCATCATAAAGGATTCTCTTACAATTGTCAAGGAAATAACAATTTAGGCATATGCACTTGATTCCCCTTTGTAGTCGCCCGATTCATCGGGCAAACCCATGCAAGGGGCACAGCCCCATGAATGGGGCGGCTACAACTTCTTGCCATGGCGCTTGCTATCTAAGGGGAATCAAGTGCATATGCCAATAACAATTTTTTGGCTAGGTCTTTTGGCAGCGCCGAATCTGGTTGCGACCTGAGTTCTTAGCCTGATAAAGAGCTGAATCGGCCATTTCAATCAGGCTATTGAGGTTTTTGGCATCTTCTGGGTAGCTCGCGAGCCCCATGCTTAAGGTGAGCTTGAGAATTTTTCCATAGATTCGAAATTCCATTGCCTCGACATCTCTTCGGATACGCTCGGCAATGGTGGCCGCTTCATCTATCGTTGTCTCGGGGAGGGCGATCAGAAATTCTTCACCGCCAAAGCGGCCGACCAAGTCCATGGCCCTCAAATTGATTTGCAGGCGGCTGGACAGTTCTTTCAAGAGAATATCGCCCGCCAAATGGCCGAAGCCATCATTGAAGTGCTTAAAATGGTCAATATCAATCATCAAAAGAGAGCACGACTTCCCTTGGTTTTTTAAACGATTCAATTCATCCTCCAAAAGGGAAATCAAATGTCGTCTCAAATAAATTTGGGTGAGTCCATCAATGATCGAAAGCCTTCTGACCTTTTCGTAAAGAAGAGATTTCTCAATTTCCATGGCGAGTTGAATGGCCAAGATTTCAAGTACCTCGAGGTCTCTTTTTTTACAGCCACTTAAGATGAGACATCCAAGCCCTCCTTCTTCGTGAAAGAGTCCAATGCCTGTGAGGCTCGCGAGAAGAGGGGGTGTGACGGGATGGGTTAACCGAGCATCGTTGTCGGGATCACTGATGAAAACAGGGGTTCCTGATTTTTTGGATAATTCTAGGATTTCTTTTTCTGCCTTGTTGAGGATGTCCTCGAGTTTTCCCTTCTTAAGGAGAGGTTTCTCGTTTCGAAAAAGTTGATAGCAAAGCGGACGATACGCAGTCTCTTCGGAAAGGTTCTCCACCAGAAGCCACCCTTCCTCAAAATGGGTGAGCCGAGAAATGAGTTGTGAAAACACCTCGACCGTTTTTGAAAACTCCAGTGTTTGATTCAATTCCTCAAGAGATCCATAAAGGGCCTCTTTCTCGGAAAGACTGCCTTCGAGCGTGTTTGCCTCTTCTTGAAGAATGGTATCGCTCATTTCCAAGGATTGGATTTTGTCTTGAGTGGCACGCACTTCTTGGTCTAGCTTTTTTAAAGCGGTGGTGTGAATTTTTTTAAGGAATTGAAGGCAGAGCCAAGAGCCGAGCCAAATAAGGCTGAACACAATCGTCTTCAGGGAGAATGTGGTTGAATTTCCTCTCTGAAGGGAAAACCACAGAAGGGTGAGGGCCAGGGGGATGAGGTACATCCATTTCTTGAGCCTCCCCAGCTCAATCACCAGCGTGAGACACCAGATCAGGGTAATGATGATGCTTTGCATAGGTTAAGAATGACAATGGAACAGTGTATGATTCAGTTTTTTTAACCCCTCCAACTCAGGCTGGGCCGAAAAACTCTTGTTTTCCCCTCCCTTGATGGGAGGGGTTAGGGGAGGGTGAGCTCAAATCCACCCCCTCCCTAACCCTCCCCATGGTTTGCGCCCTGACGGGCTCCAACCACTTCCTCGCCGGCCGCTTTGCGGCACCCGGCTCGGTCACAAGGGGGAGGGAATTTTCGGACAGTCTGAGGGCAAAAAGCTCCCCCTATACAAGGGAGCCAAACTCCCCTCTTATGTAAGAGGGGCTTGAGGGGTTAAAGTTCTATTGATAACACACCTTGTTTTTCCCGGTTCTTTTGGCTTCGTAAAGGGCTTGATCGGCCCGCTGAATGAGTTCGTCTTTATTCGAATCAGTCGGTTTTATTTCTGAGATACCCATGCTGACGGTCACATTGAGAATTTCTCTTCTGATTTCAAGGGAGATGGTCTGGATTTTTCTTCGAAGGTTTTCGGCCAGTGTGATCGTTTTCTCGCGGGGCCAGCCTGGGAAAAACGCTGAGAATTCTTCTCCGCCGTATCGGCTCGGGATGAAGTTTTTCTCAAGGACCTCATGAAAGACTTCGGAAATCTTTTTCAAGATTCCATCTCCTACGGTGTGTCCATAGCGGTCATTGATGCTTTTGAAATTGTCAATGTCGGCCATCAGGACCGAAAGAGATTCATGATTCTTGTGGGCTTGGAGAAAGGCCTTTTGCAATTCCTGATGAAAATAAGTTGGGACGTGAAGCCCCGTGAGTCCGTCTTTGATCGAAAGCTCAAGGGTTTCGCTGTAGAGCTTGGCATTCTTGAGGGAAGTGGAAGCGACATTGGACAAATTGGCCAGCATGCGTAAGTCGTCCAATTGAAAAACGTGGGGCTCTCGGCTTTCCAGACGCAAGGCGCCGATCAGCTTATTTTCTGTCGTGAGGGCCGCCTCGATGAGAGAAGAGGTCAAACCCTTCTTCGCATTTTCTTCAAACCGAAAGTCAGATTTTAATTCTTCAATGAGCAGATTTTGACGGTTGTTCAAGATCCATTGATTGAAAGGGTCTGCAGGTTGAATGAGGAAAGAGGGTCCCTCCTTCGCGAGATCGATCTCATGAAGGAGCGTCAAGGTTTTTAAATTGTCATCCAGGAGGAACAAGGTAGCAAGATCTCCTTTCCCGATGAGTTGACAGGCAATTTCCAAAATTCTCTTCGCTGTCTCATCGAGAGAAAGGGTGTTGATGAGTTTTTCTCCCAGTTGTCTCAAGGTATGATAATGGTGGATTTTATTTTTGTAAGAGCGCAAAACCCCTTTGTCCTTGGAATATTTTTTTGAGAGATGGTTCCATTCAGCTTCAAGGTTGGAGAGTGTAATCCTTTTTTGAATCAATTCCTTCTCGTGTCGTGTGAGATAGAAGTACAGGGTAATAGAGAAAGAGGCGAAGACAAAAATCCATCCCAGGGGGCTCGCCATATGGGCTCTAAAGTAGGTAAAACTTGTGAGGACGAGGCTCACCGTAGAGGTGATAAAAGTACCGAGAACTCCAAAGCCCAGGCTTGCAAGCAAAATACAGCTCAAATAAAGGATGGGGCAGAATGAAACCCATTCCTTTGGGAAGTGATGGCGGGGGCAGCTGGTGAAAAGCTGAAGAGCCAAGAGGCCGATCATGAGAAGAAGGGTCGTGAGGCGGGTGAGGAGTTTGGGATTTATCTTGTTGGGAGTGGGCATAGAAAAGGCACGGTTGTAAAATACAGTCCGGCACCCAAAATGATTCCTTTGAAACTCACCACTCACGACTGTTTTACGCGATGGTCTTTTCCGTAACAGGATCAAAGAAATGGGCCTTGGACATGTCGAGAACCATTTCCAAATCTTGATTCACCTCGGCTTTTTGGTTCGTATCCACACGGGCGACAAAGGACAATTTCCCCTTCTTTAGATAGAGAAAGAGTTCAGCACCCATCGGTTCCACCACCTCCACAGTGGCCTTGGTGGTGTTGTCAGGAGAGGCATCCCCCAAAAATAATTTATCATAAATGTCTTCCGGACGAATGCCCAGTGTCACTTTCTTGTCAAGGTAGGCACTCAAATGTGAAGACATGCCCTCTGTAATTTTGACTTGGAACTGATCTTCTTTAAAAAATAAATAACCTTCGCGTTTCGCAACCACTCCCTCAATAAAATTCATCGGGGGGCTGCCGATAAAGCCCGCGACAAATTTATTCGCCGGCTTGTTATAAATGGTCAGAGGATCCCCCACCTGCTGAATCTCTCCATCCTTCATCACCACGATGCGATCCCCCATGGTCATGGCCTCTACTTGATCGTGGGTCACATAAATCATGGTGGACTGCAGTCGAATATGAAGTTTGCTGATTTCCGTCCTCATCTGAACACGCAATTTCGCATCCAGATTCGAAAGAGGTTCATCAAAGAGAAAGGCCTTGGGCTTGCGGACAATGGCACGTCCAACGGCCACGCGTTGGCGTTGACCTCCGGAGAGGGCGGCTGGTTTTCGATCCAAGAGATTCTGAATCCCTAAAATTTCGGAGGCCTCCCGCACGCGGCGTTCAATTTCGGATTTCGGGAATTTTCTCAACATGAGGCCAAAGGCCATGTTTTTATAAACGGTCATGTGAGGATAGAGGGCGTAATTCTGAAACACCATGGCGATGTCCCGGTCCTTCGCAGGGATTTCATTGATTCTTTGGCCGTCGATGGTAATTTCGCCCAGGGTAATCTCTTCCAGTCCGGCCACCATGCGCAGGGTAGAAGATTTTCCACAACCTGAGGGGCCGACCAGGACGACAAATTCCTTGTCTTTGATCTCAAGATTGAGATTTTTAACTGCAACAATGTTTCCGGAATAGAGCTTATTGAGGTTTTTCAGCTGAACTTGGGCCATAAACAATGGAGGGTATCTTAATCAGGCTTGCAGCGCTTGTCAACTGCAAGTTTGAATGGTATGCTACATCGAAAATCAAAGTCCAAAAATCAAAATGCAAAATAACATGTCAAAATTCAAAAATTTTCTAGCGCCCTTGCAAGAGAAAAATTTTAAATTTTGCTTTGTCATTTTGATTTTTGCTATGAAAGTGAAGCTCATTTTGTAGTCTCCCCATTTATGGGGCTGCCGTGTGCCCCTTGCATGGATTGCCCGATGAATCGGGCGACTACAAAAAAACACGATGGGAAGAACTTTCATCGCACACGATGATCTCGAAGGATCATTAAAATTGATATTTCTATCAAAGGAGTCATAAATTTGAAAGTCCTATTAGTCTCTTCCCACCTTAACGCTGGAGGAATCACTTCTTATGTCCTCACGCTTGCCCAGGCTTTAGGGACTCAAGGGTGCCAGGTTATTTTAGCCTCTGGCGGAGGCCAATTCGAAAAGACGATTGCCTGGCCCCATTTTAATCTGGGGATACACACCAAATTTGAAATCGGCCCTTCAGTGTGGCGGGGGGCTTACCGGATGAAGAAGCTCATTGAGAATGAAGGGATCTCCCTCGTCCATGCTCAAACTCGCGTGGCCGCCGTTACGAGCTTCCTTGCCACGGTGGGCACAAAAATTCCTTTTTTGACCACGGCCCACGGTTTTTTTCGACCTCATTTGGGGAGAAAGATTTTTCCTTGCTGGGGAAAGGCAGTGATTGCGATCAGCACGCAAGTGAGGGAGCATTTGCAAAGGGATTTTCGTGTGAAGCCGCAAAAAATTCATTTGATTTACAATGGGACCGATCTTAGGAAATATCAAAGCCTTCCGTCCGAGGGGGAGAAGGAGAAACTTCTTTCTCAATTAAAACTAAAGAAGGAGATTCCCAGAATTGGTATTGTGGCAAGACTTTCTCCTGTAAAGGGCCATCATTTTTTACTGGGAGCGCTTCATGAGCTTTCCAAGGAAAGGCCTGTTCGTTGTGTGGTTGTCGGAGATGGCCCGACCCGCCAAGAATTCTTGAGTGAGGTTGAAAGGCTGGGTTTGAAAGAGATCATCCGATGGATTCCTTGGGTGGACGATCCCAAGGCCGTTTTAAATATTTTGGATGTTTTTGTCCTGCCCTCTTTACAGGAGGGTTTAAGCCTGTCTATTTTGGAAGCTCAAGCCTCTGGAATTCCTGTTGTGGCCTCCAACGTGGGAGGGATTTCAGAAGTGGTCATAGAGGGACAAACAGGATTGCTCGTACCTCCTCAAAATTCTGGGGCTTTGAAGAAGGCATTGGCTTGCTTGCTGGACGATCCTCCCTTGGCTAGTAAAATGGGGCTTGCGGGGCGGGAGCATGTGAAGGAACAATTCGGCCTGGATCGTATGGCGCGTGAGGTGATGAATCTTTATCGGAATCTCTTAGACGAAACAAGGATGGCAGCATGAAACTTTTCCTTTCCCTTTTTCTTTTGATCGTTCTGGTCGTGAGTGGTCTTCTTTTTTACATTGATTATGGATCTGTTTCTGTCTTACCTATTTTGCGCTATGAACACATTGAAGAATCGGAGACCAAAGCTCCAAATTACGTTCATCCCTTTGCCTTTGTTCGTCAAATGAAGGCCCTGGCAGAGGATCATTTTCATGTGATTCGCTTATCGGATGGGGTTCAACTTTACCGCCATGGGGATCCCATTCCAAAACATACGGTGGCGATTACCTTTGATGGAGGCTATGATGATTTTCAAAGGCATGCCCTCTCGATCCTTGAAAAATATAAATTCCCAGCCACTGTTTTTCTGCAATCTGCCAATGTGGGCAAGTCGGGCTATTTGAACAAGGGTCAAATTTTGAAAATGGCGCGCTCTGGATTAATTCAATTTGGTTCCAATGGTCAGACAGGCCGCAATTTGAGTCATCTGGGAGCTCCCGATGCCTATGGGGAAATCTTTTCATCGCGGACCTCTCTTCAGAAGGATTTAGAACTCCCCATTGACTTTTTCAGCTATCCTCAGGGAGGTGTGAATCCAGCCTTGGAAAGGGTGGTGCTTGAAAGTGGTTATCATGGGGCCTGTGCCTTGATGCCTGGGAAGAGATTTTCGAATCACAACCCTTTTTTGATGAAGCGCACGGCCATTTTTTATAAGGATGACAACCCCGTCTCCTTCAAATTGAAAACCTGGGGCAATTATGTTCTGTTGAAGGAATGGAAGGACCAAAGAAAATGGCTTTAATCCGTGAACTTTTGAATCATCGAGATCTTCTTAGAAGTCTCATTGTTAGGAATCTCAAGATTCGTTACAAGGGCTCCTATTTAGGCTTTTTCTGGTCTCTGATGGATCCCCTCTTTATGGTGTTGGTCTATTTCATGTTCGCAAAATTGACACGTTTTCAAGTTGATTTACCTTACTTGGTCACGGGGGTTTTAACCTGGCAATTTCTTTCTCTTTGCATGGGAGATTCTTTTCATACCATTTTGGGAAACCCGAGTTTAATTAAAAAAGTTTTTTTCCCTCGTATCATTCTCCCTTTAACGATGGTGCTTGCCAATCTCATCAACTTTTTTCTCTCGCTTTTCATTTTGATAGGCTTTCTGTTTTTTTTGGGGGTGGATGTGAGCTTAAATCTTTTTTATCTCCCCATCTTTATTTTCTTTGAATTTTTACTTGCACTCGGTTTTTCTTTGCTTTTCTCAAGCCTCATGGTTTATTTTCAGGATACGCAGCATTTGGTGAGTGTAGGTCTCATGTCCTGGTTTTTCTTGAGTCCTGTGATTTATCCTTTGAAGTTGGTTCCTGAAAGATTGCTCAAGTTTTATCTTCTCAATCCCATGGCTGGTATTTTAATGGGTTTTCGACATTGTTTTTTGGAAGGTCCCTTTTTCTGGGGAGGGTCTACTGCCTCGTCTTTTATTCTTTGTGGAGTGGTTTTTGCGTTAGGACTTTATGTTTTTATGAAGCTTGAGCCCTATTTTGCGGATGAATTATAAATAACAGAAAACAGAAGTCAGAAGTCAGAATTCAGAATAAAAAACAATCTCTTCCTCATTTATTCTGTCTTCTGACTTCTGAATTCTGGATTCTGTCTTCGGGGTGTTAATGATGAGTTCCATTAAAGTAGAAAATTTAGGAAAGCGTTTTCGACTGAAACAAGACCGCGGGCGATCGGTGAAGTCCAGTTTACTCGGGCTTTTCAGGCGTTCGGATCTTGAAAAAAGCTTATGGGCGCTTCGCAATATTTCATTTGAAGTTTCTCCAGGAGAAACCTTAGGCATTATTGGGGCCAATGGAGCGGGCAAAAGCACGCTTCTTTGCCTCATTGCTCAAACCATGAGACCCACGGAAGGTTCTGTTCAGATTTCTGGAAGGGTTTCTAGCCTTTTAGAATTGGGTGCCGGTTTTCATCCTGAATTAACGGGCCGAGAGAATATTTATTTGAACGGTTCTATTTTGGGGCTTTCCAAGAAACAAATGGATGAGCGCTATGAAAGCATTGTAGATTTTGCGGAATTGAAAGATTTTATTCATTTACCTGTAAAACATTATTCTTCCGGAATGTACGTCCGCTTGGGTTTTTCGGTAGCGGTTGAGGTGAATCCCGATGTTCTTCTTTTGGATGAAATTTTGGCGGTAGGGGATGAAACCTTTCGGAAGAAATGTCTCAAGAAAATTTCTGATTTTAAAAGAGCGGGTAAAGCGATGCTCGCCGTATCTCATGATTTAGAGACGGTGAAAACCATCAGCGATCGTGTCCTCTTGATTGACAAGGGCAAGCAGATTCAATTGGGGGAGCCTGGTAAAGTGGTTGATGACTATCTTTGGTTAGGGTTGAATCGCGACAAGGCTCCCGTTGTCCCAAAACAATGGGGAACGCGCGAAGTAGAATTGGGCGAGATCCGGTTTCTCGATCGAGCAGGTCAAGAGCAGTCTGAATTCAAAAATGGGGAGGATCTCAGGATAGAAATTGCTTATGAGGCCCACCAGAAAATCGAACGGCCCGTGTTTGGTTTTTCCTTTTCCGATGAAGATGGTAAAATTTGTTTTGGAAATAACACTCAAGTACAGGGGCTTCCCATTCCTTTTGTCGAGGGCAAGGGTTCTATTTCTTTGAAAATTCCCAAGCTTCCTCTGATACGGGGTAAATACTTATTTTCTTTTTCAGTGCACACGGAAGATCATGCGGTTAATTTTCATCGCAAAGAAAATACACATGTGTTAAGGGTGCGTTCTCAACGAAATGAAGTGGGATTTGTAGAGTTTCCGGTTGTTTGGAGTTTGGGAGGGTAAAAATAAGTATACTTGTGGATATACTTGCTTTTAGAGAAGGGTTGTGATAGGCTCAAGAAAGAGGGAAGGAGGTATTTTTTATGTCTCATTTAAACATTTATCTTGATCCAGTGATGTTAAAAAAAATTGAGAGAGCTGCCAAGCTGGAAAAAATATCCTTATCCAGGTGGGTGAAGTTAAAGCTTGAAAAGGCGCTTTGTCATGAGTGGCCGAAAGGATATTTTGATCTTTTTGGAGTTTTACGTCATGAGAAATTTGAACGACCTCCCCAACCGGATCTTAGCCTCGATGTGCGTAGAGCTAAATTATGAAGTATTGCCTGGATGCAGACTCCTGCATATTTTTTCTAAAGGGACTTTCCTTAAATCTGTGTGAGTGCTTACAAGGCATGGCTCCTGACCGAGTCAAGATTCCGTCCGTTGTTATGGCTGAACTTCTTGTCGGTGTTGAGAAAAGTGAAAATCCTCGTGAGAAAGCCAAAGAGATTAATCAATTTCTGAATCCCTATGAGATTATTCCCTTTGGGGCTGAGGCCGCCGTATTTTACTCAAAAATTCGCGCTGATTTAGAGGAGAGAGGTCTTCCCATGGGTCCCAATGATTTAATGATCGCGGCGACCGTGATGGCCCATGATGGTATTTTAGTAACGCACAATGTCAAAGAGTTCAGAAGAGTTCGACATCTTGTTATTGAAGATTGGGTTGAATAGCCCATAGGAGACTATATGCAAGATAAAGAGTTTCAAATCGGTGCAGAGGGCATAGATATTGAAAAGATTATGGGAAAGATACGCGCAAATATCGAAGAAAAAAAGAAGGCAGGGGTTTATGAAAAGTATGATCTGTCCGGAATTTCTCGATTAGAAGTGGAGAATATTTCCACCGAGGAAGAGTTTCTTAATTACTATATTGAAATCCTTCAAAGAACTTGCGATGTGAACATTGGAGATTTTGAAATTATCAATGAGGGTGGCATTCTGGGATCGTTTGAAGTTTTGGCGAAAAAAGTTGTCTGGAAACTCCTAAAATTTTATACCTATCGCCTCTTTAGCCAACAAAAAGAATTTAACTGTCAGGTCACGAATGCCTTTCTGTCCCTGCGAAAGCATATGGATACAAGATTTAAAGAAATTCATGAAAGATTGGATTTTTTAACGAAAGACAGGAGACAGAATCCAGAAGTCAGAATCCAGAATTCAGAATAAAAAACAATCTCTTCCTTGTTCATTCTGTCTTCTGACTTCTGTCTTCTGAGGTTTTACCATGGAAATTTCCCAATTTGTTTCAGGTTTTATGGATGGCGATGCCATCAGCAATTTCTCGCTTGAACTTCAAAAAGTGATTCGCAGTTGGGGTGTGCGCTCTGAAATCTATGGCGTCGGGCGTCACGTGAACACCTTGGTCCCTGGACGATGTTTGGATGTCAAGACTTACAAGAGAGACCCCAGCAATATTGCTATTTTTCATTTTTCAGTAGGATCCGAGATGTCGGATTTTTTTAAGAGTCTTTCCGAAAAAAGAGTTTTGATTTATCACAACATTACACCTGCAAAATATTTTCATTCCATTTCAGAGGAAAAGGCAGTGGTTTTACGAAAAGGGAGGGAAGAGCTTCTCGAGCTTGCGTCTGTTCCAGATCTAACGTTGGCTGTTTCTCCTTACAACGCTCAGGAATTAAAAGAAGCAGGCTTTAGTAACCCTCAGGTTTTTCCTCTGATGTTGAATTTGGACGACCTTAATACCCCGCCGAGAAAAAAAATTTTGAGACAACATCAAAAATCACCTTTTAATTTAGTTTTTGTGGGACGTGTGGCTCCGAACAAAAAAATTGATGATGTGATTTTGAGTTTTTATTATTTCAAGAAACTGTACGAGCCTTTGGCGCGCCTTTTTATTGTAGGGGCTTATGCGGGAATGGATTTGTATTTAGCGTACTTAAGGGCCCTGACGATAGAACTCGATCTCCAAGATGTCTTCTTTACAAATCACATTGCTCAATGTAATTTGGTGGCTTACTACCGGTTAGCGGATGTGTTTTTATGCATGAGTGAGCATGAAGGGTTTTGTATCCCATTACTAGAAGCCATGTATTTTGATGTGCCCGTGATGGCTTATCATGCAGCGGGAGTGCCCGGTACCTTGGCGGGATCGGGTATTCTTTTTCATAAAAAAGATCACCCTGCCATTGCTGAAATGATGATGATGCTTCATCAAGATGCAAATTTTCGTCAAGCCGTGATCCAGAAACAAAGAAATAGGTTAAAAGATTTTGACCGCGGAAAATGGGCGCAAGAATTTAGAAAATTATTGGACCCTTTGATGAGGTAAAAATGTCTTTACTCACCACTCACCACTCACCACTCACGACGAAATTTCGAATCGCATTTGTTGTCCCTCGATATGAAACAGGTCAAGCGGGAGGTGCTGAAATTCATGCAGCTCAAGTGGCCAGTCGCTTGGCGGTGCGGGGGCACACAGTCGAGGTCTTCACCACGTGTGCACAGGATCATCACCGTTGGGGCAATGTGTTTCAGGCGGGAGAGGAAGTGGTGGGTGGAGTGCTCGTTCATCGCTTCCCCACAGAACCCAAAGAAGATATTTTGTTTTTTCTGCATCTTCAAAGAAAAATGCATTTGGGACTGACGCTGACCTCTGAAGAAGAGGCCGCTTGGCTTAAGAATAGCGTTCATAGCTCTGGCCTTTATCAAGCGATTCAAAATCGTTCGAAAGATTTTGATGCCTTTGTTTTTATGCCCTATCTTTTTGGAATTAGTTATGAGGGCAGCCGTAGAGTTCCTGATCGATTTATTTTAATCCCATGTCTTCATGATGAGCCCTATGCTCACTTGAACATCACGAAAGATTTGTTTCAAAGAGCGCTCTCTCTCTTTTTCAATACTCAGCCCGAGTCTGAACTGGCCCATGCGCTCTATGGACTCAAGGGTGACTCCTCTCATCTTGTTGCTCTGGGGTTTGATCCCTTGCCTGAGGTTTCTTCAGATGCCTTTCGTAAAAAATATGGCATTCAAGGCCCTTACCTGATTTTTGTGGGTCGATGGGAAAAGGGGAAAAACGTTCCGCTCTTAATCGAATATTTTAAGAAATATTTTATCAATACAGGGACCTCTCTTAAATTAATTCTTTTAGGCTCAGGAGAAATAGAAATCTCGGAGCCTTTTCGCGATGTGATTGTTCCTCTTGGGTTTATTCCTTTAGAAGATAAATGGGCTGCGGTGAAAGGGGCTCTTGCCCTGTGTCAGCCTTCTTTAAATGAAAGTTTATCGATCGTGATCATGGAAGCCTGGTCTCTCAAAACACCCGTTCTGGTGCACGGCGGATGTGCAGTGACGAAATACCACTGTGTTCAAAGTGGGGGGGGTCTTTATTTCTCAAATTATTTTGAATTTGAAGAGGCACTTAACTTATTGATGAATAACGAATCTTTACGTTTAGAAATGGGAGAGAGAGGGGATCGTTATGTTCGAGAGAATTATGCGTGGGAGAAAGTCATAGAACGTTTTGAAAAAGCGTTTGAACGATATCTTCTTCAACGAACAACGAACAACGAACAACGAACAACAAACGACGAAAGACGAACGACGAAATGAAGCTAACCTTTGTGGTTCCTCGCTATGATATTGCTCGTGCAGGGGGTGCAGAAATTCTGGTTCAAAATTTGGCTGAGCGATTGGCCAGTGTAGGCCATGATGTTGAGGTTCTGACCACTTGTTCTGAAGATCATGTCAGATGGACAAATGATTTTCCCGCGGGCAAAAGCACCGTTAAAAACGTTCGAGTCTTTCGCTTTGAAGTCGATCCGAGAGTCAATTTAGGTAGGTTTATTCAACTTCAGCAGCGATTGGAACGTGGGTGGCCATTAAATTCAAAAGAAGAAGTGATCTGGATGGCGGGCAGTGTCCATTCTAAATCTTTATATGATTATCTTGAAAAATGTAAAAATGAAAGAGACGCATTTATCTTTGCCCCCTATCTTTTTGGGATGATCTATCAGGGCATTCAAAAAGTTTTAGAAAAATCTTTTTTGATTCCCTGTCTTCATCCGGAACCCTATGCCTATGTGAATCTTTTTAAGAAAATGTTTCAAGGTGTGAGCGGGTTTTTCTTCAATTCATTTCCAGAAGAAGAATTAGCGAAGAAAATTTTTGGAATTCAAGAAAAAAAGTGTGCCATCGTTGGAATGGGGTTCGACCCGTTTCCTTCTTTTAAAGACCATTCCTTTCGAGAAAAGTTTAAACTAGGGGAGGGTCCTTTCCTTCTCTATGTCGGCAGACGTGAAAACGGTAAAAACACACCTCTTTTGATCGATTATTTTTTAACCTATCGGAGGCATTCTTCGGGTGATTTAAAACTGGTGCTTTTGGGGAGCGGGGATTTGCCTGAAAAGGCGCGTCTCTCAAAAGACATTTTAGATTTAGGCTTTGTAAGTGAAGAAGAAAAGATTCAAGCTTATCGAGAGGCCTTGGTGACGTGTCAGCCCTCTCTCAACGAAAGTTTTTCGATTGTCTTAATGGAATCCTGGCTCGCTGGGACCCCTGTTTTGGTGAATGAAAAATGTGATGTGACCTCATACCATGCGAAACATTCTAACGGGGGACTTGTCTTTAAGAATTATTTTGAGTTTGAAGAGGCCCTTCAATTTTTTCTCAAAGACAGTGGCTTGAGGGAAAAAATGGGAAGAAGCGGTCGGCAATATGTGATCAATCATTTTAAATGGAAAGATGTTTTGGAGCGGTTTTCGACTGCTTTTGAAAAAAGAATAGCACGATAAAAATGGTTTGGTTCTCGGCTTCGAGCGCAGGGTGTTATATCCATCGGACCCGTCGTCGAGAAGGAAGCCAGAAGAGGGGATAGTGATGATTCAAGTGTTTCGCAGTAAATTTTTCAAAGAAAAATTTTTTCAATCCGGTGTCATCCTTTTTGTGGCCAGTTCTGTCGCAAATCTGGCGAGTTATTTTTATCAATTTACGATGTCTCGGTTGATGGCCCCCCATGATTTTGGAGCCCTCAACAGTCTTCTCTCACTTTTTGCAATGGAAACGGTGGCGGTGGCGGTGATTGGGATGGTGATGGTGAAATATATTTCTCAGTTTCAGGCCCGCCAAGAAGGGGGGAAACTTCGACTCTTTCTTTTAAATTCATTGCGCAATCTCACCCTTCTCGGAATGTTCTTAGGTATTCTTGTCTTTATCACACGTCTTTGGATGGGTCGTTTTCTGGTCTTGGAAAGTGCTCTGCCTTTGTTGATTCTCGCCGTCATGGTTTTTATGAGTTTTGTGCTTCCTGTGGGGACAGCGTTGCTTCAAGGTTTGCAGCTCTTTGTCCGTTTGGGATGGACGCTTGTCGCAGGTGGAATTTCGCGTCTTCTTTTTGGAATTCTTCTGGTAGGGTTGGGTTTGGGTGTGAATGGCGGGCTTCTGGCCAATTTTCTAGCGGCCTTTCCACCTATTTTATTTTTTTGTGGACCTCTCCAAAGAATTTTAAAAACCCATGCTTCTTCAGGTCCCGTGGAGAGGCATACCCGAGAAATTCTTCTTTTTTCAATCCCCGTCACCTTGACTCTTTTGGGATGTGCTGGCTTGGTCAATCTGGACTTGATTTTGGTGAAACATTTCTTCCTGCCGGAGCTGGCAGGTCAATATGCAGCGGCGGTCATTCTGGGACGATCTATTTTCTATTTTCCGGGATCGCTTGCCATGGCCATGTATCCCATGGTGAATGAGGCACATGCCCTTGAAAAAGATGCGCATGCCCTTCTCAAAAGATGTCTTCTTTGGACGGGGGTTCTTTCCTTGGGGGGGCTTCTTCTTTTCGTTGCCTTCCCGGACTTTCTCATTCGCTTTCTTTTTGGTGAACAGTACCCTCAGGCTTCACGCCTTCTTCCCATTTATGCCTTCTCGATGCTTCCGCTAGCTCTTTCCAATGTTCTCGTCCAATTTAATCTGGGCTTGAGGAAATATGGGTTTATCTATATGATTCTTGGGGCCTGTCTTTTAGAGTGGGTTTTCGTCTCCATTTTTCACAAATCATTTCGAGACATTTTGATTATCTTAAATGTGATTGAATGGTTTTTGGTGGGTGTTTTGCTGGTGATGGGTTTTTCGAAGCAGGTTCGTAAATAAGGGGGGCTTCAAAGATGGGTTTTGCCAAAGTTTGTGCCAACAAGAGAAAAAAGGCGCTGCGTCGAGAGCTGAAGAGAATTCTCCCGATTATCATTGAAAAATATCGTCCGGAGAAGGTGATTCTTCTCGGTTCGTTGGTCTCTGGGCAAGTGGGGGAATGGAGCGATTTAGATTTGGCGATTGTTAAGAAAACGAAAAAAAAGTTTGTCGATCGTTTGGTGGAAGTTGCACGTTTGGCGCATTCATACGAAGCGGTTGATTTGGATCAGTATTACAGGCCCACTCGGTATCCTGATGCTGTGGTCGGTACGCTTCCAACGGGGCTTCCCGGGGAAAAACATGCAAAGGAAGCACTCAAGATTGCAAAACAAGTTTACGATAAGACATGTGAGACGAGGGATCACAAATAGACTTAATTTCCTTGATTTTTGAGTGGACGAACAGTATCTTTAAGACACGCGGAGGGTAGTTTTTATGCTGCTTTCGAGGAGAATTACTGTTAATCCAGAGCAATGTGGCGGACGTCCTTGTGTACGGGGTATGCGCATCAGAGTTATGGATGTTCTTGATTTATATGCGGCAGGATTAACTGCGAGTCAAATTATACAAGAGATGCCTGATCTTGAAGAGGAAGATCTAAAGGCGTGCTTGCAATACGCCTCTTCATGGATGGACCACCCTGTGATCGTTGCATGAAGTTGTGGCTAGATGCTCAGCTTTCTCCCAGTATCTCCCAGTGGATGAGCGAGACATTTTCTCTTTGGGTGACCCCCATTAGAGATTTGGGTCTTAGAGATGCGTCTGATCGAGATATTTTCTTTGCGGCGCGTGAAGCGGTTGCAACTGTTATTACAAAAGATATAGACTTTGTCCACCTCCTGACTCATCATGGACCTCCTCCCAAAGTGATTTGGTTGACATGTGGGAATACCTCAAATGATCGTTTGCGTGTGATCTTTGAAAAAGCTTTGTTGCGGGCGATTGCTTGCTTGGAATCGGGTGATAACTTGGTCGAGATTTTAGGTTGATTGAGAATCAAAAAATATCTTATGCAAGACTTTCAAGAAAAGATTTCTATTTTAATGCCGGCCTATAACGAGGCCGGCCACATCGGGAAAAATGTGCTGGAGACACAAAAGTCTCTTGAAGAAATTGGTGTCAAAAATTATGAAATTATTGTGATTGATGATGGTAGCCAGGACGGAACGTATGAGGCTGCACTCAAAGTTTCCAAAGACGGGGTGGTGCTCGCGAAAAAAGCTAGAAAGAATCATGGAAAGGGAAGGGCGTTAAGATATGGGTTCAGGTTTGCGACAGGAGATCATGTCGTTTTCTTAGATTCAGACTTGGATCTTCATCCGCGTCAAATCCGTTTGCTTTTAGATATTATGAGGGAAAATGATGCCGATATTGTTGTTGGATCCAAACGTCATGCGGCCTCTGTTCTTCAAAGGTATCCTAAACGTCGTAGAATTATCAGTTATTTTTATAATCTTATCGTGCGTATTCTTTTCGCTTCCAAGATCAGTGATACTCAGACAGGTCTTAAGCTTTTTAAGAAAAAAGTTTTGGATGATATTTTTCATCGGGTTCTGGTGAAACGTTTTGCCTTTGATGTGGAGCTGTTGATGGTGGCCCATCACTTGGGTTATAAAATCGTGGATGCCCCCGTGGTGCTAGATTTTAATCGTCCTCACCGAATGGGAAGAGTGAGGGTTCGGGATATTTTAAGAACGTGGCAAGATA
Source organism: Chlamydiota bacterium (assembly GCA_016196885.1). Taxonomy (GTDB): domain Bacteria; phylum Auribacterota; class JACPWU01; order JACPWU01; family JACPWU01; genus JACPWU01. The sequence continues at coordinate 12,717 of JACPWU010000032.1, read as the reverse complement.
CCCTGGCTGTTTTTTACCGACTTTATTGGAAGAAAACTTATTTGAAATCGCGATCCCGGTTCAGCAGGAATCAAGAAGGAGCAAAGGAATAAGGTAGCTCATGATCTCTGATAAAGTCTTCATTATCACTGGAGCCTCAAGTGGGATTGGTAAATCATGTGTCCTTCAATTTTTAACATTGGGTGGAAAAGTTTGTGCAGTGGCTCGATCTAAAGAGGGATTGGAGGTATTGAAAAAAGAAGCAGGCTTGCACGCAGAAAACATTTTGGTTTGTCCGGCCGATGTAACAAAAGAAGAGGACTCCGCAAGAGTTGTTCACGCGACAATTGAGAAATTTGGAAAAGTGGACGTTCTTGTGAACAATGCGGGGATTGGACTTTTTCGTTCTAGCTGGGAGACGTCTTTAGACGAATATCAAAAGGTGATGAATGTGAACTTTTTTGGAGCCCTGCTTTTAACCCTAAAAGTCTTGCCCTCCCTTCGTTCGCAGGATCGGGGTCAAATTGTGAATGTGATTTCAGTGGCGGGACGAAGGGCTTTCCCAGATGTGGCCGCTTATTGTGCGTCAAAATTTGCTCTGAGGGGTTTTTCTGAAGCCTTGCGACAGGAGCTTAAGAGAGTTAAGAGTCCTGTTCAAGTATCCCTTGTTTATCCTGTTGCTACAAACACACCTTTTTTTGAGAAGGCAGGATCTTCTGATTATCGTGGACGACATCGCTTTACAAATATAATGCAGCCAGGGGAAGTGGCAAAAGAAATATTAAAAATCATAGAGAAGGGGAAAGGGGATTCGATTTTAACACGGCGAGCCAGGGTGATTGATAAAATCCATGCCTTTTTCCCTGAATGGATTGAGGATCTTAACTTGAAGGCATTGGAAAAAGCTTGCCACCCAGTTAAATAATTTTTGAAAGGGCTTGTCGTGAAAGTTTCCATTATTATTCCCGTGAAGGCCATCAACGACTATATTCGGGAATCCATTCCTCATATTCTAGATCTAGATTTTCAAGATTTTGAAATTCTTATTTTTACAGATTATCTGGAAACGGTCTCTTTTCCCAAAACCAAAGTCATTTCCTCCGGCCCGGTGAGTCCTTCCTATAAAAGGGATATGGCCTTGGAACATGCCCAAGGGGAGATTCTTGCCTTTTTGGATGATGATGCCTATCCGAAGCAGGACTGGATTACGAAGGCTCTTAAACATTTTGAGCAAAGAGAGGTTGCGTCTGTCTGTGGTCCTGCCGTCACTCCATTTTCAGATCCTTTTTGGGCCAAGCTTTCAGGTGCTTTTTACACTTCGTTATTGGGTTCGGGAATGGAGCGTTTTCGCTATTGGCCTGGGAGAAAAATCAAAGAGGTAGAGGACTATCCATCCGTTAATTTATGGGTGAGAAAAAACGTTTTTAAAGAAGTGGGCGGTTTTGACACCCATTATTGGCCTGGGGAGGATACAAAACTGTGTCTAGAAATCATTAAAAAAGGTTATAAAATCGTTTACGATCCAAAAATTTTTGTCTGGCATCATCGACGTAATTCCTTTAAGAAACATCTGTTACAGATTTCTAGATATGCAGTGCATCGAGGTTTTTTTGCCAAAAAATATCCGGAGACCTCCTTGAAACCTGCTTATTTTATTCCCTCCCTCTTTACGATTTACACTTTTCTCTATCTCGCTTTCTCTTTGTTTTGTGTTGTCAGGCTTTCAGTGAGTTGGTATAGTTCACCTGTCTATGTCTATTTTGCCTTTACCCTGGCAGCCTCTTTGATAGAAGCAATCAGGTCTAAGAATGTAGCAGTGGGTTTACTTTTGCCTTTCGTTTTTTTCTTGTCTCATGTGACCTATGGTGTTGGTTTTTTGCTAGGATTGTTGAAAAAGGAGCTTAAGCGATGAAGGTCTGTATTGGCTATCCACCCGTTGAAACGAAAAAAGGTGCGGCCCTTATTTCGCAGAATCGACAGTTCCAATTTTTTAACAGCCCGACCTATATCTACCCTGTCGTTCCCGCCTATGCCGCCAGTCTTCTCAAGGTCAACGGTTATGATGTCAAATGGATGGATGGTGTTGCTGAACAGCAGACGACGGAACAATATCTTGAAATTTTAGAAAGAGAACAGCCCGATATTCTTGCCATTGAAACCAAGACCCCGACCGTCAAAAGTTTTTGGAAGTTTGCTCAGCGCTTGAAGAGTGAGAAAAGCCTTCAAAGGATTAAATTGGTTTTCATGGGCGATCATATTACCGCCCTTCCTGAAGAATCGTTTGAGCATTCCCCTGTGGATTATTGTATCACGGGTGGTGATTTTGATTTTATGTTGCTGAATTTAAGCAATCATTTTAGCAAAGGTGAAAAATTAAAACCGGGTTTTTATTTTAGAGATGAAAAAGGTCAGGTCATCAACACTGGTAAATTTCAGGCCAATGATGATTTAAAAAAACTTCCTGTCATTGATCGGGAGCTGACCCAGTGGGAACTCTACGCCTACAACAATGGAAATTTCAAGTACACGCCGGGAACCTACACCATGATTGGCCGGGATTGCTGGTGGCGAAAGGACGGGGGATGTACCTTTTGCTCTTGGACAAATACCTTCCCCACGTTCCGTGTCGGGACCGTAGAACAAATGTTGAAAGAGGTTGAGAATTGTATTCGCTTGGGGGTTCGCGAGATTTTTGATGATACGGGCACTTTTATGTTTGGAAAATGGCTTAAAGAGTTTTGTGAGGAGTTCATTCGTCGAGGATGGCATAAGAAGATTACCATGGGATGTAACATGAGACCCGGGGCGTTGAATCAGGAGGAATATGATCTCATGGGAAAGGCCAATTTTCGTTTTATTCTTTATGGGTTGGAGTCAGCCAATTTTAGTACGCTTCAGAAAATCAACAAAGGTCAGAAAGAAAATGACATGTGGGAAACAGCCAGAATGGCGAAGAAGGCAGGGCTTGAACCTCATGTCACTTGCATGGTGGGCTATCCTTGGGAAACGAAACAAGAGGCTCAGAATACCATCAATCTAACGCATGAACTATTTAGCAGGGGCTGGATTGATACCTTGCAAGCGACCATTGTCATTCCTTATCCGGGCACCGAGCTCTTCCGTCAATGTGAGGAAAACGGTTGGCTGAAGACGCGAGACTGGGATGATTATGACATGCGCACTCCTGTGATGAAAACGCTTGTTCCCGAAGAGGAAATCTTGGCGCTCACTCAAGGGATTTACAAATCCTTCATGACGCCTCGATTTATCGCGAGAAAAATCTTGGGTGTGAGAGACTTTGATGATATTAAATTTCTGTGGCGGGGGGGTAAGCAGTTGGTAGGTCATTTGATGGATTTTCGTAAGAAAAATGTTGCTGAAAAAGCGGTCGCTCTTTTGTAATCTCTATGCTTCCTTCCGTTTCTATTGTTATTCCTACTTTGAACAGTGAGCGTGTTCTAGATCAGTGTCTCCATTCTATTTCAAAACAGAACTATCCTAACCATTTGGTTGAGATCATTGTTGCAGATGGGGGGTCCCGCGATTCCACTTTGGAAATAGCAAACAAATATAGGGCCAAAATCTTTCAAAATCCTTTAAAGACAGGGGAAGCAGGCAAAGCCGTCGGTGTTAAGCAGGCTGTGAGCGAATTGGTGGCTTTGATTGACTCGGATAATATTTTGCCCAGCGAGGATTGGCTTTTGAAAATGGTCAAGCCTTTTGAGGATTCTGAAGTTGTCGGAAGTGAGCCTTGGGAATTTACTTATCGCAAGGGAGACGGTTTTATTGATCGTTATTGCGCATTGTTGGGAATGAATGACCCCATTTGTCTCTTTCTAGGAAATTACGATAAGAAAAGCGTCCTGACAGGAAGATGGACAGACCTCCCTGTTCAAGAAGAGGATCAGGGTGATTGGATAAAACTGACGCTTCTTCCGAATAAAATTCCCACCATTGGCGCGAATGGGACTCTTTTTAGACGCAAGATTTTTAACGATAGTGTCTTGGTAAACGATTATTTTTTTGACATTGATATTCTTGCGTGTTTGGTTGATGAAGGTCCGGTTAAATTCGCAAAGGTTAAGGTGGGTATTGTTCATCTTTTTTGTGGATCTAATGTAAAACAGTTTATTCGTAAGCAGAGGCGTCGAATTAAGGATTATTTGTATTATATGGGATTGGGGGTTCGGAAATATCCTTGGAAAACGACCCATTCGACAAAGTTGGTGAAATTTGTGTTTTTTTGCCTTACAGTTCTTCCTTTATGGGTTCAGGCCCTAAAGGGTTTTTTCAAAAAGCCTGATTTAGCATGGTTTTTCCATCCGCTTGCTTGTTGGCTCACTTTGTGGGAGTATGGTTGGAGGACTGTTTCAAGTTCTTGTGGCAAGAGTGGTAAGTTGGAACGAACTTTTTGGAAGCAGTGAGCTCTACATCATTGTAGAAGTGATTTGAAAGGTATTATTCATGACACGTACTATCTTACCTTTTAGGATGTACTTGGGGCAGAAGGACCCTTTTGATTGGGAGCATTTTCAAGCGTCTTACAAAAGTTATGTCAAGGAGACTTTCACTGTTCTTGAAATAGGAGCATCTGTTAGAGAAAGGACTGTAGAGTTAGCGAAACATTGTCATCGGCTTATAGGAATTGAGTATTTTCCGGACCGAGTTCCCCAAAATTCTAGCAATGTCGAATATCTCGTTGGAGACTGGCAGAATCTAACACAGGTTGTGAAACCTGAAAGTATCGATATTGTTGTTAGCTCTCATGTCATCGAACATGTTCAAGATGATCTAAAGGCATTGCACGAATTGTATGCCGTTTTGAAAGGGGGGGCGTGCAATATTGAACACTCCTAATTGTAAGAGATTGGCTCGTCAATTGATTGAGTTTTTTACAGGAAAGAGGAAATTTCCATGGTGGGAGCATGTCAGAGAATATACGGAACAAGATCTTAGAAGGTTGATAGGACTCAGCCCTTTCTCAGATTTTAAAATTATTTCTCTTGTTTTTGGCATTCATAATGTGCCTCATGTACCTTTCAGTGTATTTTTAACCCGCGTTCCTAGGCTTCTCAAAAATCTTTCAAATTATTGGGAAGTACATTTGTTAAAAACATGAGAAAATAGATTTGGATACGAGTTTTTCTATGAAGATCAAATTACGCGATCTCTTCTTCAATTTTTTTGAAACACGGATGATTGAATAAATACCATCGGAAACAATAGGGTTTTGAAAACGCATGGGTGTTTTAAAAAAAATAAGAAGCTCATTGCTTTTATGAATTCATTTTCTAAAGGCATGAGTGGTGGAGACGCATGTTTTATTGAAATTGCGAAGAGAATGGATTCATTTGACAAGGTGGTGGTCACTTCTCTCTTAGGCGAAGAGGCGTGCAAGTCTAAAAAATTGGTGGCCGAATATCTAATCACTACAAGGGAAAAATTATTTAGAAGAGTGATTTTTTCATATCTTCAAAGAATTATTAAATCTTTTAGGTTAAAGATCAGTATTGAATCGGAAGATATCTTATACGCGACTTCAGATTTTTTACCCGATGTTCTTCCCGCCTTCTATCGAAAAGTTTTGCACTGGAAGAGAGACGTTCGATGGGTTCAAAGGATTTTTCATCTCATTCCCTCGCAGCGCTGGATCCCTCATTATGCTCAGAAGGTTAGTTTTTTCTTAATTAAGAGATTTGCTGATTGGGTGATTGTAGATAATAAATTTTTAAGGGAGGAATTGCTTCAGAGAGGTTTTGATTCGAATAAAGTTTTTGTGAATTATCCAGGAATTGATGTGAATTACTTTAAATCTTTGGAGAGAGAAGACCCAAAAAGCTATGATGCAGTCTTTTTGGGTAGGCTCCATCCTTCTAAAGGAATTTTTGATTTAGTTGATATATGGAAAAAGGTTTGTGCCTCAAGGTCCCAATCCAAGCTTGCGATGATTGGGGATGCGGAGAACGTGTTTGGAAAAGAGTTGAAAAAGAAAATAAAAGATGCGGGTTTGGAAGATCAGATTCATGTTCTGGGCTATTTAGAGGATGAAGAGGCTTTCCGTATTGTAAAATTTAGTAAAGTATTTGTCTTTCCAAGTTACGAGGAGGGTTTTGGGATGGCGATTTTGGAAGCCATGGCCTGTGGATTGCCTATAGTAGCTTGGGATTTACCGGTTTACCGAGAGGTGTTTCCCTTAGGAATGGTCAGAATTTCTCTTGGCGACAAACCTGAGTTTTCAAGGGCCGTGTTACGTTTATTGGATAATCCAAAATTATGCGAAGAGCTTATTCAAGGGACAAACAAGGTTGTTGAAGGGTATGATTGGGACCAGATTGCACAGAGGGAATTGGAATTGATAGCTGGAGGAGGTCGATCGTGAATTTTGTTAAGCCAGCTTCTAGGGCGGTGAACAAAGTCCTATTCATTTATTTCAGGTATCCTCTGTATCCGTCGGGCTCTTATTTTCAGGAATTCCTGGGTAGCCTGTCTAGATCAGTTCGGGAAGTCTTTCTCATCGCTTCACGTTTTCCGAACTCCCCTTTTGAAAAACCGAAAAATTTGAAAATTTTCTGGGTGCCCTTTTTTACCTTCAGATTAGTAGAGGATATACTTTTTATGCTTTTTGCCTTGTGCCGCGTCATTTTCTCTCGGCCATTGCATCATGTGGATGTGGTCAACTCTATTGGACCCAGGGGTCTTCTAGCAGGGTGGTATTTAAAGAGGATTTACGGAGTCCCTTTGGTTTGTACCATTGAAATGTTAAACGAGAGTGGATCTTGGTTGGACCGTTTGCATTATCGGTGTGTTCGTTTCTTGATGAAAAAGGTTCCAATCGATAGAGTTATTTGTTGGTCGGAATATTATTGGAACAGCCATATCAAGTCTTGGAATTTGTCCGAGGATAAAATGGTGATCATTCCTGGGGGCATCAATACGGATGTCTATCATCCCGGGGTGAAAGGAGACCAGATTAAAGAGAAGTATGCTGCGAATCATCCTTTCATTGTTTTTGCGAAGCCACTTTATTTTCCCAATTCTGAATCGGCAAAGCTTTTGGTTCGTTCAATCGCTTTGCTAAAACCAAAAATAAAAGTCAAACTGTTGCTCGGATCTGGCTGGGGCCGAAAAGAGGTTGAGGCGCTGGCCGAGGATTTACAAGTTTTAAATGAGGTGGAATTTATGCCATTTACTTCTTTTACAGAGATCCCACAGTATATTGCTGCCTCAGATTTGATTGTGTTGCCTTTTACTTATGCGGTTACCACTTCTAGGTCTCTCTTCGAGGCGATGGCTATGGGCAAGCCCGTGATTACGACAAATATGGGAGAGATACAGCATATGTTAAAAAATGGTGAAGAAGCTATTTTAGTTTCCCCAGAGGCGGGACAGATTGCAAAGGCCATAGAGTGTTTGCTTGCGGATCCTGTGCTGGCTCAGTCCTTAGGGCGTCGGGCTTCGACCTTGGTCAGGGAGCAATACTCTTTGTCATCTACCGTTGAAAAAACCATTCGCTTGTTTTCATCTTTGAGGTCTTGAGAATCAGAAAAGAGGGGAGTTCTTTTATGACAGAATCTTTGAGGTTAGCGATTTGTATTCCAACCTACAATGGGGCTCCATGGATGGGTGAGACCCTTCAAAGTATTTTTAATCAGAGTTTTAAAAATTTTGAAATCATTGTCTCTGATGATAACTCCAAAGATGCAACCTTGGATGTGATTCGAGCTGTGAAGGATTCAAGGATTAAAATCATTCACAAGAATAAAGAGAATTTGGGATGCGGGAGGAATCTTCAGAGGCTCAGGGAGTTGGCAGGCGAGAATTATGATATCCTTTTTTTTATGAGTCAGGACGACATCCTTTTGAAGGGTGCCTTGGAGAAGACCTATCATGCCTTTCTCCAGGATTCTCAAATTGGTGTTGTCACCCGTCCTTATTATTGGTTCGACGAGGATGTTCTCAAACCCGTTCGAGCTGTGACCCCTTATGATGAGAGGAGGGATGCTGTCATCTCCATCTTGGATGGGCCTAGAGTGGTCAAAAAGGTTTTTGAATCTGTAGGACAAGTATCTGGGTTGGCATACAGAATCAAATATTTAGACACAGTTTTTCATGACGAGATCTTTCCAACACACATTTATCCTTTTGCCTCGATTTGTAAGAAATACAAGATTGTTTTCCTCAAGGATTACACGGTAGCGGTGAGGATCAGCTCCAGTCAGACCCGTTTCAAATCGAGTATCTACGAAATTTCTCCGACGGCAAGTTGGGTCAAGATGTTTGAAACGGTTTTCGCGGATGCCTCGTATAAAGAGGTGAAGCGGGTGGGAATTGAGCAGATTGCAACCCATTATGAGGGACTGATTCAAATTAAAAACTACAGTACATTTAAAATTCTGATTCGAGAAATTTTTTTCCTGTTGCGTTATCGCTGGCTCAATGTATTCAGCCCCAAGTTCTTGTTTTTCTCTCTCGGAGTTCTGGTGATTCCTAGGAGAATTTTGATCAAGATGGTGGAGGAATATAAAAATCGTGTCCTTGCCAGAAGGTTGAAAGGGACGGGAGTTCCCTTATTCAACACGTAGATAGGGAATGGTGATGATAAACTGTCCACCTTTTTCTCTATATTTCACCTGTTTTCTTAAAATTTCTTCTGCGAAATTCCAGGCCATTAACAGGGCATAATCTGGCATGTCTTTTTCCAGTTTATTTTCTGCATGAATAGGGATGTGTGTCCCAGGTGTGTAGCGTCCCTGTTTGTAGGGGATAGAATCTACAATATATTCAATGAGATTCGTTCCGATGTTGCAGTAGTTTAGGAGTACGTTCCCCTTGGCTGAAGCGCCATATCCTACGATTTTTTTCCCTTGGTTCTTCAATTTCTTGAGATAGTTAATCAGGTCTCGTTTGATCACTTTAACCCGACGACCGAAGTCTTCGTAAAGGGATCGGCTGTTTATTTTTCTTAAAGCTTCTTCGCGTATGAATTCTTGAACCCTGTTTGTCGGTTGATGGGACGAGTTTTGGGGGGCAACGTGGATACGAATGGATCCACCATGGACGGATGTTTTTTTGATGTTGATGATATGGAGGTTGTGTTTTTTAAAAAGGGTGATGAGGGGTTGAATGGAAAAATAAGACAGATGCTCATGGTAGATCGTGTCAAACTCATTTTTGCTGATGAGATCGGGTAGGTATGGAAATTCGCAGATAAAAACACCCTCTTTGTCTAAAAGAAGACGCACGCCCTCGCAAAGGTCATGCAAGTTGTTGACATGGGCGACGACATTGGTGGCTGTGATCACCTTGGCATGTCCCTTTTCTGGGACCACACGCTTAGCCAGTTCCTCCGTGAAAAAGTCATCCAGGGTGTCAATCCCCTTCAGTCTAGCCAGTTGAGCTAAATTAGAGGCGGGGTCAATCCCAAACACCTTCATTTCTTGCTCTTTAAAAAAGGATAGCAAAGACCCGTCATTGCTCCCAATATCCATGACTCGATCACCGGGTTTGAGTCGATAACTTTGAATGGCCTCCTCCGCCATGTTTCTGAAATGATCGAGCATGGTGATGGAGGTGGAAGGGATATAAAGGTAGTTTTTGAACATCAGTTCTGGAGGGATCACATGACTCAGTTGAACAAGCCAGCAAGATTCACACACACAGGTCTCAAGAGGATAATAAGGTTCTTTCTTCCCCAGCTCTTCTTTGGATAAAAATCCATTGGGAATAGGCATGGCCCCCAAAGAGACAAAGGTATACAGTCGGTCGCTCGCGCAGATTCGGCACTTTTTCAAAAGATATTTTTTAGCATCCGTCTTAATTTTTTTACGATCCATGGTTTTCACGTTTCCAGTCTGTATTCGTAGGATTTGCCTTATTAAAAGAGCTTTTCATGGTATCATAAGGCCAAAAAATTTTGAATATAATATTGCAAGAGGCAGAAATTCAGAATTTCTATGACTCAAAAATGCGCTGATTTTCTAGTTCTTTTTCTTTTCGGTCTTATCTTAATCGTTCTTCTTGCCTTGTATGCGGGAGGGTATCTAATTTTGGGAGGTGAGGGGAATTATTTTTTGGACTTTACGACGGCGGCCAAGAGCGGCTGCTATACATGGAACAGTTTGATGATGGGGACAGGGGGTATTCAGCCCACCCCTCATTTTTTCTTTGGTATTTTCGATCTCTTTTCATTTCTGAGATCACTTTCTTTGTCTCTAAAAACAGTCAATTTGATCAGCGTTTTCTTAGTCTATTTCTTGCCATTTGCGGCGATGTATCTTGTCTTGAGAAGGGTGTTAAAAATTCGTTTGCTGCATGCCAGCTTAGGGGCGCTATTCTATCTTTTGAATCCGATTTCTACCTACCACTTGTCAAGTGCGATGTTTTGGAATTGTGCACCCAATTTCGTCTTACCTGTTACTTTTGGTCTCATTTATAAGTATTTTGATGATTCTCGAAGGCTTTTTATTTATTTTGGCTTGTTTTCTTTTTTGGTGAGTTTTTGTTTTTCGAATATTCCCTACCTGGGTGTTTTTCATATTTCCATTTTTATTTTCTTATGGATTGCTTCTATGATTTTAAGAAATAGGGTTGATCTTAAAAGGATGATAGTCAACTTCATCTGTCTAGAAGTAAGCTTTGTCTTATTCAATGCGTGGTGGTTTTTGCCTCTCGTTCAATTTCAATTGCAAAGTGTTGCCTCCTTTTATCACGCAGACTCTGCTGTGGAATGGGCCAAGTATGCTGTTGGAGATGGTCTCATGATGAACAAGTTGTTCAGTCTCACCACGTTGGTGCCTTATTTTTGGTCTAGGCATTTCAATGAGTATTTTTTTACTCGCTTTTATTACCATCCGGGGGTAAGAATTTTTTTGCTCATTCCGTTTATGTTGCTGGCTTTCGGACTTCTTCAAAGGAATTTGCGTTGGAAGAAAAGTCTTCCATGGATAGCCTTTTTCATCTTGGGAGTCGTATTTTTAAACAAGGGGTACAATGATCCCTTCAAAGATGCGTATATATTTTTGATGGAACACATTCCATTTTTTACCCTTTTTAAAAGCCCCCTGGAAAAATTTGGGGTTTTGCTGATTTTTCTTCTAGCTCTTTATCTGGGGTTGCTTTTGAAGGGGGATCGCAAAGGATGGATGTCAATGCCCTTGATCCTTTACTTGGTTGTTTGTAGCCTTCCCTATTGGACTTTAAATTTTATGCCAGACTCTGAAATCACAGATGGGAAATACGTCTCCAGCAAATTTGTGTACAAACCGGAATATCAGGCGGCTGTTCGCAAGATCAATGAAGTCCCTGGAGAGGGCCGTGTCCTGAGTTTGCCCGGGAGTCATAATTATGGAGTTACCTTGCTCAACCACGAAAATAAATATTATCAGGGGATGGATCCGATTCTCTACGCCCTCAACAAGGGCTTTGTTGCAGCCTATTCAAGACTTTTCAACCTCAATTTTGACGTTTTATTTAGAAGTATTTCCAAACCTTTTTTTCATCGTTTGTTGTCTTTGTACCACATTAATCAAGTTATGATTAACAAAGACCTTTATCCTCGATTTGGATTTTTGGAGAAAGAAACCCTTCAGGAAATGGAAGATATTTTTAACAACTCTCAAATTTATAGCAAGGATCAAACAATTTCAGGGGCGATATCATTGTATGATTTAAAAGATGAGTATGTTCTTCCCCATATTTATGGTGCTGTCCATGGCTTTTGGATCGAGGGTTCTCTCGCTTTTTTGCTTCCCTTGGCTCAAAGTCCCTTATTTGAGCAGCCTGTCGCATGGGTGTTTCCTGAGTGGCAAAATCAAGAAGTTTTGCATGAAGGGTGGAAGGATATTCTTTCGGAAAAATGGAGTCAGATTTTGTTGGTGAATCGTCGGTTCAATGACTGGGTGCTGGAGGGGTTAAAAGGGGAGGCTCTCTTTGAAACGTCTCAAAGAAAGGTTGGGATTGAGGCAATAGGGACACACGGGGTTTGCGCTCTTACATTGAGTGATTTAGAAAGTGAGTATTTTGAGGTGAAGAAATCGGGTATTTATGAAGTTTGGATTCGTTCGAAGGAGGGTTCCAAAGATACTGATTGGAATCTGATTCAAGTGGACTCTGTCATCTTGGAACAAATGGATGCTAAAAATAGGATGGGGTGGCAGAAATCGGGTGAGGTGAGGCTAGAAAAGGGAGGACATCAAGTGTGCAAGGGAGTTCTTGGGCATTACGTTAAAATGTGTAGGCAGGGAGAATATGAGGTTGTGTTTTGTCCGAGAGAAAGGTTTGAAGAGCTGGCTCAGAAATTAAAAGGAAAAGATATCAGCTATCTTTTTTGTCCCCAGGAGAAGCAAGGAATCCAGTCCTTTGATATAGCCTTACGCTGCGATCAGTCTTATGATTTGATGGGGCAGTTTTCCAGGAAAGAAACTTTTAAGAAAACAGGAGAGAAATTTGTGAAGGTTTATCTTGCTCCATTTTTGAAAAAGGGGCGTTTTTATAAAGGTCTACAAGGGGTTCGCAAAATGCAGGTTCAGGCAATGAGGTGTTCTTATCGTAGCGTGGTCAAGAGTAGCAGTTGGAAGATTCATGCATATTTTGATGGTACCGAAGATGAGTTTGTAAAGATTCAATATTTAAATCCTGGCCCAGAGTTGATAGGGGATGAAGGACGTTTAGGGGGAGCGCAGTGGATTGATTTAAACAAGTATCCCTACTTGGCTCTAAAATACAAGGTGCAAGACCCAT
>JACPWU010000029.1 GCA_016196885.1 Chlamydiota bacterium | reverse complement strand
AATCAAACGAAGCGTTGGGAATCCTTGCGACGCCGTCATATGACGGACTTGCCGATTTTTCCCTTCAAACAATTTAAGTTCAATCCAACTTGTTGGAATAGAGATCCGAAAACGAATGGGAGGATTGCGTGGAGGATAGCCTGGGTCAACCAACAAACTGGCTTTGCAAGGTTTCGTTTGATAACCTTGAATCACTACCCCTTTTCTTAACGGGGCCATTGCTTCTTCCGTCGCAATCCCCTCCACCTGGGCATGGTAAATTCGCTCATGCGCATGACGCGGATGAAGAAGCCATTCATTCCACTCCTTCTCATCACTCAAAAGCAGCAACCCCTCGCTGTCCCAATCCAATCTCCCAATAGCATAAACATCTCTCGGAAACCCAAACTCCGCCAAAGTCCGATGCTTGGAATTGCCAGCTGTAAACTTCGAAAGAACCTCATAAGGTTTATGAAAAGCGAGGATCATCGGGGTATCCCACAGCTCACACAAACCATCAACTTTTAACTTCTGCTTTCGGGACGACAACCTTTGCAATCACAAGACCTGCCAAAAACCATCCAATCAAAAGATCGGCAATGCTAACCAAAGTGTAAGAAAGAGGGAATCCCGACCAATTCCACGAAGGCAACTCACAAACAATCCCAGCAATAAGAGCCACCATCACCACCAAACCGACCTTACAAGAAAATCGCTCGGCGCCTACTCTAAAAACCAAGAAGCTCATGAGCAAGGCGGCGAGAATCTCAATGGCGAGGCCTCTTATCATGCAAAGGCCGATGGTTCCTGTCCCCTGAGGGCTCATCGCAATAAAGGCAAAAGGGCCTTTCGCCATTTTTTCATAATTTTTCTTTTGTAGGATCTCCTTCTCCTCAGGGCTTAAATGAGCATCCAGACTATGATTGCCTGGTAAAACATAAATTCCCTGCTGAGGCGCATTGGCCACCAAAGCCGTTTCGACAGCCGCCTCATTCGTAAAGGATGCCATAGTTGTATTGTGCCAAGGCAAAACCATCCACGAAACCGTTCCCCAAATAAAAAGCACAACACCCCCCAACACACCCCCAATCAGCTTTTTCATCATGTTCTCCTTTTTTGGTACCCTTTCACAACTTATGGTATATTACACTATAAATGAGCCCAAGGTATCTTGAATTAGAATCTCTGAAACATCCCGAAAAATATCCATTGCAATACAAATAGTAGATTCCTTTCGTTTTTAGAACGGAGCCGCATGCGTCTGGACCCCATCTCAAAAAACCCCAAAATTAAGGGGCTGGATGAAAAAACCCTCCATCAACTTCTCCCACAAAATCTCATCCTCTTAGGGTATCGCGGCAGCATTGCGCATGGGACTTACGTCCCTCCCAAGAAACCTCACAGTCTGGACGACAAGGACATCATGGGCGTTTATGTGGCACCCATCGAGCACTATTTTGGATTTGAAAAATTTGAGGTTCATGAAAAATTTATAGGCGAATGGGACGCCGTTCATTACGAGATTAAAAAATTTGTGTCCTTGCTCCTAAAATCGAATCCCAATGTCATCAGTCTTCTTTGGCTCGATCCTAAGTTTTATTTGAAGAGAACAAAAATTGGAAATTTGCTCATTCAAAATAGAGATATCTTCATTTCCAAGAAAGCCTTCCATTCTTTTTCAGGGTACGCAGATTCTCAATTGAAGAGAATGACGCGCTATCAACACAAAGGTTATATGGGTGAAAAAAGAAAACGACTGGTCGAAAAATTTGGTTACGACTGTAAAAATGCCTCTCATCTCATTCGACTTTTGGAAATGTGTATCGAATTCTTAAATGAAGGAAAGCTTTATGTCGAAAGACCCAACGCATCCAAACTTATTGCCATCAAGAATGGAAAATGGTCTCTTGAGAAAGTCAAAGAAGAGGCCGAAAAACTCATGAATCTCTCCCAAGAGGCTTATATCCGAAGTCCCTTACCCCCAGAGCCTGATTATAAAAAGGCTCAAGCTCTGACCATTCAGATTATTTGTGAATGCTTTAACTTCCATCCAAAGGAAAATAAATAAATGAATACCTCTAACGATTTTGGATTTGATGAGAAGGAGTGGATCCCCGACAACGAAGGTTATTGGAATGAAGGGCAATGGGAAAAATTTATTGAAGAAAATGAACGCCTCGTGGACAAATACGAAAGGGTTTTCAGTGAAGAAAACTCTATTGAGAAATACAAGCATCCTCTTGATTTATACTTTAAGGTCCATTTTGATATTGATCCCATGAACTTTGGAAGCGACCCGGCAATTCTCCCCATCGACCCCAACGACGAGCTTGAACAATCATTAGGAAATACTCCTAACGAATTTGAGATGGACTCTGAAGAAGCAAACGAAGCAAATAATAAAGAGGAAGAAAAAAAATTAGAGACGATCTTGTGCTATCAATCTGCTTTAAGGTTTGACCGCTCTGTCAAGGCTTTCATCAAGAATTTGAATCAGGACATAGACTGGCAGAATCCATCCGACATCCTTGTCCAACTTAGCATTCATGCATTTAAAACACATGCACATATTTTGAGTGGACATTGTTTTGGTTACGAGGACGATGTCCTTTGTGCCAACATCGTCAAATGCAAGTGGGCCCTCAAAGAGATTAATGCGACCGCAAGAACATTGGACTCTCTAGGAGAAAAATATCCAAACTTTTCCGAGGAAATAAGAAATCTCAAGGGTGAAGTTCAAAACGTTAAAGAAAGCATTCTCTCTTGGATTACAGCATTAAGAAGTAGAGTTTGGTGGGGCTAGCCAATCAATTGACTTCAAAAATATACTCTGCAAGTTAACTCTGTAACTTCTTCTTATGAAGGTAAGGCTCATTTTGTAGTCGCCCCATTTATGGGGCTGCCCCTTGCATGAATCTGCCCGATAAATCGGGCGACTACAAAATGAGCATGATGGGAAGAACTTTCATCGCGCACGATGATCTCGAAGGATCATTGAGATTATAAATGGCCCTCTTATAAAGAGTCATAAGAATCACTCACTGTACTAAGCAATTTCACTCAATATTTAAAAAGTCACGACCCTATCGGCCCATTCAACCAGATTCACACAATCGTTCATCGTTGAAAAGTGGACAGCTTTCCGTTCCTTCTTTTTGCCTGGAGGTTAAGCACGTTCCACAGGCTAATATTTCTCCTCCCAGAGAAGCAAATTTTTTCAACTGCTCATCCACATTGTATTTTTCATGTGTGAGCCCTTCACACTCAACCGCTTCCCCCATCAGAAAAATCTTCACTTCGTGACTACGCTTTTTTGCCGTTACGGCAAATCGAAAAGCATTCCATGCCTTTTCAACCTCTTTGGTTTCTAAAATAATTCCCATTTTCATTTTTCTATCCCCTTTTTATCTTTCCAATTCCACCACTTCAATAACTCCGGTTTAGGGTTTTGAGTATTGGCAAAGTAAACCGCCGAGCGAAAAACGTAAAGAAGACAGCGATCTTGCACAGTTCCTACCAACTTATTAGATTGGTCATATAATGCCTGTGCATCCCTCCCCTTGAGATCCGCGATCGAGTGAATGCCAATCTTGTGCAAATCTTGAGCAATGCTTTTACCTACACCAGGAGTTTTTTCCAATTCGTCCTGCATTTTCGTTTCTCTCAAAAAAAGTTATAATTTGAAATCTGAGTCATTCAAAAAATTTATTGATTGCCTCCTTCTTCGAATGATATGGATTTTGTATGTTCTCTAATCATTGTTTGTAGGAGTGTGTTTAATTTAATTATTTTTGACTTAGGAAGGTCAAAAAATTGCTCGTCAAAATCTTCGACCGATTTCACCGCCTTTTGAACTAACCCGCATTCTTCCATCTTCAATTCTGACTCTCCTCCCCTACAACCACCTCAACCTCGGATGCAGATAATGTTCAACATAATCTTTCACAGAATCTTCAAGGGATTGAAATTGCACAGGGCAGCCTGCATTTTGGAGTTTAGTCATAACGGCTTGGGTGTGATATTGGTAGGCACTACGCAGGGTTTCGGGCATGTCGATGTATTCAATGTTGAGGGGTTTCTTTAATGCAGCAAAAATAGCCTTGGCCAAATCGTTCCAGGTTCTAGCCTCTCCTCTCCCCAGATTAAAAAGGCCATTTACTTTGGGCGTGTTTAAAAACCACCACAAGACTTCGGTGCAATCTTTGATATACACAAAGTCCCGCATCTGCTCACCATCTTTGTATTCATTCTTGTAAGATTTAAACAGTCCCATTTTCCCGGTCTCTTGAATCTGGTCATAGGCCTTGCAGACCACACTTCTCATGTCGTTTTTGTGATATTCATTGGGGCCAAAAACATTGAAGAATTTAATACCCACCATTTTATTTTCATGCTTGTTTTTCAAAAGCCAAAGGTCAAAAAGATGTTTGGAGTATCCATAGGGATTGAGTGGGGAAAGGCTTACAGTTGCTTCGTCGTCATCGCTAAAACCCAGCGTTCCATCGCCATAAGTAGCGCCACTGCTGGCATAAATAAAACGTACCTTTTTTCGTAGAGCCCATTCAGCGAGCACTCTTGTATAGCGATAATTATTGTCCATGAGATGTTCCACATCTGTTTCTGTCGTGGAAGAATTGGCTCCCATATGAATGATCGCTTCCATTCTAGGAAGCCTTTCAGCAAGCAAAGCTTCCATAAAAGGATCTTTGTGCAGATAATCGGTGAAGCGCTTGCCTACCAAATTTTTCCATTTGGGAGAAGAGCCCAGCTCATCCACAATCAGAATATCTGTGATGCCATTTTCATTAAGCCTGTGTACCATGGCACTGCCGATAAACCCTGCTCCACCCGTGACAACAATCATTTTGTCTCTCCTGGATATTGTTACAGTCTGGTATTTTTAACGCCCAAAATCAATGTGTAATTTTTTAAATTCTTAAGATAATAAGGCGTAATTTCAGTCGAATACGAATACGGGGTCGGAATACGGGATACGGGTCGATACGGAATACGAATACGGGGTCAATACGAATACGGGAATACGAATACGAATACGAATACGGGGTCGAGTCTCTTGAATACGGGGTCGAGTCTCTTGTTAGATAATTACCTAACCTCTTTCTTCACACCCGGATCGGAAAAATGACAAAGGGAATGCCCTGGCGATATAATCTTTTCTGAATAGAAAAAACGGTGTAATTGTGGAGCCACCGCGTCATCAATGAATCCTTTGGAAATACAATTTGCCCTCCGAAGAAAACAGCCTGAGGGAAACGCTTTAAAATCGAAGGGATAATTTTTTCCACCTCACTGACCACATCAATTCCCAAGGTGTAAACTCCCTCAGCATAGAAACCCTGATTCTTCATATAAGTTACGTAGCGATTTATGTCTCCCTCTGTTCGAACCTTTAAATTCCCAATTTCTTCAGTCCCTTTAAAATTTCCCGCATCAATCACACCGACTTCGACAAAAACAAAGTTTCGAAATTCCTGTCCGAAATGACGAACAATACCAAATAACGTGTGAAGCCCAACACCATTAAAACCATTCACGAGCAAAATTGCGGTCTTTGCCTTGGGATCAGCTGAAATCGTGTCATTCTTTTCTTCTGATTTTTCAAGGACGGTGGCCTGAACCAAATCTTCTAACCTTCCCAAAAGTTTTGCTGCATCCAAATAATGCCGCTTGATTAAAAAAGCCAAACTCACCAAAAATCCGGTTACCAGAAGTGTGATCCATCCTCCTTCATGGAATTTCAGGATCACCACACTCGCCAGAATCAGCCCCGTCAAGGAGAGGCCCAAACCATTGATGAAAAGCTTTTTTCTCCAGGAAGATTCTTTGGCGCGAACCTCCCACCAATGACGGACCATGCCCGCTTGAGAAAGACAAAAGGTGATAAACACATTGATAGAATAAAGCACCACCAAGAATTGAACAGAACCTTGAGTCAAAATCATGGTGATCAGCGCAGCACCGCCCATGAGTAAAATTCCATTTTGAGTGACCAGACGATCGCTTAAGAAGGAAAAGCGTGTGGGAAACCAGCGATCGAGCGCCATACTAGCCAAAACGCGGGGACCATCTAAAAACCCAGCCTGAGCCGCCACAAAAAGAAGCAATGCTTCTGAAATGAGAGCGACCAAAGTAAAAATGGATCCAAAATGTCCCCAATTTTTTGTGGTTTCTCCTAAGAGAACTGCGTTTAAAGTTTTTCCCACCTGAGGTTGTAATTGCATTAATAGATAAGCCAACATCAGTCCCAAAACCATAAATGCAAGAGATACCGCCATGTAACGCATGGTCTTTTTACCTGTCTGGACTTTCGGATCCCTTAAAATGGGAAGACCATTGCTCACCGCCTCTATTCCGGTAAAGGTTCCGGCACCCATGCTATAGGCCCTTAGAATTAAAAAGACAAGTCCCCACAAGCCAATTTCAGAACACGTTTGATGAACATCTGAAACGGTATGATGAATCATCAAAGAAAGATGACTCCCTTGAGAAAACATCGTGTAAATCACCACCATCACATGCGTCAAAATAAAAAGTAAAAAAACAGGGACTAAGGGAATCACCGACTCTTTCACCCCGCGAATGTTCAGAAGGCTCAAAAGCACTACGCCGAAAATGGCAAAACCAAATTTAAGCGCAAAGGGAGCTCCAGGGATAAAACTGAAAATGGCATCGGCTCCCGCCGCTATTGAAATCGTAATGGTCAGTACATAGTCAATAAGCAGGGCACAGCCTGAAACAAGTCCCATGCTGCGAGAGAGAAGTTTAGTCGCGACCAAATATCCTCCGCCTCCTGAGGGAAAAAGTTCGATAATCTGAGAATAGCTGGCGCTGATCAAAAAAACGGTGAGACAAGAGGCCAGGGCCACAAAAATGCTGAGATGAGGATGCATTTTTAAAGCGAGAAAAGCCTCTTCTGGACCATAACAAGAGGAGGAAAGCCCGTCCGCTCCTAAACCCACCCATGCAAAAAAAGCAATGAGGGATAAATGATGAAAAACCTTTTGATCGAGTGGATTTCGAGCTTTTCCGATGAAGATGTTTTTGAACCTCTGAAGCAATGAAATTCTCACTTCTGACATACTCCCCCCTTTTGTAACTCCCCCAGTCAGTCTGTCCGAAGGTCTAAAGATTCCCCTCCCTAGATGGGAGGGGTTAGGGGAGGGTGAGTTTAAATTCCCCCCTCACCCAACCTCTCCCACAAGGGGAGAGGAGACTTTGCAGACAAATAGTTGAGTGGTTAAACAAACCCAGACAACAAAAAAACCCAAAGAGCACACACTCTTTGGGTTTTGAGAAAATTCTTCCTTTTATGCTTACGGGGTTAGCTGTCGGGCTCGGGTTGGAAAACCCTTGTCTCTTCTTAAGACATTCGCCCCAAGATAGTTACGACCAAACCTTGGTTCCCCCGCTCTCACAACTTTAAGAGCAAGATTAAGCTTGTGGAGGTTAATATATCAAAAAAACGTACAAAATCCATTAAATTCAATAAGGGGAGTTTTCAAATCCCCTTGACAAGAAAAGAGGCGCTTGGTAGGGTCTCTCCCAATATGTATCGGCAAGTGTCTTATTTCACTGGTTTACCTTCACTTGAACGAGAAAATCATCTTTCTCGCTCTTCTTCTTTCTCTCGTCTTTGTTGTACCTGCTGTAGATAGGGGTTCCCCGTCTAAGGCAGTTTCAATTCATTTTGAAATTCCCTTACTTTAGGTCACCCCTGGCCCGTTTTCGTTATCAATCTATTATTCAGCCACCTCAAGAAAGGGAATTTAAAATGAAAAAAATCACAGCAGTTTTATTTTTAAGGCATATGGACTTGGCTCAAGTATTCTTGATCCGTCAAGCGTAGTCGCCCGATTTATCGGGCAGATCTATGCAGGGGGCACGGCCCGATACTAAGGAGGCCATATTCCACCCTACATGGGTCATCTCTTTAACGATGCAGTTTTGTACCTTTTGATTATTCTTCTTTAAGGATCGGTACTATTTCGTTGAGCCTCCTTATCCCATGTTTTT
>JACPWU010000028.1 GCA_016196885.1 Chlamydiota bacterium | reverse complement strand
TCTTTCTTGTCATGGTTTCTTAAGACATGACAGACATTTTGACAGAGAAAACATTCGATACATTTGTGAAACTCTTGTGAGCGTTCGACATCTTCTTGCTGCATTCTCCAGGTTCCATCGGCTTCAGGGGCTTTGGGTTTGAACGGGGGAATGGTTTTAGCAACTTTATAATTGTAAGAGACGTCGGTCACCAGGTCTCGTATATGAGGGAAGGCTTGCATGGGTGAAATCGTGATGGGTTTGCCTTCAGGAAAAATATCCATTCGGGTCATGCACATCAAGCGAGGCTGTCCGTTGATCTCAGCGCTGCAGGAACCACATTTACCTGCCTTGCAATTCCATCGTACGGCGAGGTCTTGAGCCTGCGTCGCTTGAAGGCGATGCACAACGTCAAGGACGACCATGCCTGGGTCAAGAGGGACGGTATACTCTTGAAAGTTGCCTTTACCACTTAGACCCCGGAAGACCTTTAATGTTGTGTTAGCCATAGCTTCTTTCCTTTAAATCAAAAATAAAGTAGTCGCCCATTTATGGGGCAATCTTTGTAGTCGCCCGATTCATCGGGCAAATCCATGCAGGGGGCGGCCCCATAAATGGGGCGACTACAAATTCTTGCCGTAGCGCTTTACTAATATTTAAATTTTCATTCAGTAAATATTTTCTTCAACTCTTCTGGTATGGGCGCAATCGGTTCTAAAGTTGTGACGAGCTCATTTTCTCTTTTGCGGATGGCAACATTGACCTTCGCAAAATTGGGATCCATTTTAGGATAATCATCACGGGCGTGACCCCCACGCGATTCCTTTCTTTCCAAGGCTGATTTTGTGACGGCTTCTGAGATGAGTAATAAGGAAGAGAGATCTAGGGCCGAATGCCATCCGGGATTGTACTGGCGATGTCCTTCCACATGAACTTTTTTGGCTCGGGCTTTTAATTGAGAGATTTTCTCTAAAGCGATTTTGAGTTCTGATTCGATTCGAATAATACCGACCCAGCTTTGCATCGTCTCTTGCAGCTCTTGATGAATCGTGTAAGGGTTTTCGCTCCCAGAATTTTCAAAAGGTTTTAGACTTTCAGCGGCGAGGGAGTCCAATTGATCAGAAGAGATAGAGAGCGTTCCTTTGAAATTTTTTGCGTATTCTGCGGCATGAAGGCCGGCTCTTCGGCCAAAGACCAAAAGATCAGAAAGAGAATTTCCTCCGAGGCGATTGGCGCCGTGAAGACCTCCGGCCACTTCACCCGCTGCAAAAAGGCCGGGGATTTCTGTCGCTGTGGTGTCCGCTACCACACGAATGCCGCCATTCATGTAATGGGCTGTGGGGCCGACTTCCATGCGCTCTTTCGTGATGTCTACGCCTGAGAGTTCAATAAATTGATGATACATCGAAGGAAGTTTTTTCTTAATATCCTCTGCGCCCAGCCTGGAAGCAATGTCCAAGAAGACGCCGCCGTGAGGACTTCCTCGTCCGGCCTTAATTTCTGAATTGATGGATCGGGCGACTTCGTCGCGGGGGAGTAAATCGGGTGTTCTGCGATTATTTTTTTTGTTTTTGTACCAGCGGTCGGCTTCCGCCTCATTGTCCGCTGTCTCTGCTTTAAAAAACTCGGGGATGTATCGAAACATGAAGCGTTCATCTTTGCTGTTACGCAGGGTTCCGCCTTCTCCACGCACACCTTCTGTGACGAGAATGCCTTTTACGCTGGGAGGCCAGACCATACCCGTCGGATGAAATTGTTGGCATTCCATATCAATGAGTGCGGCACCTGCCTCTAAGGCAAGCATGACACCGTCGCCTGTACCTTCCCAAGAATTTGAGGTAATTTTCCAGCATTTGCCAATGCCTCCGGTCGCTAGAATGACGGCTTTGGCTTTAAAGACTGCGAATTTGCCGGTTTCTCTCCAATAACCGAAGGCCCCAGAAATTTTTTCTCCATCTTTGAGCAATTTTGTGATGGTGCATTCCATGTAAACATCAATGCCTTGATGAATCCCATGGTGTTGAAGGGTTCGAATAATTTCGAGTCCGGTTCTGTCTCCTACATGGGCGAGTCTTGCATAGCGATGACCGCCAAAATCACGCTGAAGAATTTTTCCATCTTTGGTGCGGTCAAAAAGGGCGCCCCAGGCTTCGAGTTCTCTCACGCGATCGGGGGCTTCTGTTGCATGAAGTTCTGCCATTCTCCAGTTATTGAGCATTTTCCCGCCGCGCATGGTGTCTCTAAAATGGACTTTCCATGGCCGCTGCAATTCCGCCTTCAGCCATGACTGTGTGCGCCTTACCCAGAAGGGATTTACAAATGACGGCAACCCGCAGACCCTGGCTTGCAGCTTCAATGGCAGCTCTTAAACCTGCTCCACCGGCTCCAATAATAATCACATCATGTTCGTGAGATTCGTAGGTCATAATTTAGAATCTAGAATTCAGAATTCAGAATAAAATCAAAAAGCAGCGATTTTTAGTTTTTTATTCTGGATTCTGGATTCTGACTTCTGTCCTCTTTTTTAAAAGAACCTAATGTCCTTCCAGATCCCCATAGACAACATTCTGACATAAAGATCCGAAAACCCTACCCATCCTAAACTAATCCACATGTAAAGCCCGTGTCTTTCATTCAAAATACTGATCTTTTTCCATAAAAAAGAGCGTTTGGGACATTGAGAGAAACAGTCCAAATTGCCGCCCACCAGGTGTCGAAAGGCATGACAGGAAAAGGTGTAGAGCGAAAGGAGCGTTGAATTCATCAATAGGACCAAAGATCCTATTCCAAATCCGAATCTTCCGGAAAATATAAAACCATGAATGGCATCGAGCCACAAAACAGCCAGTTCTATCAAGGTGGTGTAGAGAAAAAAACGATGAAGATTTTGAAAAATGAAAGGGACATCGGTTTCTCCGCTGTAGCTCTTACGAGATTCTCGAACGGCGCAAGCGATCGGATCTCTAAAGAAAGAGCGATAATAAACTCGTCGCACATAGTAGCATGTGGCTCTAAATCCCAGAGGAGCCCAAATGGTTAAAAAGGCAGGTGAAAAAGGCCACCACTTGGGATGGATGGGCCAAGAAAAGGGGGAGTGATAATTTTGGTATTCAAAATGTCCACCCTGAAAAGCGGCCCAGGTGGAATAAATAACAAAAGCTACAATGGCTAAAACAGAAGACAGGGGTGCAAGCCACCAAAAGTCGGTTCTGAAAGTTAAAACGGAAGTGTTGTTCTGTGATTGTGAAATGTTCATGAAATTCCATTTGCAAAAATGGCCTTCAAATTAGCATAAACGAAGGAATGCCGTCAATGGTGTGTAAAGC
The DNA here is from genome assembly GCA_016196885.1 of Chlamydiota bacterium. Taxonomy (GTDB): domain Bacteria; phylum Auribacterota; class JACPWU01; order JACPWU01; family JACPWU01; genus JACPWU01. The sequence goes on along the minus strand of JACPWU010000028.1, from coordinate 42,579 downwards.
CAAAATAAAAATTTCCACTCTAACAATGTTGGAAGTTGCAACTTCAACGATTTTGGCGGTCTCGCGAATTTTGCTCTGGGACTGGGAGATTCGGTCTCTCCCTCTCTCTTTCTCGGTCAGGTAGATTGGGCGAAGGGCTGGGCTGCGTGTGGGTCGGAGCGCTGGGTTGTTCGATAGACTGATTTTCTCCCCCATTGGATTCCACGATTCCACTGGGTTCTTTGGGCTGTGTGATGAAGTCCGTGCCCAAAGGATGGGTTTGTGTTCTTGCCGGCTGGAATTGTTCTTTGTAAAGGTTTTGATCCACGGGGGTGATGGAGTTTTCAACAGAGGACAAATTGTTTTCTGAATCTCCTCCTTCACCAGAGGCGTTAAAGGGGGCGCTCTGAGCATGAAGTATTTTCGGTTTTCCGTTTTCTAGAGCGAGGGATTTTATTTCCAGACTGTTTTTAAAATTTTCGAAGTTCAGGGCCTGAGGGGCTGAAAAATAATTTTCACCGTAAATATTTCCTGTGATGGAAGTGAGGGATTGAACGATTTCTTTTCCTGGGATCTTGAGAGAAATCATGAGAGATCCATCTGAAAAATATTCAATCTCATCGATGGAAGTATTGCGAACCAATTTTTGAACTGCGGCTTTGATTTTTTCGTTTTGTGCCAGTGTGTCTTTGAATGTTTTTCCGGATGAGAGCGTCATTTGTTCTAAGGTTTTTAGAAAGGAGGCGGGGCTTTCTTTCCATGCCTTTTCTAAAATTGTTTTTTGAAACGGTCTTCCAAATTTTGAAAAATATTCTTCCTGGGAAAGAGGAAAGATGCTTCTTCTGACGCCTTGAAGGGGTTCGGGGATGATTTCTAAGAGAGAGGTGAGGGGAAGACGAATCTCCACCTGGAAGAGGGTTCTGATTTTGGAATTTTCTCCTTTGGAAACGAGGGGGGTTGTCCGAATGATTTCAGCTTGATTGATTAAGGTGTAGATTTTTGGAGTGAGGTCCGGGTTCTGGTTTAGCCAATCCTGCAGGGTTTTCGAATTTTTCATTCGCAAGTGGAGGATGAGCCGCGTTAGTTTTTCAAGGGCTTGGGTCTTGGCTTCTTCCTTCGAGACGCCTTGGCCAAGGGAGTAGATTTCAATTTCTTCAGGTTTATCTTGGGGCTCTAGAAGCGTTTCCGCGGGATCTCCCCAACCGAGCACTTCTAAGATTGCATTTCGCCAAGGAGCTACTTCCACTTGCTGAAATGTTTTTAAGACCGTGGTCTTTTGGGGTTCATTTTGGCTTTCGACAAAAACTTCGTGGTTGAGGACGCTGACCACCGTCCTCAAGGTCTCAGGATCCACTTTAACATTGTAGACGGTGCCCGTTGCTCCAGCGATGGCGACGGGGCTCGTCACATCGAATTGGCTTTGATGGGGGATGGCATTTAATTTTGCGGTCAATTCTCCCTTGGCCAAATGAACACGGTACTCTTGGACCACGGATCCATCAGGTTTCTGAACCTCCTCCCATATTTTTTCGATTTTGACATTGGAATTTTGTTTGATTCGAAAAAGGTTGTCCGCGTCTATTTGAACCACGCAATAGGCATGGTCCCCTGTGGTGATGGTGTCGGAGGCTGAAAGCACCCTTTGCATCTGGGCGGGTTTTCCAGACGTGTCTTTTGGGCCCATAACCTCGACTTCTCCCTCAAAGGATTGAATGTGGGTTTGAGAAAGGGCTTCAGACTTGGCTAAATTCGTAAATCCAGTCAATAAAAGTGAGAGAAAAATATAAAAAGACTTGCGGCGCATAAAGTGACCCTTTTCCTTTGTCTCGTTTTTACTTCTTTGATATCATCAGCCTTCCTGAGTGATCAATATATTATGATAAAAGGTAGGTCTTTGTCAGGGGAAAAATAGAGGAGAGATGAAAGTTCTTCAAAGAAATTCAAAAGCCTTTAAAGAATGGGCTGTGGTCGTGGATGCCTTGGGTGGGGGTGATCAGATTTTGATCCTCCGCAAAGGTGGAATTCATGAAGGGACTGGCGGCTTCGAAGTCGAGGAAAGAGAATTTTTTCTTTTTCCTACGTATGAGCATCAGAATCAAGAAGAATTGATCCCGTCTGTTCATGCCAGATTGGACGCCCTTCTCCAGAGTCGTCCCCAAGATGGCAATATCCATCTTCAATTTTATGCCTCGGTTCAAGCGGTTTATCAGGCGAAGGAATTAGAGAAGCTTTATCTCTTGGAGGGCCAGCATGTCTGGTCTAGGTCCGTTGTGGAGGAGCGCTTCTCTTGGGGGAGAGAGAAAGGGCTTTATGTCCTTTGCCTGCGAATATTCCGGTTACCTGAGGAAATTTTAGTTCCTCATCGCAGTGAATATGAGGGTTGCAAATCCTGGGTCAACTTGGGCGAGAATTTTTCGACCGAAGGAGCTCCAGTGTTATCGGGGAAAGAGTTTCATCAAAAATTGCATGTTGTTCAGAAGATTTTTCAGGAATAAATTCTATGATTCTTCATCAACTTGAATTGGGTCCCATGCAGAATTTTGTTTATCTTGTCGGATGTCCCCAGACGCGCGAGGCGGTGGTGGTGGATCCGGGGTGGGAGCCTGAGAGAATTCAAGAGGCGCTTGAAGAAAAGGATTTGAAATTAAAAGGGATTCTCGCTACCCATTATCATTTCGATCATGTGAATGGGATTGAGGGTCTTCTAAAAAAGAGTGATGTCCCTGTCTATGTAAATGAGCACGATGCCTTTGCCCTGAAGAAATTTGAGCCTAATCTGAAAAAGGTACATGGAGAAGATACCCTGCAAATCGGCACTGTGACGATTCGCTTTCTTCATACGCCTGGACATACACCCGGATCGCAATGTTTTAGGGTCGAGGACTCCTTGGTGTCCGGAGACACGCTTTTTATCAATTATTGCGGCCGTTGTGATTTGCCGGGAGGGAGCACGGAAGAGATGTTCCGAAGTTTAAGTAAGTTGCGTCAATTGGATAACGAAATCATTTTATATCCTGGCCATAATTATGCCGATACACCGACGGCTACTTTGGGGGAGCAGAAAAAGGGAAATCCCTATTTCAAATGTGAATCCCTCCCTCTCTTTTTGAAGGCGATGGGAGATGGTTGGAGTGGCAATTGGTCTTAAGGGATTAATGCAAACATATTAATTCTCGTGTCATCTTAATGTAGCAAACTGCAATATCAGGAGATGTTATGCAGCAAGTTTTATCTTACATCCAAAAACATCAGAATGATTTTCTAAACAATTTAAATGAATGTCTTCGCATCCCGAGTATCAGTGTCAGTCCTTCCCATGTTTCTGATGTGGCTCGTTGTGCGGATTTTTTGGCTCAAAGATTAAAAGAAATGGGAATGAAACGAGTAGAAATTTTTCCAACGAAGCGTCATCCCATTGTTTATGCAGAGTGGCTAGAGGCTCCAGGACACCCCACAGTTCTGGTGTATGGTCATTATGATGTTCAGCCCGTAGATCCACTCAATGAATGGGTGAAACCTCCCTTTGAACCGGATATTCGGGGTGGGCGGTTATATGCTCGAGGCTCAGTGGATGATAAAGGGCAGGTGTATATTCATTTGTCAGCGCTCGAGGCTTATTTTAGGACTTGGGGAAGACTGCCTTTGAATGTAAAAGTTTTGATCGAAGGCGAAGAGGAAATAGGAAGTCCCAGTTTAAAAAATTTTCTCAAAGAGCAAAAAAATCTCCTCAAGGCGGATGAGGTGATTATTTCTGATACTCCCATGCTAGACCGTGAGGTTCCTTCGATTTGTTATGGTTTGAGGGGATTATGTTATATGGAAATTCATGTATCGGGCTCTTCTCAGGATCTTCATTCTGGCATGTGGGGTGGGACGGTTGAAAATCCTGTTCATGTCTTGGCCGGGATTCTTTCAAAGCTCAAAGACAAGAACGGAAGGATTTTGATCCCTGGATTTTATAAAGATGTTTATCCCTTGTCAAAAACGGAGCGAAGGATGTTGGCTAGGCTGCCTGCTTCTGAGAAAAAACTTCTTAAAGTAACAGGTTCTCTAAAATTCACAGGTGAAAAAGGTTTTTCTACTTTGGAAAGAATGTGGGCTCGCCCGACACTTGATGTAAACGGCATTTTTGGAGGGTTTTCGGGAGAGGGCTCTAAAACCATTATTCCGGCAAAGGTGGGCGCCAAAGTGAGCATGCGACTCGTTCCGGATCAAGATCCTGACAAAATTGCATCCGCTTTTAAAAAGCATGTCGAAAAGATTTCTCCTTTGACGGTGAACGTGAAAGTCATCAAACATCATGGTTCCAGGGCCTTCTTGGAGCGCTTGAATCATCCCATTTTTGAAGTTGCGAAAAGGGCCTTGGAGAAGGCCTTTGGGAAGAAGGCCCATTTTATTCGCGAGGGGGGTTCCATTCCCTTTGTGAGGACGATTTCGGATATTTTGAAAAAGCCTTGTGTGCTTTTGGGCTTTGGCCTTCCAGATGAGAATGCGCATGCTCCTAATGAGCGTTTGGATCTTGTGAATTTTTTTAAAGGGATTGAGGGAATGGCATATTTCTATGGAGATTTGGCCAAATGGAAGGTTTGACAAAAGACGGCTCATATGATATCTTGTATATATAATATATCATATGAGGTTTTATTATGTTAAATCAGATGATGATACGTATAGACGCTGTCATGAAATCCAAGATGGATATTTTGGCAAGACGTGAAGGTAAAACCACAAGTCAGGTGGTTCGCGAACTTTTTCAAGCCTATATTCGAGAGCACGACATGGAGGGTTATATTGAAAATCTTTGGGGACGAATTGGGAAAAGGCTTCGTTCTAAGGGATTTGGCTCTCATGATATAGGTCGTGTCATCAAAGAGGTGAGAGAGGCTCAGCGTTGAAAGTGGTTGTTGATACCAATGTGTTTGTTTCTTCTTTCTTTGGTGGAAACCCAAAGAGGGTGATTGATTTTTGGAAGGTAGGAAAAATCATTCTTTGTCTCTCAGATGAGATTTTTGAGGAATATACAAAAGTCCTTAAAAGAATGGGTTTAGAAGGTCGGGATGAATTTGAAGAGCTTCTTGCTCTTTGGGGACAAGGATACAATACTGTATTTACAGCAAAGACACCTTCGCTTCAGATTGTTAAAGAAGATCCCAACGACGACAAGTTTATTGAATGTGCGGTTGCCTTAGAGGCTGAGGTTGTTGTCACAGGTGATAAGGCTCTTCTCGCAGTGGGTCGTTATATGGGGATTAAGATCATGAATGCTAAAACATTCTTAGATTCTATTCGGTAGCTCCATCAGGAGGTATTTATGTTTTTTAGAGTAACCATTTTAATTTTCTTTCTGGTTTTCCAGGCAGGAGAGATGAAAAATTTTTCCCATCTCGCTTTTTCAGATGAGCATGTTCTGGTTTTGGGTGAAGAGTTCCAACTTAAAATGGGTGGAACAGTTGCGATTCCCTCAGAAAATTTGAAAATGATGCTTAAAAGTATTCCCTCCGATTCTCGATGCCCAGAGGGGGCTGAATGTATTTGGGCGGGGCAAGTGAAAGTTTTAGTGCATGTGGAGAAAGATGGACAAGATTTAGGGGATCACACTTTGGCTCTTCCGATGATGCCAAAAAATAAATCTCCCGAAGTGATCGGAGGTTGTATCATCACCCTTTCCAAAGTCGAGCCTTATCCAAAAATGGGGCAAAAGATAGAACCCTCGGATTATGTGGCGAGTTTTGTGGTAACAAAGGCATAAGCAATATTAAAAAAAGTGCCTAAGTAAAAAAATCCTTCCTACTAACTTAAGCACTCAGACACCTAGACACTTAAGCACTGCTTTAGTATACTGGCGCCCCTATGCCTAAAACACTTTTCGAGAAAATTTGGGATCGTCATGTAGTTGAAACTTTGCCGGATGGGACGGTGCTCATTTATATAGATCGCCATCTGGTACATGAAGTCACCAGCCCTCAAGCCTTTGACGGCCTTCGTTTGTCCCATCGGAAAGTCCGGCGTTCTGAACTTACGTTTGCCACCATGGATCACAATGTTCCAACCGATGGGCGGGGAGAAATTAAAGATCCTATTTCGAAGGCACAAATCGAGGCCTTGTCTAAAAATTGTGCAGAGTTTGGCATTACGCTTTATGATTTGAAAAGCGATCGCCAGGGGATTGTTCATGTGATTGGCCCTGAACTGGGGATCACTTTGCCAGGGACAACCATTGTTTGTGGAGATTCTCACACCTCGACGCATGGAGCTTTCGGCGCCCTGGCTTTTGGGATTGGAACTTCAGAAGTGGAACATGTCTTGGCGACGCAGTGTCTTCCTCAGAAAAAGCCAAAAACGTTCAAGGTGGAATTTACAGGTAAGCTTCAGCCCCATGTCACCGCGAAAGACATGATTTTAAAATTAATCGGTCAAATTGGAACGGCAGGTGCCACAGGTTGTGTTCTGGAATATGCGGGTGATGCGATTCGCCGGCTTTCCATGGAAGAGCGCATGACGGTTTGCAACATGAGCATTGAAGCAGGGGCTCGAGCGGGTTTGATTGCTCCAGATGAAGTGACCTTCGAATATTTTTCTCGTGAGAGTCGTCCCTTTGCACCCAAAAATTTAGAAAAAGCGATTCAATTTTGGAAAACACTTCCGTCGGATTCGGACGCAAAATTTCATCGGGAATTAAAAATCGATGCGTCCAAAATTTCTCCGCAAGTCACATGGGGAACCAGTCCTGGGATGGTGACAGACGTCACGGCCAAGGTCCCGGACCCAAATGAAGTTCCAGGTTACAACCCAAAAGATGTCGAGCAGGCGCTTGCGTACATGGGGCTGGTTTCAGGAACGCCTCTTGAAGAAGTCAAAGTGGACACCGTTTTTATTGGCAGTTGTACGAATGGCCGAATTGAGGACTTAAGACGGGCCGCTCAGATTTTTAAAGGGCGGAAAGTTTCCTCGAAAGTTCGAGCCTTGATTGTGCCTGGTTCTGAAAAGGTGCGTCACCAGGCTGAGCGCGAAGGCCTGCATGAGATTTTTAAAGCAGCCGGTTGCGAATGGCGTTTTTCAGGCTGCAGCATGTGTTTGGGCATGAATCCGGATCAATTAAAGTCAGGCGAGAGATCAGCTTCTACTTCGAATCGCAATTTTGAAGGACGTCAGGGTAAAGGCGGCCGCACGCACTTGGTGAGTCCTGAAATGGCGGCCGCAGCGGCGGTGGAAGGGCATTTTGTGGACATACGGAAGTGGAAAGAAGGTTCAAAAGTTTAAGGGTTTAAAAGTTCAAAGGATATTGAATGAAATCATTTAATAATCATCAAGGTTTGATCGCTCTCTTAGATCGAGCGAACGTAGACACCGATCAGATCATTCCCAAACAATTCTTGAAAAAAATTACGCGCACGGGTTTTGGCGAACATCTTTTTCAGGATTGGCGATATTTGGAAAATGGAAAACCCAATCCCGATTTTGAATTGAATCAAGATAGATTCAAAGGGGCCACCATTTTGGTGGCTCGTAACAATTTTGGTTGCGGGTCTAGCCGAGAGCATGCGGTTTGGGCCATTGAGCAATATGGATTTCATGTGGTGATCGCGCCCAATGTCGAGCGCGGGGAAAATGTGATTCCAGGTTTTGCCGATATTTTTAGAAACAACAGTTTGAAAAATGGTTTGCTCACCCTTGAACTTCAAGAAGCGGAAGTTGAAGAAATTTTTCAAATGGTCTCTCGCTTCAAAGGCCTTCAGGCCAAAGTAGAATTAGAACATCAACGTGTGACGCTTCTTCTCCCCGAAGAAATTTCATTCCACTTTGAAATGGATGCTGCCATCAAACATCGCCTGATTCATGGCCTGGATGATATTGGGATTACGCTTCAGCATGAAAAAGCGATTAGTAGCTTTGAAGCCAAGCATGATGCCCAGTTGAAATATTAATCAGATCCCGTTAGAATGACCTCAAGTACATTTTTCGAAAAGGATATTTTCTGGCTTCTATTCCCAACTTGGATGTAGCCTATTTCCCGATGAGAGGGGCAGAACCCGAAGTTGACTTTGTTCTAACAGTGGGTACCAAACGAATTCCTATTGAGGTCAAATACCGAAAACGGATTGATGAGCATGAAGATACGTTAGGTTTGAGAGCGTTCCTGGAGAAATCGGTTTATAATGCCCCCTTTGGATTGTTGATCACCCTAAATGAAGATGTGAAAATTTCAGACCCTCGAATTATTCCTCTGCCTTTGTCTACTTTTCTTTGGTTAAAGTAAAGTATCAGACGAAAAGATTTTGAGTGGCAGTATTCTTTTCCTACAAAATACTTTTAACAGCACTCTCAATCCACTGTAAAAGCGGTGCTTGAAAAATGCCTAAGCCAATGATGCCTGCAATTGCGATGGATAGTCCGATTTTAGAAGAAGGGTCCAGAGGGATTGTTTCTGGATTTTGGGGCTCATCGATGTACATTTTTTTCACAATCATCAAATAGTAGTAAAGAGAGACCACCACATTCAGAGCGCCTAAAACGGCGAGCCAAATAAGGTTTTTTTCAACAACTGCGCGAATCAATAAGAATTTTCCAAAAAAACCTGCTAGAGGAGGAACCCCAGCCAAACTCATTAAGGCGATAAACAAAGTTGCTGCGAGAAAGGGAGAGCGCTTGGAAAGACCTGCGTAGTCAGCTATTTCATCGCTTTCTGTGGCTTTGGAAAAAAGGATAACCACCCAAAAGGCGCAGAGATTGGTGAAAAGGTAAGAAAAGAGATAATAAAGCACAGCATGAAGGCCTTGAGTTGATCCTGCCGCAAAGCCCATTAAAAGATAACCCGCGTGTCCGATGCTTGAATAGCCTAAGAAGCGCTTGATGTTTTTCTGAGGGATGGCGCCGAGATTTCCATAAATAAGCGTTATCGCGGAAAGAAGGGTGAAGAGCAGAACCCATGCGTTCTGAAAATGAGGAAAAAAGATGTTCGTGAGGCGAATGAGAATAAAAAAACCCGCCGCTTTGGATCCCACCGAAAGAAAGGCAGTTGCAGGGGTTGGAGCCCCTTCATATACGTCTGGAATCCAGAAATGAAAGGGCACAGATCCCATTTTGAATCCGACCCCTACCATGACCAAAAGAAATCCAAACAGAAGCACTTTGGCGTTGGCCTCTGGGGATGAAGCATATCGAGCGATGTCCGAAAAATGCGTGCTTCCAGAGAGACCATAAATAAAGCTGATGCCGTACAGTAAAAATCCAGATGAAAGCGCTCCCAAGACCAAATATTTCAAGCCTGCTTCAATAGATTTGGGATCGGTTCTTAAATAAGTGTTCATGACGTAGAAGGAAACTGTAATGAGTTCAAGCGATACAAACAGCAGAAGAAAGTCTGTGGTGGAGGCAAGGGTGATCATGCCCAAACTGGCCAAAAGAATGAGCATGTAAAATTCACTGTGGCCTCTTTCAAAACGGTGCCTATAACTTTTTGACATGGCTAAGATGAAAAGAAGGGTGATGAGAAAGAAAACACTTAGGAGAAAAGAGAGAGCGTCATGAACATAAGTAGAAGAAAGTGCTGATACAAAATGTTTCCAGTTCGATAGATGAATGAGTAAAAGAAGGAATGTGAGGCCCCATGCCCAAGATCCAATGTTTTTTTTAGCTTGGACAGAGAAAAGATCTAGGAAAAAGAGGCCCAGAATAATAATTGCAAGGCCAATTTCAAGAGAGAAGGGATGGAGAAGAGAGATGAAATTCATCATGCTTTTGGCGGCTCACTTTTTTCAATGCTGATATTATTTTTCACAAACATTCGGTCTATATTTCTTTCAGAGCGTTTTAAAATCGAAGAGATTCCCAAATCAATGGGTTTTGTCAGAAGAGAGGGCCAAAAGCCTACAATGACCAGCACGGATACCAGCAGGATATATGGCAATTTTTGCCATGGAGCGGTGGCATCTTTGAGATGTTCCCATTTTGGGTTGAGCGGACCAAAAAATGTATGCCGAATCATTCTTAAAAGATAAGTGGCTGTGATAATGATTCCAAAAATAGCGGCAATGGCCTGAGGGGTTAAATTCTCCCAGGCTCCAATAAAAATCATGATTTCAGAAACAAAATTGGCGAAACCGGGTAGTCCGCTGGAGGCCATGGCTGCTAGACTAAAACAGGTTGCAATGAAGGGAAGTTTTTTGGCAAGGCCGCCGAGTTCATCGACCCTACGTGTATGCGTTTGCTCGTAGCAGTAGCCAATGAGCGCAAAAGATAGAGCGGCCATGATGCCGTGCGCAAAAATAAGAAGAACAGCCCCGTTGAGGCCCGTTTGATTGAGACAAGCAATCCCTAAGAGAACATAGCCCATGTGGCTACAGCTCGAATAACCCACGATAAATTTCATGTCCTTTTGAGCCATGGCTGCCCATCCGCAGTAAAGAATGTTCATCATGGCAAGGGTAGCCAAGGTACTGGACCAGAAGGCGGCTCCCTGGGGGAGAAGATTGATCGCAATTCGAATCATTGCGTAAGCGCCTAATTTTTTTAGAACACCTGCGTGGAGCATGCTCACACCCGAAGGAGCGGCTGCATAACCCATGGGGGACCACGTATGGAAAGGCCAGAGAGAGGCGATGACACCAAAGCCTACCACAATCAGTGCAAAAAGAAATTTTTGCAATTCTGGGCTGAGAGGATGAGCTGCGCAATGTTCTTCAAGAGCGATTAAATCAAAGGAATGAATACCACTTGCAAAATAAAGAACCAGGAGTCCCACAAAGGCCAGTACAGCGCCCGTGGTGATGTAAAGTGTGAGTTTCATCGTTGCATATTCTTTGTTGGTAGAGCCCCAAATCCCAATCAGGGGATACATGGGAAGAACTGCCATTTCGTAAAAGAGATAAAAGAAAAAAAGATCCAGGGAGATAAAGACGCCATAAACGCTGGTGATGAGGAAAAGAAGAAAGACAAAATATTCCTTGATGCGTGTCTTGATGAAATAAGAAATTAAGGTGGCTGCAAAGGAACAAAATCCCTGCAAGAGAAGCATCACAACGCCAATGCCATCCACTCCCACTTGATAAGTGATGCCCAGAGAGGGAACCCAGGGAATCCGGCATATAAATTGATAACCCCCGAGGGTCCGGTCATATTTTGCCCAGACGAGAAGAGCCAGAACCAGTGGAATAAACGTAGCCGCAACTGCGGTTCTACGAATCCACGTTTCCTTCTCTTTGGGAAGAAAGAGAATCACAAGAGCCCCTAAAAGAGGCAGTAATAAAATGTAAGTGAGAATGCCCATAATTCCTTGAAAAATTGATTAAGTCCCTATTTTAAAATAAAAACAAACACAATCACCGTAATGCCTGCAAAGAAGAAAAGGGCATACGTTTGAATTCTTCCGGTCTGACAAAATCTTAAAAATTCTCCGGATGTTTTTGTGATTTTTGCAACGCCGTTCACTCCAAATCGAACAATCAAATTTCGGTCTGTTAAGTGACACAAAACGGCAATATTTTGCTGAATGTATTTCACGATTCCGTTGTATAAATCGTCCATAAAATATTTTCGGCTCAAGATGATATGAAAAATTTTAAAAATTTCTTTTAATTTTTTAGCTCCCCAGGCATCGCGATAAGCATAGAGAAAAAAGGCGATCACGATTCCAGAAAGACTCATCGCTTGAGAGGTGAATGCAATGGGGAGGTTGATATGAGATTCCAAAACATCATGGCCTAAAATAAATTCAGGAATGTGGATGAAGCCGGCGATACAAGCTCCGATTGCTAAAAAAATCATGGGTCCTGTGAGGGTCCATGAGGATTCATGAACAGGGTGGTGAATCTTCTTCTCTGGGGCCAAAAAAGCGACAAAAAAAGCGCGGGCCATGTAGAAAGAAGTCATCCATGTGGCCACACTTGCCAGACGGTAGAGAAAAATATTTTTTTCAAATGCTAAAAGAAGAATTTCATCTTTGCTCCAGAAACCGCTCAAGGGAAAAAGACCGCAGAGGGCCAGGGTTCCAATTAAAAAAGTGATTGAGGTGATAGGCATTTTCTTGAAAAGTTTTCCCATGTCCCAAATGTCTTGAGTGTGAAGGGCATGGATCACACTTCCAGCCCCTAAGAAAAGAAGGGCTTTAAAAAAGGCATGCGTGGTTAAATGATACATGGCTTCGAGTCGTCCTCCCAGTCCCATGGCCAAGACCATCAGGCCCAATTGGCTGAGCGTGGAATAGGCCAAGATGCGCTTAATGTCATTTTGCACGAACGCAATGCTGGCCGCAAAAACGCTGGTGAAAGCTCCCACATAGGCGATTACGGTCATAGCGGTGGGTGAGGCATCAAAAAGAAAAAAGAGTCGGGCTAGTAGATAAATTCCTGCTGCTACCATGGTCGCTGCGTGGATGAGTGCACTGACGGGCGTGGGACCTTCCATGGCATCAGGGAGCCAGACATGCAGAGGAAATTGGGCTGATTTACCGAGAACGCCGCAAAAAATGAGCAGACCTGCGACGACCAGAAGCTTTGGGCTCAAAAGACCAGCTCCGACCATTTCAGAGAAAATGTGTTGGATTTGGTTAAAATTGAAAGTTCTCTCTGGAAGCCCGGATCCGCAAAAGGACCAGCACAGAAGAATCCCCATCATAAATCCAAAATCTCCCACGCGATTGACTAAAAAGGCCTTGTTCCCTGCATCAGCTGCAGAATCTTTCTCGTACCAGAAGCCAATGAGGAGATAGGAGCTGGCCCCCACCAATTCCCAGAAAATAAACATTTGAATGAAATTGTTGGAAAGGATAATCCCCAGCATTGAAAAGGCAAAGAGGCTCAAACATGCAAAATAGCGGGATTTGCCAGGATCTTCTTTCATATATCCCAGAGAATAAATGAAAATGGCGCTGCCGATTCCCGTCACGACCATGAGCATGAGGAGAGAGAGCCGGTCCAAAATCAGTCCAAACTCAATTTTGAGAGACCAGAGGGTAATCCAATGGATTGAAAGTTCCATGGGCTTCCAATGGGGCGTGAGAAGTGCCTTTAGGAAAAATGAGGAAGAAATCCCCAAAGAAATTAAGAGGGCTGTGACAGCGATCCAGGAGCTTAATTTAGAATTGCGCAACGTGATCAAGGTGATTAGCAAACATGCGATTAAAGGTGAAAATAAAATAAGCCAAGCCATAACGTCGCTACGCTCCTTGAAAACAGAATTCAGAATCCAGAATTCAGAATAATAAGGTTCATTATTTATTCTGAATTTTGGATTCTGACTCCTGAATTCTGTTTTTTGACTTCTGCCTTCCTACCATCTCAATGATTTCATGTAATCGGTGTCTACCGATTTTTTGTTTCTAAAAATAGAGATTAAAATGGCCAATCCCACGGCGACTTCAGCCGCTGCAATGGTCATAATAAAGAAAACAAAGATTTGTCCCTCTAAATTGCCAGAAAATCGGGAGAAAGAAACAAAGGATAAATTGACGGCATTGAGCATAATTTCAAGAGACAGAAGGATCATGATGGCATTACGACGGATTAAGATGCCCAGGACGCCGATGGAAAAAAGAATGCCGCTCAAAATGAGATAATAGGAAAGAGGGATCATTTCCAATTCCTCTTGGAAAGAATCGTGGTTCCTAAAATAGCGGCCAACAAAACAAATGAAATGATTTCAAACGGTAAAAGATGTTGGGTGAAAAGCAGATGTCCTAGAGATTCTGTGTTGCCTTCTACCGAAAGGCCTTTAGAGCCTTTGATGTGAATTTGCATGACAACTGTATAAAGTTCAACCAGAAAAACCAAGGTCAGAGGAAGTGCGAGCCATCGGGAGGGGCCTGATCGGAAAGATTCTTCACCTTCTCTTTCCAAATTCAGAAGCATGATCACAAAAAGGAAAAGAACCAAAATGGCGCCTGCATAGACCATCAATTGAATGGCTGCGACGAAATAGGCGTGAAGCATGACGTAAAGAGATGCTAGACCAAACATAGTCAGGACCAAATAGAGAACGCTGTAAGCCGGATGATTTGAAAAAATCACCAAAAGGGCTGTTGTTACAACCAAGGTTGCAAAGGTGTAAAACAAAACAGATTCCATCTCATTGCCTTCCCAAATTTTTGGCGTATTTTACCTTAGGGGAGTGACTTTGTCTAGCGGGGGTTTTGTATGGGAAGATGATGTATTTAAAAGTGTGTCCTTTGGAAAGGTGGCGGGTCCTGTCGCCCAACAACCCCATCAACGGCACAGAGGTTATAGCCCCTGTGGGGTCGGTCTCGATAAGGGTGCCAGATGTATAGCCGATGCGAGTGACTCTTTCTTCCGGCGCTTGATGGGAACCCCGTTGGGCGTCACCCGCATGAATAAAGGACATACTTTTAAATACTGGATCGGATAGGGGTGTGATTAAAGTTTTTCTTGAAAATGTAGTCACATTTTTGTATATTGTAGTTACAAGGAGGGTGGTATGACTGCTGTAGGTGTGAGAGCTGTAAAGGCGCATTTAAGCCAGTACTTGAGGTATGTTAAAAAAGGTGAAATGGTCGCCATTACAGAGCGCGGTAAAAAGATCGCGATTTTAATGCCCATTCGATCAGAGGAAGAAAATCCCTTCGTTTTGCAATTGCTTCAAGAAGGCCGGGTTTCTTGGGAAGGGGGTTTACCTCAGGGTTTAAAAAAACGTATTATGCTTAAAGGCAAGCCCCTTTCTCAAACCATTTTGGAAGAACGAGAATGATTCTTTATCTGGATACCAGCTCTTTGGCCAAGCTTTACATTGCAGAATCAGATTCTAAAAAAATTGCTGAGAATGTGCGTGAGGCCTCAGCTGTTGCAACTTCTATTATTGCTTTTATCGAAATGAAGTCCGCTTTGGCTCGTAGACATCGTGAAGGAACATTCACAAAGAAAGAATGGCAGATTTTACTGCAGACCTTTGTAAAGGATTGGCAGCATTTTGTGCGGGTCGAGGTGGATGAGGAATTGATTGATCAAGCGGGTTTCCTTTTGGAGAAACATGCATTAAAAGCATTAGACTCGATTCATCTGGCTTCGGCGCTTTTACTAAGGACAAAAGAGAAAAATATACGTTTTTTAACTTCGGATGAGCGTTTAGGTCTTGCAGCTCGTCGTGAAAAGTTACTAGAATAGTCCTCGAAAAATATGCAAAAGCGTATCTCCATCGGACGATATCTTTTGAAACGCCTTAAAAGTTTAGGCGTGGATCATATTTTTGGTATTCCAGGCGATTATGTCCTTCGCTTCTATTCCCTCATTGAAGCAAGTGAAATGATACCCATTGTCACCACGCGGGAAGATTCTGCGGGTTTTGCTGCAGATGCCTATGCGCGAATGAAAGGGTTGGGGGCTGTTTGCGTCACTTATTGCGTGGGTGGGCTCAATGTGGCCAATCCCATCGCGGGTGCTTATGCTGAAAAATCTCCTGTGGTTTTGATCAGTGGGGCGCCGGGCATGAAGGAGCGGGAGAAAAATGCACTGCTTCATCACCGTGTGCGAGAATTCACGACTCAAAAAGAAATTTTTGATCAATTAACGGTGGCGAGCACGGTTTTAAATGATCCTCTGACGGCGTTTCAAGAAATTGACCGTGTTCTGGACATGGCTTTACGCTACAAACGACCCGTCTATATTGAGCTTCCCAGGGACATGACAGATGTTGAAAGCCCTTATCCCCATCAGTTACGGCCCACACAAATCATCAGCAATTCTAAGGCTTTAAGGGAAGCCTTAGATGAAGCGGTTCAAATGATTAACAGAAGTCGGCGTCCTGTCATTTTAGCCGATGTTGAAATTCATCGTTTTGGCCTTCAGGATGCTTTAATCAAACTAGTTGAGAAAACTCAAATTCCTGTGGTTTCGACAGCCCTGGGGAAATCGGTGATCAGTGAAGTGCATCCCTTGTATCGCGGCGTATATGAAGGAGCGGTGGGGGATGAAAAAGTCCGTCAAGGGGTGGAAAATTCCGATTGTCTGATCATGTTGGGTGCTTTTATGACGGACATTAATTTAGGAATTTTTACGGCTCGACTGGATCAGGCGCGTTCAATTTATGCCACCTCCGAAAAAATTCTGATTCGGTATCATCGATTTGAAGAAATTGTTTTCGAGGATTTTGTGAGAGGTTTGGTGCATGCTCCCATTCGAAAAAGAAAGGCTCCCAAAAAAAGCGGATCTCGCAAAGAGGAACTTTTCAAAACTCAAAGCAAAGCCCCCGTTTGTCTGAAAAGGTTTTTTCAATATTTGGATACGCTTCTGGATGAAAAAATGGTGGTGATTGCGGACATCGGAGATTCTCTCTTTGGTGCTTTGGATTTAACCATTCGTAAGCGCACAGAATTTTTCAGTCCTGCTTATTATACCTCGATGGGGTTTTCTGTTCCTGCGGCTTTGGGGGCTCAATTGGCGAGGCCTCATTTGAGGCCGATTGTCATTGTGGGGGACGGCGCATTCCAAATGACGGGCTTGGAACTTTCAACCATGCTCCGGTGGAAGTTGAATCCGATTGTTTTACTTCTCAACAATCAAGGCTATGGCGCCGAGCGCATTATTGAACAGGCAGAGCATTCTTACAATGACATTGTGAATTGGAAATATCATCAAATTCCAAATATCTTAGGCGGTGGCCGTGGTTTTTTTGTTCAAACAGAGGGCGAACTGCTGAGGGCCTTAGAAAATGCCCTTGCAGACGAAAAAAACTTTTTTCTCCTCAATATTCAAATTGGTCGAAAAGACCATTCTCCGGCATTGGCTAGAATCGGGAAGAGGATGTTTAAGAAGATTTGAGATGTTAAACCCAGGTTATTTTCTCTTTTCGCAAACTACCAAAAATCCATCGTGGAAATAGGGTCTGAACTTGGCCCAGAGGGATCGGATCCAGAATCTTTTAAAATCATTGAGCCAGTAAATTTCTTTTACCTGAAAGTGATTTTTGGTGAGCAGGACTTGAAGGGTTTGGGGATCGAACCAGGTGGTGTGGTCAACATTTACTTTGATTTGGTTGCGTTTTAGGATTTTAAAAAATTGGGCAATGGAAAAAGGGTTGGGCGTAGTCAGAATTAAAAGCCCGTCTTCTTTTAAATGGTTTTGCACTCCTTCCAGAAATAGACCGGGATTCTTAAGGTGTTCGATGATTTCTCCTGCAACCACGATGTCAAATTTTTGATGCAAGTTTAGTTTTTCCACATCCTGGCAGACGACGTGATAACCCATTTTTTGAAGTTGTTCGATGGCCTCGGGGAGATGGTCTACACCCGTCACTTCTTTGGCTCGTTTTTTAAGTTCCCGATGCATCCAAGATCCTTGAAGTTGCTTTACATAGTGATCTACGCAGCCCAAATCTAAAATTGTTTTGTCTTTGACCAGAGGACCTATTAAATCCATTCTGTTTTTGAGGATGGGGTAGCTCATGAAGAGGTCTCCTGTCTTTTATAAAAAGGGAGGGACTGTACTTTACCGTTTAAAATTTTATCTTCGTGATGAATTTGAATTTTTTCATCAGGAGTTGCTGATGCTGTTTTTAAATAGGCCAGGGCGATGGGGCAAGAAAGTTGAAAGGAATAGACAGCACTGGTGATGATTCCTATTTCTTTTTCGTCTTTTAAAATTCTGTCACCTTTTTGAGGAATTACATTTCCTTCCATCACAATTCCTGTGAGTTTTTTCTGAACCCCACCTAAATATTTAACGCGGGCGACAATTTCTTGGCCGGGGTAGCAGCCTTTTGTCCAACTGATGGCATTTTCCAGATTGGCCTCGTTGGGAATAATGGTTTCATCTAATTCAGATCCGTACCAGGGAATACCAGCCTCGATCCGCAAGATATTGTAGGTTGTGAGACCAATGGACTGGATCTTTTGTGTCTCTAAATTTTTCATGGGAATGATAAAGTCATAACCCTTCTCTCCACAGCGTTCGTGATCAAAGGCTTGAAAGTTTCCAGAAAGAATTTTCTCATTTGAAAGAGGTCCCTGAAAAGAGAGGTGGCCGAAAAGAGGGCTGACGTCTTTAAGCATTACATCCTCTGTGATGATAAAAGAGTTGAGCCGATCAACAACCTTTTTCACGTTTTCTGGATAAAGTTCCAGTATAAAATAATTTTCAAAAGCATAGACGTCAATGTCCGAAATGATTTTTCCTTTGGGTGTCAGGAGCGTGGTGTAGCGATGGATGCCAGGAGTGAGAGATTTGATATCATTTGAAAACATGTTATGAAGAAAACTCGCACGATCTTTTCCTTCAACAAGAATTTTCCCTTGATGAGATAAGTCTAAAAAACCCACTTGTGTTCTGACGGCTTTCCATTCTTTTTCGATAGAAGATAATTTTTCCATGGCAACTTTACACTCTTCACTTTACACTCTTCATTGTATGTTAAATCACGTCCTAAGTTTATTCTTTATCAAATTGTCTGTCGGGATTCTTCCCTGGTTGACCTTGATTCCTCTTCAGGATACGGGAAAAACCTTTTTTCGTCTTCTGATTTTTTTATCCATTGCCTTTGGTATTTTAGGTGGGATTCTTCAGGGGTTGATCGGCAATATAGGATTGATGGTTTTTATTTTTTTAGACATGGTGGTGTATTTGGCGATCAATCGCTTGGAATTAGAAAAAATAGATTTATGGGTTTTGCCCGTTTTTGCCGTAGGTGTGGTTGTTTTAGTGCTGGGACTTGGAGAGGAGGGGGAAATTTCCATGCAGGCTTTCTTAAATCTCTTCTTGAGTGCCCTCTTACTCGGGGCTTCTCTTTTTAGCATGGTTTTGGGACATTGGTATTTAATCCGGCCCCGACTTTCCTTCCGACATTTGGTTCTCGGGTGTTTGGTTTTTCTGGGTTTGTCAGTTTTGAGAATGGGTGAAGTCGGTTTTGCGCTCTTTCTTAGAGGTGAGGGGAGTTGGACAAAGTTGTTTTATCAGGCAGGGGATATTTTATTTTTGAGCCGATTTTTGTGGGGAGGGCTTTTGCCCATTTTTTTTCTGATTTTTGCTTATCAATGCGCAAAAATTCATTCGAATCGCTCGACGACAGGCATTCTTTATTTCACCACGGCCTCTGTTTTTATGGGTGAATTGATGGCGGGGTATTTGACAAGAATGTGTGCAATGCCACTTTAAAAACAAATTCGAAATTCTAGTTTCGTGCTTATTATAATTTAAGGAGTTTTATGGATCTTATTTACGATTGTCAGAATGTGTTGCCGGATGAAAGAATTTGTTCGAGGCGAAACAAATTCAAGGGCTTTGAAAATCTTCATGCGGTGAGTTGTAAAAAGTGTGCGAATGAGAAAAAGGTTTTTGTTTCAGAGTCTCTAAAATCAAAAGTTCTAGATATTTGCCCCCTGTGTGAAAAAAAAGATTTTTATGTGCAGAGAGATTTCCCTCAAGAGGCAGGATGTCTGATTGTGATCATCGGGGCTTGTTTTGTGCCTTGGACTTATGGGCTGAGCTTACCCGTCGTCGCTATTTTGGATTTTATTTTGTATAAATTTTTACCCAATATCACCATTTGTTACTATTGCCTTTGCAGGATTCGAGGTTCCCTTCCTAATCCCCAACACAAGCCTTTTGATCACAATCTCTTTGAGTATTTTTTGAAGGAAGAGGAGGAAGAGAAGAGAAAAATGGCTTCCTTATCATAGTCCCTTTCCTTTTTCTCCTACAAGTTGATCTCTCTTGTCTTTGAAGACAATCTTAAACTCTGAAAGGAAGATTTTTGGCTGTGATTTTGATATGATGCGCAAGATGAGAACAAGGTAGCGCTAAGTACGCCATGCCCAAAAAAAGAGTTTTGATCATTGAAGATGATGACAATATCTCAAAGCTGATTGCTTACAACTTGGAAAAATCTGGCTTTGAGACTTTCGTGGGGATGAGCGGTGAAGAGGCCTTTAAAGTTTTAGATCAAAAAATGGTGGATTTTATTATTTTGGATTTGATGTTGCCAGGGATGGATGGGCTGGAGGTTTGTCGATTGATTCGGCAAGATGCGCGTTGGAAAAGAATTCCGGTTCTCATGTTGACGGCCAAGGGAGAAGAGGTGGATCGGGTGGTGGGGCTTGAGTTGGGGGCAGATGATTACATGGTGAAGCCTTTCAGCCCTCGCGAACTTGTTTTGCGGATCAAGGCCATTTTGAGAAGGGTGAGTGTGGAGGCTTCTCCAAAGGAAATTTTGGAGGTGGGTGCTTTAAAGATTGATATCCCTAGGCATGAGGTGACGTTTCAAAAGAGGGGAATCGAGTTGACGCCCATGGAGTTCAAACTTTTGTGTGTGTTGATCGAGCGCCGAGGGCGCGTTCAGTCCAGAGATCGCTTGCTGGCAGATGTTTGGGATGTTCATGCTGAAATTGATACGCGCACCATTGATACCCATGTGAAGCGGTTGCGGGAAAAATTAGGGAAGGCAGGGGATGGGATTGAGACGGTAAGAGGGATGGGGTATAAATTTAAGGAGGAATAGTTATAACTATAAGTTTCGATGAATAAAATGGAAATATACCTCTATTCAATTTCAAATGACCAATACCCAATGACAAATTAATTTCCAATGGACCAATGACCCATTGGACATTGAGTCATTGGTCATTGATTTGACATTTGAAATTGGGAATTTGTCATTGTATTTTTTTACGGCTGGATTTTAATATGGTCTTCCAAATCGTACTAACAATTTTTCTGCTTTTTCTGTTTTATCGTCTCTATCGTTCTCGCCGATTGATTCAAGCTTTGCAGTCTTCTCTAAAGAGTTCGCAGTCCAATCTGAAAGAAAAGGCTGAGGCCGGGGGGATGGGACAGGCCAAGTTGGATGCTGTTTTGTCCAGCATGTTTGAGGGAGTCCTTCTTACCGACCCAAAGGGGCGCATTCTTTTTGCGAATCCTTCTTTCAAAAAAATATTCATGATGGACACGGATCCTTATGGAAAAAGCCCTTTGGAGATGATTCGAAATGTTTCCATTCAAAATATTGTGGAAAGAACGCTGGGTTTGACAGATAGATTGATTACTGAAGAGGTAGTGTTAACTCATCCTGAAGAAAAGTTTTTTAAGGTGAATGCGGTGCCCGTTGTGATTCGAGATGAGGTAGAGGGGGCCATTTTAGTTTTTCATGATATTACGGAACTACGTCGCTTGGAAAAGGTTCGACAGGATTTTGTTGCGAATGTTTCTCACGAGCTTCGCACACCCCTTTCCAGCATCAAGGGTTATGTTGAAACGCTGCTGGATGGGGCCATGGAAAATCCGACGGATCTTCGTCAATTTCTACAGATTGTGAGCTGTGACAGCAATCGCTTGTCCCAGTTGGTCGATGATCTTTTGGATTTGGCTCGAATGGAATCTGGAAAAGTCAAAATGGTTTTTCTCCCTGTGGATATGAGGAGAGTGATTCAAAAGGCAATTTCGATTTTGGAACAAGCGGCGAGGGCAAAAACTCTTTCTGTGAATTCAGATTTAGCTCAAGATATTCCTCAAGTGTTGGGAGATGAGGTGCGGCTTTCTCAGGTGATGGTGAATCTCCTGGACAATGCCATTAAATACACTCCTGAAAAAGGGCGTGTGACGGTTTGTGCCTTTCAAGATGGAGATTTTCTCCAAGTGAATGTGAAGGATACAGGGATTGGAATTCCTCCAGATGATCAGCCCAGGATTTTTGAAAGATTTTATCGCGTAGATAAGTCTCGCTCTCGAGAAGTGAACTCGCCTCGATTGGGCCGACCCGAGTTGGGCGATGTGGGAGGAACAGGATTAGGGCTTTCCATTGTGAAGCACATTGTTCAGGCCCACAAGGGTGAGGTGTGGGTTCAATCTCAATGGGGGAGGGGATCCACCTTTGGTTTCACGGTCCCTTTCGCGTCCTGAGTCCAAATGTTTTGAGTGCCCTCTCAACTTTAGAGGTTTTGGCCGCTTTGAGTTTTGTGAGGCGAGAAATTTTTTGAATGAAAGAGAGAAAGCTAGCTGAATTCCCTCGAATGAATTCCAGTTCAATCTCAAGCATGGGAAAGGAGCGTGATTTTCTGGAGATGCTCACGCTGTCGAAAGAGATTGCGGCCTGGGTGTGAGGCGTGATCCATAATTGTTTCATGCGGCGCTTGTTTCTGATTTCAAAAATCACCTGAAGTTTTTGAGAATTTAGCGTTTCTTTAAGGATGTGGTTTTGACAATGGTTGAGCGCCTGAGAAAAAATGAGGAGGTGCCCAAGACGCCATGTTTTTTCAAGTCTTTCAGCCAGTCCTCTCTTGAGTTTTGATTTAGATTTCAAGGTCAATTCCCAGCGTTTGTCTTGTTTACGAAGACGGCAAGAGACGTGACGTTCGCCGAAGAATCGTTGGGATGTGTCTAGGTAATAATCATGGATCGAAACTTTTTTGGTTTGGCTGAAATCATGACCCCATGTGTGAGCCGCTTTTATGAATTTTTGAAAATCCTGAAGGGACTCGCATTGCCATTTAAATTCAATTTCTTTTGATTGTTTCATCCGTAATGATGCTAGCATATTTGACATTTCTTTAACAAAAAGTTCACACCCTTGTCACAAAACTCCTGTATTGTGAATGAAATTTAAAAAGGAGGATAGGATGAAAAAGTTTTGGGTTTTTGCTATATCGCTTTTTTGTGGAACAACTCTTTTTGCCGGTGAAAAAATGATTCAGGTGAAGGGATCGGATACGATGGTCAATCTGGGGCAGGCGTGGGCAGAGGCCTTTATGGAGGTTCATCCCGATTCGGCTATTGCAGTGACGGGGGGAGGTTCGGGGACTGGGATTGCGGCTTTGATCAATGGGACCTGTGACATTGCAGAGAGTTCTAGGAACATGAAACCTGAAGAGATTGCTCAGGCCAAGCAAAATGGGCATGACGTGAAGGAGTTTGTAGTAGGTCTTGATGCCTTGACGGTGGTGGTTCATCCGGACAATCCCGTGAGTCAGCTTAATATTGATCAACTTTCCGGTATTTTTTCTGGGAAGATCAAGAACTGGAAAGAAGTGGGGGGTCCGGATCGTGAGATTGTCGCGCTTTCCCGAGAGAGAAATTCAGGGACGCATATTTTTTTCTTAGAGCATGTGGTAAGACGTGGAAATGAAAAGGGCCCCGAAGAATTTGATCCTGCCATTTTGATGCTTCCTTCTTCTCAGACGATTGCAGAAGAGGTTTCGCATAATCCAGAGGCCATTGGCTATTTTGGTTTGGGTTATTTGACCCAGGATGAAAAGGCAATCGCTGTTTCTAAAAATCCAGAAGGACCTTTTATCATGCCTTCGGTTGAAACCGCTTCCAAAGGAGAATATCCTATTTCAAGACCTCTTCTCATGTATACGGGCGGCGTTCCTCAGGGAAATGTGAAGGTGTTTATTGATTTTGCAAAAAGCTCGCAAGGTCAAGAAATTGTGAAGCAAATGGATTTTGTACCGTTGAAAAAATAAATTCGAAATTCGAAGCACGAAGTACGAAACAAATTTAAAATTCAAATATCTAAACAGTTGAAAGTGTAAAGTGTTAGAATTTTAAATTTGAGTTTTCGGATTTGTTTCGGATTTCGAAATTCGTGCTTCGGATTTTTAAAACAAGAGAGACTATTACGAAAATCCAACAGAGACAAATTTCTGAATTTATCATTGAAAAGCTAATTTTCCTCAGTGGCTTAGCCTCTGTCCTTTTTGTCATTCTGATTTTTGTATTTTTATTAAAAGAAGGCGTGTCTCTTTTTAAGACCGTTTCTCTCAAAGATTTTCTGATCGGAAAATTTTGGTATCCCATTTCTGATCCTCCTCGCTTTGGTGTTCTTCCTCTTCTGATGGGATCTTTGTGGGTGACCTTGGGAGCTGTTTTGATTGCCGTACCCCTGGGTTTGGGATGTGCTATTTTCATTGGCCAAATTGTGCCAAGGTCTTTGCGCGATTATTTTAAGGCAGGGGTAGAACTTTTGGCTGCGATTCCCAGTGTGGTGCTTGGTTTTGTGGGGCTTGTAACTTTGGTGCCTCTGGTAAGACATCTTTTTCACTTACGCAGTGGACTCACGGTCCTTTCAGGTTCTTTGATGCTGGCTTTTATGGCGATGCCTACGATTGTAAGCATTATTGAAGATGCCTTTAATGCAGTTCCTAAGAGCTATCGAGAAGGTTCTTTTGCTTTAGGGGCAACTCAGTGGCAAACCATTTATCGGGTTTTAATTCCTGCGGCGGCTCCTGGAATTTTAGCGGGGGTGATGCTTGGAATGGGTCGCGTCATTGGAGAAACGATGGCCGTAATGATGATTACAGGAAATGCGGCCATTTTACCCAAAAGTTTTTTTGATCCCGCTCGAACCATGACGGCGACTATTGCCGCGGAAATGGGAGAGGCCGTTCGGGGTAGCTCTCATTACTTTGCGCTTTTTGCGATTGGAATTGTTTTATTTTTAATTACATTTCTTGTGAATTTAGTTGCAGATTTTGTATTGCATAGAAAGAAATAATGCAGTTCTTAGTTTTGAGTTTCGAGTTGATCAGAAAAAAGTTTTTAAACCAAAAACCAAAAACTTAAAACTAAGAACGTTAACCAGAGGACATTGTGATAATCTCTCCACGTCATACTCAAAAAATTGCTTTTTCCCTTTTGTCCTTGTGCACTGTTTTGGTGATCGCACCTGTTTTTGTCATTATTGCTCTGATTGTGATTCGTGGGGGGCCCGGCATCAGTTGGGAATTTTTGACTGCGATGCCGAGAATGGGCATGAAGGCAGGGGGCATTTTCCCGGCCATTGTGGGGACCTTGTATTTGGTGTCTGTGACCATGCTTTTTGCCATTCCCTTTGGCGTTTTGGCGGCTGTTTATCTGGTGGAATACGCTCGAGACCATGCATTGAAACGTTTTGTGGAAGTAGCGATTGTAAATTTGGCGGGTGTTCCTTCGATTGTCTTTGGCCTTTTTGGTTTGGGACTTTTTGTGGTTTTTCTAAAAATGGGAACTTCAATTTTGGCTGGAGCTCTAACCCTAGCAATCATGACCCTTCCTGTGATTATTACATCTACGAAAGAAGCTTTATCAACGGTGCCACGTTCTTTTCGAGAGGTCAGTCTCTCTTTGGGTGCGACAGGGTGGCAAACCATTCGTCATGCGGTGTTGCCCAATGCCTTGCCAGGGATTTTGACGGGAATTGTTTTGGGCCTTTCTCGAGCGGCAGGAGAAACGGCTCCAGTTCTTTTTACAGTTGCAGCTTTTTATTTGCCGCGCCTGCCTCATTCTTTCTTTGATCAGGTCATGGTGCTTCCTTACCATTTGTATGTGCTTTCAACTCAAGTTCCCAATGTAAAACCGGAAGTTCAGTATGGGACAGCTTTGGTGTTGGTCGGAATGGTCCTGATTCTCAATCTTTTTGCGGTGATTATCAGGGCGAGGTTTAGAAGAAGAAAGCAGTGGTGATTCGCGAAAGTTCAAAGGTTTAAAAGTTTAAAGGCTTATGAAAATTAAAGTTGAAGATCTTCATGTTTATTATGGTTCTATTCATGCCTTAAAAGGTATTTCCATGGAAATACGCCGCAATGAGATTTTGGGAGCGATTGGACCTGCAAACAGTGGGAAAACATCCTTTCTAAGGACATTGAATCGTTTGAACGATTTAGAACTTCACGTGAGAATGGAAGGGCAGGTTCTTATGGATGGGGAAGATATTCAAAAAATCAACGTCTCTTTGTTAAGAAAAAGAATTGGAATGGTGTTTGCGCTTCCTCTCCCTTTGCCTTTATCTATTTTTGACAATGTAGCTTATGGTCCGCGTATGCATGGAATTCACAAAAAAAAGGAACTGGCAGACATTGTTGAAAAAAGTCTCAAGGCCTCCTATCTTTGGGAGGAGGTCAAAGATCGTCTTTCCAGTTCTGCTTTTAAATTGTCGGGAGGTCAACAGCAAAGACTTTGCATTGCAAGGACTTTAGCGGTAGAACCGGAAGTCATTCTTTTTGATGAGCCTTGTTCTGGGTTAGATCCTATTTCGACAGCCAAGGTGGAAGAGGCCATGCTTGAACTGAAAGAAAAATACACATTGGTTTTAGTGACAAATAATACCAAACAAGCGGCTCGCGTGAGTGACCGGGTTGCCTTCTTTTTAATGGGAGAATTGGTGGAGGTTGATGGAACCAGTAAGATTTTCACTAACCCAAGGGACAATAGAACAGGGGAATACATTACGGGGAGGTTTGGTTAAAGGCAGTCGTGAGTCGTGGGTTTTGAGTCGTGAGTAAAATAAAATACCTTTAAAACTCACGACCCACGACTGACGACTCACGACTGATAAAAAACGATGAGCAAAATTCATGTGCAGGATCTAAATCTTTACTACAGCTCTTTCCACGCCTTGAAAGATGTTTCTATGAACATTGAGGCGTGCCGGATTACATCTATGATTGGGCCTTCGGGTTGTGGGAAGTCTACTCTGCTTCGAGTGTTCAATCGAATGAATGATTTAATTGACGGCGTCCGCATAGAGGGTGAAGTTCTGATTGATGGGAAAAATATTTTTGGTCGCGACATTCTTCTTTCCGAGTTGAGAAAAAGAATTGGCATGGTTTTTCAGAGGCCCAATCCTTTCCCCATTTCTATTTTTGAAAATGTAGCTTATGGCCCTCGGGTTCATGGCTTGGCCAAATCAAAAGACTTAGAAGGGCTGGTAGAACGGTGTTTAAGTGCGGTAGAATTGTGGGAGGTGTTAAAAGACAAGTTGCACCATTCGGCCCTGTCTCTTTCAGGGGAGCAGCAGCAGAGGCTTTGTATTGCGAGGCTCCTGGCCATTGAACCGGATGTGCTTTTGATGGATGAGCCTTGCTCAGCTTTGGATCCTATTGCGACAGCCAAGATCGAAGAACTGTGTTTTCAATTGAAAGAACGTTACACCATTGTCATTGTAACGCACAACATGCAGCAGGCAGCTCGTATTTCAGATGATGTTGGATTTATGCTCTTAGGGGAGCTTGTAGAATTTGGCCAGACGGACAAGATTTTTACGAATCCGGTAGATCAACGAACGAATGATTATATTTCGGGAAGATTCGGGTAAAAACAGTCGTGGGTTGTGGGTCTTGAGTCGTGAGTAAAAAATAAAAACCTTAATACTCACGACCCATGACTCACGACTAAAAACAGGAGTTATTATGCAACGACATTTTGATGAGGAGCTGGGAAAATTAAAGCAAGAACTTTTGAGAATGGGAGGGCTGGTGGAGGATGCGATCAGCCTATCTGTCAAGGCTCTGGTGAATCGAGACGAGGTTATGACGGAAGGTGTGGTTAGATCTGATGATGTGATCAACATGCTCGAGATTGAAATTGAGGAAATGTGTTTCAGACTTTTGGCGCTTCATCAGCCGGCGGGGTCGGATTTGCGGCTGATTATCATGGTGATGAAAATTGTGAATGATTTAGAACGCATGGGGGATTTGGCCGTTAATATTGCTGAGAGAACGCTAGACCTCTTGAAAAAACCTCTTCTCAAACCTTTGATTGACATTCCACGCATGGCGAATCTTGCTCAAAAAATGGTAAAAGACAGCCTTGATGCATTTGTGAATCAAGATGCAAAATTGGCTCGCAGTGTGTGTGAGCGAGATGATGAAGTGGATGATTTGAATGATCAGATTTTTAGAGAGCTTCTGACTTACATGCTTCAAGACTCTTCGGCGATTGAAAGGGCGGTGGACCTGATTTTGATCGGCCGCCATTTGGAGCGGATTGCTGATCATGCCACCAACATTGGCGAGGACGTGATCTATTTGGTTCAGGGAAAGACCATCAAGCATCACTTGGAAGAAAGGAATCTAAAAAAATAAAGGTTTAAAAAAGGATTTGAGAACAATGCCAGTCTATTCTCATTCTCGCTTGGGGACTTATGAGACCTGTCCCCTTCAATATAAATACCGCTACGTGGATCGGATTAAGAAAGACCGAGAGACGATAGAGGCCTTTTTGGGCAAACGCGTTCACGAAACGCTTGAGAAGCTTTACCGCGATTTAAAGGTGACCAAGATGAACAGCCTGGGCGATCTTCTCACCTTTTACAATGATGACTGGCGCAAGAATTGGTCAGAAAATGTGGAGATGATTAAAAAAGATTATACGGCTGAAAATTATCGGAAGTTGGGAGAAAAATGTATTCGCGATTATTATCGAAAATTCTATCCCTTTGATCAGACAAGAACCTTGGGCCTGGAACAGCAAATTTTTATCAATTTGGATGAACGCGGGGAATACCGCCTGATGGGTTTTATTGATCGGCTGGCCCAGGGTGAAGATGGCGTTCTTGAAATTCATGATTATAAAACAGGTCAGACTTTACCGACACAGGAGAAGGTGGATCAGGATCGTCAGTTGGCCCTTTATCAAATCGGTATCCAGCAGCAATGGCCGGATGTGAAAGGGGTTCGCCTCGTCTGGCATTATCTTGCCTTTGATCGACAGCTTGTTTCAGAACGCTCGCCTTCCGATTTGGCGCAAGTGAGAGAGCAAACCATTCAAGTGATTCGCGAAGTTGAATCTGCAAAGGATTTTCCGCCGCGTGAAAGTGCGATTTGCCCCTGGTGTGAGTTTGTGGATATTTGTCCCCTGATGAAACATCTTCGGAAAGTGGAGGTGCTGCCGGTTCATGAATATTTGAATGAAACGGGCGTCACCTTGGTCAATCGTTACGCAGAGATATCAACCAAGAAAAATGATTTGGTGAAACAAATGGACGAGGAACTGGAAAAAATCAAAGAAGCCTTGATCGCCTATGCCGAGAAAGAGGGGGTGGAGGTGGTGCATGGCAGCGACTATAAATTAAAAATCAAGGGGAAAGAGGTATATAAATTTCCTCTGAAGGATGACCCTCGCCGCGGGGCCTTGGAAAGGCTGGTAAGGGAGGCTGGCGAATGGGAAAAATTTTCGGATCTCAATCTCAATGCCCTTTCCGAAGCTGTCCAATCCGATCAGCTTCCAGACGCCTTAAAAGAAAAAGTTTTAAAATTCACAGATCTCGAAAAATCCTACCGATTTTATCTTTCGAGGTTGAGAGAAAAGTGAGGTTTTAAACACGTAGTGTATCCACGTTTTTATAGTTCAGAATATTTTTGTCTGCTGTGACAAGGGTGGCACCGCATTGCCGGGCTGTTGCTACGATGATGCGATCGGCTGGGTCTGCGTGAAAATACCCAGGGAGCCGGCTGCTTTCCACTGCGATCTCTGGCGTGAGACCGATGGGGATTATACCAGGGACAGACAGAGCTTGGTGAAGCCACTCCGGACAGCTCAGTGAAAATTGAATTCTTCCCTTGGCTTCCAACATTCCAATTTCCCAAAAGGAAATGGCAGAGATAACAAGCTGTGAATGTCGGGCGGCCTTTTCGATTTTGGGAAGGTCTTTGGAGGATTTGAGTCTTTTCTCACCATTCATCAGCCAAATCCAAACGTGGGTATCTAAGAGCAGGAGTTCCTTATCCGGGTTTAACATCTGCTTCCCATCTTTCGTCAATCGGTTTGATCAAATCATCTTTGATGAGCATTTCTCCTTTCAGAAGGCCGAAAAGGGAGAGGGGAGATTTTTTCTCTTCAAAGGGAATCAATTTAGCCACGGGTTTCCCAAATTTTGTGATGGTGATTTCGTGATGGAATTTTTGAACCTCATCCATGAGCCGAAGACATTTCGCCTTAAAAAGGCCAGCGGGCAGTTGCATAAAACCTCACCTTTATTAAAATAACCATGGTCATATTACCATGGTTATCAATAAAAAGTCAAATTAAAAATTCTTTTCCAAAAACCTATTCATCCTTTTCTCATACTCCTCTGGGTAGCGTTCATGCGCCTCGCCGTGTTGGCTGTCGGGGACGAGCCAAAATTCAATGTCCGGCCGTGCTTTTTTGAGCCGCATGGAGTGAGAGGGGTTAATGTAAGTGTCTTTGTCTCCATGGATGAGCAGAATGGGGATTTTCCCTTCTCGAATTGTCTTAAGAGGCTCAACTTGGGCGATATCTATTTTTAAAAACCATCTTCCAAGCTGAACAAGAAGGATTTTAAAAATTTTTTTCGCCGGTCCCAGTTTGCAAAGGGTCTCATCCAACAATTGATTCAGGGAGGCAAAGGGCGAGTCTGCGATCATCGCTTGAACGCGAGGGTCTCGGCTCGCCAGAAGACAAGTCGAGGCCCCTAGGGAAAGTCCCATCAAAGCCACTTCATGAATCCCTTTCGTTTCCAAAAAATCAAGAGCGGCTTCAATATCTCGAGTTTCGCGGTAACCCAATGTAGTGACATTTCCTTCGCTTTCTCCCATGGCGCGAAAATCGAAAAATAAAAGAGGGTAATTTTCATGAAGAAAAATGGACAAAGGAAGGACATTTCCTTTATCGAAGGGATAACCGTGGCAGATAATGATCGCCTGCTGAGAAGTGAGATGAGGGATCCACCACCCCTTGAGGCAAAGTCCATCGCCTGTTTTGAATGAAACATTTTCCCATTTTAATCCATAATGGGCTGGCGTGAGGGGTGTGATGAAGCGGGGGGGTTTGAGAGAGGTGTAAAAATAATGGAGGGTGTAAATCAGGATAAGGATCAGTGACAGAAGGAGAAACATAATCAGAGCTATGAGTGTAAAATGTAGATTCAAGTCTTCCTTTTCGAATTTCATGCTTCGGATTTCGAATTTACTTTTTATATTATGGCAAACTTACTGGATTTTTTCTATGATGGAGAATGGCTTTTTGTTGATTTGAGATAGAGAGGATACACGTGAAAGAGATGTCGTTGAAATTAGAAGAACCCGTTCAAAATAAACCAGTGGATGTTAAGGCTTTTTCTGACATTCCTTCGAAAGAGCGCTCTAGATTTATTTCTCTCAAGGGGGTGCGTCAGCACAATTTAAAGAATGTGGATGTACGCCTGCCCATGGGCGAGGTGACGGTGGTGACAGGGGTGAGCGGCTCTGGGAAGTCCAGTCTTGCCTTTGACACGCTTTATGCGGAGGGTCAGCGCCGCTATGTCGAGAGTTTTTCGGCGTATGCCCGCCAGTTTTTGGACCGCATGGATAAGCCAGAGGTGGACGAAATCGAAGGAATTTTGCCGGCGATTGCCATTGATCAGACGGACCGCGTGAGGGGTTCCCGTTCTACCGTGGGGACCATGACAGAAATCACGGATTTTGTGAAACTGGTTTTTGCGAAATTGGGGACTCTTTTTTGCCAGAAATGTGGTCGCGAGGTTCGTGTGGAAACACCTGAGGCGGTTTTCAGTTCTCTTGTAGAGATGAAAACAGGAATGCTTTCGGTGAGTTTCCCGTTACTTCTTTCTTCCAAATTACAGGCTTCAGAATTATTAGAAGGTTTTTCGCGCATGGGTTTTCGAAAGGCCATTTTAGAAAATGAGGTCCGGCCCATTGATGAGGCTTTGCTGGAGAAGGAAAGGGGCAAGACGCTAGAGGTTTTTGTGGATCATATGGAAATAAGTTCCGAAAATCGAGCACGCTGTTTGGATTCTTTGGAACAGGCATATCGGTTTGGGAAGGGGAAGTTGACGATTCATTTAATAAAACGGTTAGAGGTTGAAGGTTGGAAGTTGGAAGAACAAACCTCCAACTGTTTAAAATTCAGCCTTCATTATCATTGCCCCGACTGCGACCTTTATTATCAAGATTTAACTCCAAATCTTTTTTCGTTTAATCATCCCTTGGGGGCCTGTGCGACCTGTCGTGGATTTGGAAGAAACATTGATATGGATTTGGACATGATTATTCCAGATCGACGCAAGACCTTGAAAGAAGGGGCGGTGAAGCCTTGGCAGACCGAGGCCTATCATGAGTGTCAAGATGAAATGATGGAGCATGCTCGAAAGAAGGGAGTGAGCACCGATGTTCCTTTTCAGGATTTACCTCTTTGGGCTCAAGAATGGGTGATACGTGGCGAGGGGGATTGGCCCCAATGGTATGGGATTCGCGGATTTTTTGATTGGCTGAATTCAAAATCCTATAAAATGCATATTCGCGTCTTGCTGGCGAGGTATCGCAGTTTTGTGATTTGTCAGGATTGCAGGGGGACGCGATTTAAGAGGGAGGTGTTGTGCGTTAAATTGGGTGGGAAAACCATTGCCGAAATTTATGCCATGAATGTGGAGGAATCACTCACTTTTTTTGAGCAAATCAATTTCAAAGGGTCCCAGGAGAAGATTGCAAAAATGCTTCTTCAGGAAATTCAGTCGAGATTGAAATATCTAAAAGATGTGGGCGTAGGTTATTTGACACTGGATCGTCCTTCGAAAACGCTCTCGGGAGGAGAAGTGGAGCGGGTGAATTTGACGACGGCCATTGGCACCAATTTGGTGAACACCCTTTTTATTTTGGACGAACCCAGCATGGGTCTTCACGCGAGAGACAATGCGCGGCTGGTTCAAATTTTGCACCGCCTTAAAAGAAATCAAAACACGCTGGTGTTGGTAGAGCATGATTCGGACATCATTCGTCATTGTGATCACGTGATTGACTTAGGCCCTGGGGCAGGGGAGTGGGGAGGACAAATTGTTTTTCAAGGGTCCGTCTCGGATCTGATGAAGCACCCTTCATCTCTCACCGGAAAATACTTAAGTGGGACCTTAGAGATTCCGATTCCTCAAAGGCGGCGTAGACCCTTCCTTCAGCGCTCCATTCAAATTGAAAAGGCTTCACAAAATAATTTAAAGGGAATCACTGTCAAGATTCCCTTGGATGTTTTGGTTTGCATTACCGGCGTTTCCGGATCTGGGAAGAGTACGTTGATTGAAGAGGTTCTCTACCGGGGGCTTCGCAAGATCAGGAGAGATCTTGTAGCACAGCCTGGCCGCTGTCAGGGGATTGTCGGTCAGGACGAGATCGGCGATGTCATTTTGGTGGATCAGGATCCGATTGGCCGAACTCCTCGATCGAATCCTGCAACGTATTTGAAGGTGTTTGACCCCATTCGCGGTTTATTGGCCCGAACTTCCTTGGCCAAGGTTCGTCGTTACGGACCTAGTACATTTTCTTTCAATGTAGAAGGAGGCAGGTGCGACCGCTGTGAGGGTGAGGGCTTCGAAAAGATTGAAATGCAATTTCTTTCAGACGTGTATGTGAAATGTCCGGAGTGTTTGGGCCATCGCTATCGCAAAGAGGTGTTGGAGGTACGTTATCAGGAAAAGAATGTCTCTGAGATTCTGAATTTGACCGTGAATGAGGCGCGGGAATTTTTTCGTGAGCATTTGAAAATCTCTCGCCCCTTGAACGTCTTGGATGAGATCGGCTTGGGGTATCTGAGGTTGGGTCAGCCTTTGAATACGCTTTCGGGAGGGGAATCCCAACGGTTAAAATTGGCTTATTTTATGGGAATTCTCAGGAGAGAGAATTGTCTTTTTTTGTTTGATGAACCGACCACGGGTCTTCATCCTGAAGACATTCAAAAATTATTGTTGGCCTTTGAGCGTTTGATCGAAGACGGGAATTCTGTGGTGGTGATTGAACACAATCTGGATGTGATTAAATGTGCAGATCATTGCATTGATTTGGGACCGGAGGGAGGAGAAGCGGGAGGACAAGTAGTGGGGGTTGGAACGCCTGAAGAGTTGGCTCGATGCGAAGCCTCGCATACGGGCAGGTTTTTAAAAGAGGTGTTAGGAGAGAAAAGAGTAGGTACAAATCAAAAATCAAAAATCGAAAATCAAAATGACATCTCAAAAATCGAAAATTTAAAACTCGAAACCCAAAACTTAGAACTCACCCCTCACCCCTCACCCCTCACCATAAATCCCATCTCCCATTCACGATGCATCCGCGTCGTCGGTGCTCGCGAGCACAACCTGAAGAGCATCAACGTAGAAATTCCACGAGACAAGCTTGTGGTGATTACAGGGCTTTCAGGATCGGGTAAATCGACTTTGGCGTATGATGTGATTTTTGCGGAAGGGCAGCGTCGCTACATTGAGAGTCTGTCCAGTTATGCCCGGCAGTTTATGACGCAGGTATCCAGACCCGACATTGATTGGATTGAGGGAATTCCGCCGACGGTTGCAATCGAGCAACGGCTGACTCAAGGCGGTGCACGGTCTACCGTGGCCACGGTGACTGAGATTTATCATTTTTTAAGACTGCTGTATTCCAAAATTGGCATTCAACATTGTCATCAGTGTGGTCAGAAAATCGGTTCTCAGACAGTCCGTCAGATTTATGATCGGATTTCAGAGTCTCATGAAGGGGAGGTCGTACGATTTCTTGCGCCTCTCGTTCGAGCGAAGAAGGGCTATCACAAAGATATTTTTCAAAAATTGGAGAAAAATGGAATCTCAAAAGCCCGGGTGGATGGTCGCATTCGTTCGGTGCTGCCCATCCCTAAATTAGAGCGTTTTTCAGAGCACACCCTTGATGCGCTTTTGGCAGAAATAAAGATAGGAGAGAAAAGTGCTTTTGAATTGAAGAAAAGGGTGGAAGAGGCCTTGCAGTTTGGAAAATCTTCCTTTTTCTTAAACGTTCCTGGAAGGGAAGACGAGCTTTACAGCCTCAAGCGTTATTGTCCGCGCTGCGAAATCAGTTTTAAAGAGTTAGACCCGCGCCTTTTCTCCTTTAACAGTCGTCATGGGGCCTGCCCTAAATGTCACGGGTTGGGATTTATCACAAAAGAAGAGGTTCAAGAAGAAGGAGATGTTTGGTTGGAGGAAGATGAGGCCAGGCAAAAAACTTGTACAGCTTGTCAAGGGACGAGGCTCAAGCCCGATGCACGGGCGGTATTTTTTCATGGGAAATCAATTACCGATATCACCGCGATGTCTGTCCAACAAACGCTTCAATATGTGAGGCGTTTAAAACTGGACGAGCGGGAACTTCTTATTGCGAAGAACATTTTAAAAGAATGGAGTCATCGTCTGGAATTTTTGAACGAGGTGGGTCTAGGCTATTTGACTTTAGATCGGCCCGTGCAGAGTTTGTCAGGAGGTGAATCTCAACGGGTGCGTCTGGCTGCTCAGCTGGGATCCGCCTTGCAGGGCGTATGCTATATTTTGGATGAGCCGACCATTGGACTTCATGTACGGGATCATGAAAAACTGCTAGAGACATTGAAGAAATTAAGGGATCGCGGGAACAGTGTGCTTGTGGTAGAGCATGATGAAGAAACGATTTTGGCTTCTGACCATGTGATTGATTTAGGTCCAGGGGCAGGTCGAAGAGGCGGCTGGGTGATCGCCCAGGGAACGCCTCACCAAATTATGGCAGAAGAAAAATCTGTGACCGGCCACTATTTAAAAAATCTTTATCAAATGAATGGAATAAAGCCTCGACCGTGGCGGGACGCCTCTTTCTTAGAAGTGAAGGGGGCGAGGGCTCATAATTTGAAAAATGTTCACGCAAAAATTCCCTTGGGGCGTCTCGTATGTGTGACGGGAGTTTCTGGATCCGGAAAAAGCACGTTGGTGAGAGATGTGCTTTATCAGGGCTTGCGGCGGATGAAGGATGAATCTCCCGTGTGGGTCGGGGCGCATGATAAAATTCTAGGCCATGAGAAAATAGAACGGGTGATTGAAGTAGATCAAACCCCTATTGGAAAAACGCCGCGGTCTATTCCGGCGACTTATGTCGGGTTTTATCCCTACCTGCGAGAGCTTTATGCCATGATGCCGGAGGCCAAGGTGAGGGGTTACTCTCCCGCCCGATTCAGTTTTAATTTGGTGGGCGGGCGCTGCGAAAAATGTGGGGGACAGGGCCGTATCAAAATCGAAATGAGTTTTTTACCCGAGGTGTATGTGGTTTGCGATGATTGTCATGGGGCCCGTTTTAATCCAGAGACATTAGAAGTTTCTTTCAAAGGAAAGACCATCGCAGAAGTTTTAGGGATGACCCTTGAAGAGGCCGTTTCCTTTTTTGAAAATATTCCTAAGATCCATGACCCTTTGAAGCTTTTGAATGAACTAGGCCTGGGCTATTTAGAATTGGGTCAGCCCAGTCCGACGCTCTCAGGGGGAGAGGCTCAGCGGATTAAATTGGCCTATGAGTTGATCAAGAGAAATCGAGGTAAGACACTTTATATTTTGGACGAACCGACCACAGGACTCCATTTTGCCGACATTGAAAAATTGATGAAGATTCTGCAAAAATTGGTTGATTTGGGGAACACGGTCCTTGTGATCGAGCATAATTTGGATTTGATTCGTCAGTCGGATTATATTTTGGATTTAGGGCCTGAAGGGGGAGCCGGCGGCGGAAGAATTGTAGCCCAGGGTTCTCCCCTGGAGGTGATGGGTGCAAAGGAATCGTATACGGGGAGGTATTTAGTAAAAATAAATCAAAAATCAAAAATCAAAATTAAGGAAAAGAATTTATGAAGAAATTTTTATCGTGCTTGATGTGTCTTGTTCTGGGGATAGGTTTTGGCATGGCTCAGGATTCTGAAAATAACCAGAGAGAGAGAAGGCCTCCTGAAATGATGCGCCATCCCGATGATGTGGTTTTGGACTATAGAGGGCTGATTCAACAGATTGATGAAATGAGAAGGCATGAAGAGGATGTGATGCATCAATTGGAAGATGTTTCAAAAAAATATGAAGAGGGTTTGCAAAAATTGCAGGAGACTCAGGAAAAGTTTGAAAAGGAATTAAACGATTTTCAAAAATGGCATGAAGAATCCGTGAAAGCCATGAAAGACATCAGTCAAAATTCTCAGCCCACAGAAATTAAGGGTGAAGTACGAGGTGCTCCCAGCGATCGGTATTTTACGAGGTAAGATCTCTGAGAATAGTCCATTTTCTGGAATTGTTTTGCCGGGGATAGGAGGAGATCGTGTATTACGAGGATGTGTTCCGAGGGTTTCAAAAACATAAAGTAAAGTATGTTGTTGTGGGTGGAGTCGCCGTTGTTTTGCATGGGGTGGTTCGTCTGACGGCGGATCTTGATTGGAACAGTTGAAGAAAATTTCCGGGAGGCCTCAGGATCTTTCGGACATCAAAGCTTTGAAAGAACTTAAGAAACTGGAAAAGCGTCAGGAGGTAAGGAGTGAAAAAAAGAAACGGTAGTTTTGTAAGAGATCATTTTTCACTAGATGTGGGGCATGATCAATTGCTTTCTTTCTTGAATACAACACCGCAAAATCGCCTGACTTGGTTAGAAGAAGTAAATGATTTTCTTCTCCAAACGATGTCCAAGGCCAAACTTTCACTTTGGGAAAAAGCGAGAGGGGAAAGAGGAAAATAAGATTTTTACTTGATCAATCTCTTCGCCACACCTCGAATGGCGATGAAGAAAAGGGCAAGACTGATCGATAAGATGAAAAAGAAAGTGAACAAAATTCCGGGATGAATTTTTCCCTGAATGAGGTCTCTGGCAGAGCGAACCAAGTGGGTGAGAGGAAAAACGCGGGCGAAGGTCTGGACGGTTTTTGGAAAATGATCTAAAGGAAAAAAGATCCCTGAAAAAAAGAACATGGGCGTGATGAAAAGTTCGAGATAATAGTTGAACCATTCAAATGTTTTGGCCTTGGATGTGATCCACATGGCCAAGCTCGAGAAAAGAAATCCTCCGATGAGTAACAATGGAAAAAGTCCCACAGCCCACCCCGAATGAATGAGGCCAAATGTAAGACAGGCCAGAAACATAATAGAGCCGCTGATGAGGCATTTGGTCATTCCCCAAAAAATATCTCCTGCAATCACTTCTTCAAGGCTCACCGGAGTTGAGCTGATGGCATCATAAGTCTTGAGATGAATCATGCGTAAGAATGCTCCATACGTACATTCATAAGTCGCTGCATACATTCCGGAGGAGAGAATAAGACCCGGCGCAATATATTGAAGATAAGGTGTTCCATCCATGGTTCCTAAATAAGAGCCCAGCCCAAATCCCATGCCGAGTAAATAAAGGACAGGTTCCCCCAAGCTTCCAATAAGGCTTACACCCAGAGACTTTCTCCAGACATCAAAATTTCTTTGCCAGACTTTGAGAGCAAATCGAAGGGTTAATGTTTTTATCATTGTCATTATCAATTTTTGTCCATTCAAGCGAATGAAAATCCTGTACATCGTGCGTCGTACTTCGAACATCGCAACAACAAAATAACGATGTACGATGTTCGCTGCACGAAGTACGTTCTTTTACTCTGACAACTCCCGTCCTGTTAATTTCAAAAATAAATCCTCCAATGTGGCTGGACGATGAATCACGCGCTCATGTTCAATCTGAGAAAGTTTGGGAAGTAACACGTGTCCATTCTCGCAATAAATGTAAAAAACATCGCCGATATGCTCATAGCGCAAATTCATCGAAGCAATTTCTTTTTCAATCATGGGCGACGACGAACGAATCTCGATGATTTCTTTTCCGACTTCTTCTTCAATTAATCGAAGTGGGTGTCCTCTCCTTAAAATTTTGCCATGATCCATGATGACAATGTCATCACACAGTTGGCTGGCCTCTTCCATATAGTGGGTGGTCAGAAGAATGGTGAGTCCCTGATGTTTTAATTGTCTGAGTTTTTCCCAGATGATGTGACGGCTTTGGGGGTCCAGTCCCGTGGTGGGTTCATCCAGAATGAGAATCTTGGGTTCGTTGATAAGACCTCGTGCAATCAGAAGCCTTTTCTTAAGACCCGATGAAAGTTCATCCACCCTGGAATTTCCTCTGTCTTTTAGATGGAAAAAATTAAGCAGATTTAAAGCTTTTTCAGAAGCTGTTTTTCGAGGAATATTAAAATAACGTGAGAAAACGATTAAATTCTCAAGAACATTCAGTTCCGGATCCAAATTTTCTTCTTGAGGGATCACGCCCAGAACGGCTTTGATGCCTCTAGGCTCTTTTTTCATTTCTTTTCCCAAGATCAAAAGTGTGCCGGATGTTGAGGGAATGGCCCCATAAATCATTTTCAAAGTTGAGCTTTTCCCTGCACCATTCGGTCCCAAAAATCCAAAACATTTTTGAGATTCAATTTCAAACGAAATAGAGCGCACCGCCTCGCGTGAGCCGTAGTTTTTTTGGAGATTTTTAGCAAGAATGATTTTAAGGTTTTTTGTCGGAGCCTGAATCAATGTGTCCTCCAATATTCTAGAAACTCTGAAGCAGTGATGATGAGAGTTTTTTCAATTTTTCTCAAGGGAAGAATATCTCTCTTGTCTCCAGATATCAGAAAATCAGCTTTTGCTTCTAAAGCACATTCCAAGATTCGATTGTCTGCATCAACTCTTTTTATGATTTCAATTTTTTCGTGAGGATAAATCATTTCACAAAAGGAAGTAACTCTTTCCAAAAGTAAATTTGCATCTGTGGGGGAGTATTTGAATTTAGAAATCAGAACTTTTTTAAACTCTGTCAAAATATCGGGGGAAAGGCAGAGTGTGAATTCTTTGAGTCGAGACAATGTCACTACTTGATCGGGAGGCCCTCCTGGAAAGATGAAGGCCGAGATCAGGATGTTCGTATCACAAACCACTCTCATTTGCGCTCTTCGTCGACCATATCCTCAACGTCGTCAGGGGATGAAATACCTAAACGGCTTGCCCGTAGGATAATGTCCTGTTGTAATTTCTTCCAGCGCTTGTTTTCTAAATAAAAACGGATGGCTTCTTGAATCAAACCACTTTTGGTTCGATGTTCTTTTCGAGCTTCTTTTTTAAGCTCTTGTTCTAAGATTTTAGGTATGGAAAAGCTAGTTGTAATAGATTTCATAACTATTAGATTCCAATAGGAATAGTATGAAAAAATAATAGTTTTGTCTATTATTTTTGCTGTTTCATTAAAAAGAAGAAAAGTGCACCCCAACTTTACTTTCTCTTCTCTTCAAGTGTCCTAACCCTATGAATCCGCGGGTGTGTTCTTGAATTTATAAAATTGTCATATCTATTTTGTATCAAGAGAGTTATGAAAATATAAAATATGAATCTTCTTCGAAAACTCATGAGTAGTTTCTTGATTCTGACTTTTCTGGTTTATGACCTGACGCCTCGAGAAGCTTTGGCTCAAGAGGCAAAACTCATTCCAGCTGTAGGAGTAAGGACAGAATCGGCTGAGTGGCCCCTCAGAACAGAGCCCTTTCAAGAATCTTTGGATCGCGTGGAAATCCCGCATGATATTGGGGAAGTGATCGAAAAAAATGAAATTCAGGGGCAACCCCTCCTATATGTAATAGAGGATATTCATTGTCATTCAGAGGCTCAAAAAAACATTCAGAAAATTCTTCAATATTTAATGAAGGGCCAAGAAGCAAAAGGCGAGAAACTTCATGTTTTAGCTGAAGCGGCCAGTGGGCCTATGGACATGCAATTTTTCTGGGGCTTTCCGGATAAAGAAGTTTTAAAGGCGGCGAGCCTTAAATTTCTAGAGAATCATGACATCAATGGCGTGGAGGCCTTCTTGATAGAAGAAGGTCCTCAAAAAGTGGAGGGGATCGGAGTCGAGGAAATTAAACCCTATGTTGAAAATGTCAAAAGCATGGGCGAACTTTTGGAAATCAAAGAATCCGAAGAGTCTGAATGGATAAAAATGGAGGAAGTGATTCATCAGCTCAGAGAAAGAATTTACCCTTCAGAGCTTCGTGAGTTGATGGAATTTAAGGAAAAGTATGAAAGTCACAACATCAAGATGGGGGAGTATTTAAATCAAATATCAAATATCAAAAATCAAAATGACAAATCAGAAATCAAAATTGGAAAACAAAGCTATCCTCAGATCACCAGATACCTCGAGCTTAAAGATCTTGAAGAAAAGATAGATCTTTCAGCTGTTGAAGGAGAGTATCTTGTCTATTTAGAGGTCTTAGAAAAATCTCTTGTCAAAGAAGAGGCACAAAAACTTTTGAGAGAGGTTTTGGAATATCGGTTGGGAAAGAGAAGCGAGGTTGAGCATTATTTATTTTTAAAACAGTATTTAAAATTAGTAACTGAAGAGAAGCTCTCCCCTCTTAAGATAATACCCCCTCTTTTATCAATACCCCCTCTTAAGGTAAGAGGGGCCTGGGGAGTTACTTCCTTAAAGAGGTTTGGGGAGTTAGGGGAAGGGGGAGTTATGAAAGAGAACGATAACCCCTCCGGCTCCCCTTATTTTAAGGGGAGGGAAAATCAAGACGATGTACGGCACTATAAAAATTTAGAATTGCTCTTTGAAGAAATGGAGTTGATGAAGAATCTTTCCTGGGAAAAGTTGGAGGGAGAAATTCAAAAGCTAGCGGATAGCGTGGAGCGTACAGCGTACAGTGGAAAAGAAAACGAAGAAGAAATCAAGAAATTGCTTAAAATTGAGAAGAGTTACGCTGTTTTGAATCGAGTTATATCGATGGAAGGGACGAGAGAAGATATTGGAAAGGTCTTTTATTCCCATCTTAAGGTAAGAGGGGTTAGGGGAGTTATGAGAGAAGAACAAGTAACCCCCTCATTCCCCCTTAAAAAAGCAAGGGGGAGGAAAGACATACAAGAAAATCAATTTGTTGATAATTTTATTCATCATCTCAAAAAACTAACTCAACAAAACAATCTCTCATTTGAAACCCCCGATCTCTCTGAGGTTTTTGGTGCAGCAGAAAAATTCTACAAGGGAGTTTTAGAACGCGACGAGATTTTCCAAGAAAAAATTCAAAA
The DNA here is from genome assembly GCA_016196885.1 of Chlamydiota bacterium. Classification (GTDB taxonomy): domain Bacteria; phylum Auribacterota; class JACPWU01; order JACPWU01; family JACPWU01; genus JACPWU01. The sequence continues at coordinate 1,092 of JACPWU010000028.1, read as the reverse complement.
AATAATTCGGGATAAAAATCTCAAATCTGTCGCATTGGTTGTGGGAGGTTTTCACACAGAGGGCATCAAAGAAAAACTGAAGGCTGCGAATATCGGTTATTGGGTGATTGCCCCTCACACCTCAAAAATTGAAGACCGCGATATTTATTTTAGAAAAATGAAAGAATTCTCCAGTGTTTTAAAAGGAGACGGAGAAGAACCAGGAGACGCCTTAGGTGATCCAACCCTTTCTTTAGAAGCACAACTTACGCCGGAACATTTACAAGCTCGACTCACAGAATTTATTCAAGTCTTTAAAGCTTTGATTGAGGTAAGCCAGAAGAATAAAGAAGGAAATACAACAGCTGCCTTTGCCGTTAATCAAATACTCGTTCAATGGGCTGAAAAAGCCGGACCCTTTGCTCAACTTATTCAAGAAAATCTTGAAGGACTTCAGTTGGATGAAGAAAGTCAACAATTACTCGAGGGTCTTCGAGGAAATTTAACAAGTGAGACTCCGGCCACACGTGCCTTGGCCGTAGCCGCCCTTCATCAATTGGTTCCAGATCTAGAGGCTCGAAATTTACTTTTTCAGAGAATGGGGATAGAAGGGGAACAAGAAGATCTTACAGGACTTTTAAAAGCCGCACAGCAAAATGCTGAATCTTTGCAAGCAGTATTGCGTGCCCTTCCTAACGATGGTGGGGGTGGTGGGCCTTCCGATAGTCATCAACATTCACAAGAATGGCCATCACCACTGCAAAAATTGCCAAACCAACAAGAATTACCATTTTACCTTTCCTCCTTGTGTGAATCTTTGTTGGGATATACGAACACCCCCCCTACAAGCACCACAGCTCCCAATGATAGCACTGCTACCTTGGTCCAGAGCTTAAATGCCATAAACGCATCGCTGATCGCCCCCGCCGTAAGCAGCAGTACAGCGATGTTCACCAGCGCTCCACCGAGTACTTCTTTACGCGAGTCTTTGAGTCAGTTCATTCAGTTGTCTCGTGCCCTCATTCAAATGTTAAAACAAGCCCCTGGAGAAATCAATGGAATTACGCAAGCCCAAACGGGGTCTAATCCCCTCGGCCTCATGCCCTGGTTTTA
>JACPWU010000031.1 GCA_016196885.1 Chlamydiota bacterium | reverse complement strand
GATCGGATGGAAGGTTTGACCCAGCAGCTCACGCATGTGGGCAAAATTGAGAAGCCTGTGCTTGCCGCTCTTGATCCTCGTAAACCCCTTCAGGAGACACTCAATCTGATGGAGCCTAAACTCAAGAAGGGCAAGGTCCATGTCTCGACAAATTTTTGGGGCCCTCAAGTTTTGATCGAGGCAGATCAGAACCAATTGGCTCAGGTTTTTTTCAATTTAATGAAGAATGCAATGGAGGCGATGTCGCAAGGAGGAACGCTTGAGATTCGTTCCGAGTTTGTCAAAAGGGACGAAGGGCAATTTTACGAGGTCACGTTCAAGGATTCTGGAATCGGGATGGATGAGGAAACGCTCACCCGGTTGTTTGAACCTTTTTACACGGCGAGGAAGGAGAAGGGGATGGGGTTAGGTCTTTCTATTTCTCGCCAACTTGTTGAGGCCCAGGGGGGAAAGATACAGGTTCAAAGTGCTTTGGGTCAAGGGACAACCATGAGCGTCGTTCTTCCTGTAGGTCGTTCATAGCGGTGTGATGTAAAAGGACGGGCGCGATGGATGATTGCGTGCCTCCAAAAACAATTTTCAGAAAAAATTTCACTTCCCTTTAAAATCCACTTGTGATAATGTGTTTCGCAACTCACCGCAACAGGGGGGTGGGAATGTCTTATCCCTTCGCAAATGATCCCTGATTTCTCGCTCTTTTATTGCGAGTCAAAATCGGGCGGTTTGTCAAGAGGGGGGCTTAGGCGCTTTATTCTCCAGAGGGATATCACACGGGCTGTGTTAGATATGCCTCAGGGGATTTTTTACCCTAAGTCCGGGAGCGACCCATTTTACGTGGCGCTTCATTTTCGAGTATACATTCATAAGAAAGGAGTCCTTAAAATGAAGAAATTTTTAGCAGTTGCGTTGATATTGATGACACTGGGATTGGGGAAGGCTGCTATGGCAGATGACGCCTCTGGCGAATGTCCATTTATGCTGCATGGTTTTTATGTGGAGCCCAATGTTCAGGCCTTCATTCCTTTTAACGATGATTTGTCCGCGGATGTTTTCGCAGGGGGCAAGGCCGGTTATCAGTTCAATGAGTATTTTGCTGCTGAAGTAGAGGCAGGGTGGTCTCAGTTGGATTTTTCAGATGACAGTGGTGATGTGACGACGGTTCCTTTGCTGGTGAATGGGCGTGTCAATCTGTGGCCTGGCGTTTACATGGTAGACCCGTATCTTTTTGGAGGTATTGGTATTGCGTTTAACGATATTTCCATTGATGGGGTTGACATTGATGACAGCCTTGCTGGCCAGGTGGGTGGCGGAGTGGAATATCACTTCAATGAGAATTTCTCTGGCTATGTCGATATGCGATTCTACTTCAATGATCCAGACGTGAATGTTCCGGTAGAGGGTGAAGAGGATGTGGAATTGAATGGCTTCCTCGTTGGCGGCGGCGTGGTTTGGAGGTTCTAATCTAGCTGTCACTGAAGTTATTTTAAAAAGGGCGGGTCCCTCTGATTTTTCAGTGGACTCGCCCTTTTTGTTTGTAACAGTTTAGCTCATACCTCTTGCTTGTCATTCCCGCAGGTTTCAACGAAATAGCCCCTGTGGGGTAAGCGGGAATCCAAAGTGGGGGGATGAGGTTTGATTTTTAGGAAAATTTAGAATAGGGGGAGGCAATGAAAGCACTTTTTTTTTCTATCATTTTCTTGTTTACATCTTTATCTTGTGGCCTCGTGTGGGGGGACGCTGTTGGGAAACCCAAAGATATGGAGGGAACGTTTGATTTTACGCAGGGCTATCGGGTAGATGATTTAACTTGGAATGTTGCAGGACCTCAATATGATCCAAATATTTTATCAGAACTCACCTGGGATAATGTCGAGAGCTATCAAATCAAGGGTTCCGGCGAGCTTCTTTTGAAAAGGCACATTGCCCTGAAGGGTTCGATTGATTATGGCTGGATTTATGATGGAAAAGTTCAGGATTCAGATTTTCTCGGGGATGACAGAACCTTTGAATTTTCAAGGGCGACGGCGGATGCCAACGACGGCCATGTTTTTGATGGGTCTTTGGGGGCGGGGTATCTATTCAGGTTCGGCAAAGGGAGATTTAGCCTAACCCCGCTTGTAGGCTATTCCCATCATGAGCAAAACCTTGTTGCGAGAAATGGATTTCAAGAGATCAGTCCCATCCCTGAGTTGACGGGTCCTGTGGGCCCGATCGATGCCCTGGACAGTTCGTACGAGACGAAGTGGAAGGGGCCTTGGATAGGGCTTGATCTGGCCGCAGAACCGGGGGATCGCTTTTCATTTCTCGTGGGCCTTGAATATCATTGGGCAGATTATGAGGCCGAGGCCGATTGGAATCTCCGCGAAGACTTTGCGCATCCAGTGAGTTTTAGCGATGAGGCGGATGGAGGGGGCGTTCGGGTGTCCTGTGCCGTGGCCTATCAGTTTTCCAAGCACTTTTCAGTGAAGGCGGGCTTTGAGTTTCAAAGCTGGTCCACGGATTCTGGAACGCAAACAGTTTTTGGTGCGGATGGCTCTTCTTCGGATCAGCCCTTGAATGAGGTGAACTGGGATAGTTACTCCGTCTTTCTGGGCCTGGTTTGTGAAGTGTGACAATGAAAAATGGCTCCTGTAGGGATCTTATCGGTTATATGCAAAATAAAAGTGAGCACCCCAAAAATTGGATAAATCAAAAGCACTAAATTCGAAACGTTTCGAATTTAAAATTTGGCTTCTGCACTTGATCCCCCTCTCGTAAAGCGCTTTTGAAGAATTTGTAGTCGCCCCATTTATGGGGCTGCACGGATTGCCCGATAAATCGGGCGACTACCATGATCTGGCTGTGCGTATGCCTGTTTAAATATTTGAATTTAGAATTTGTTTCGTGCTTCGAATTTCGTGCAAGATTGCATAGATACGCGCCTAAGGTAAGGTGCTCACTTTTATTCTGCCATCAACGCTTGCCTCGCCGTGAGAGCGAAGGAGGGAGTCCGTTCTCGCTCTCCGGGATGACATCTGTCTGCTGAATGCTGATGGCCGAATGCTGTTTTTTTATTATTATTTTCTTTGCTTCTCTTTTTAAGAGCTGATATATTTTCAGTGGGCGACGTTGCACTTCGGAGAAACGAGACACTTTGTGAACCGAGTGCTTTTGATATCTTGTGAAAACGACCGGCAGGGATTTTTCTCAAAAATCCTCTCGTCGGATTGTACCTTCTTCTTGGCTTCCCAAAAAGAGAAAGTGGTCGAACTGATCGATTTTGTGGATTTGATCATTTTCGATTTTCTCTCCTTTGGCGCGAATGCCCATGCCTTTGCACGCCTTTTGGGAAACCGCTCTTCTCATTTAAAGGTTCTTCTCTCGATGAATGAACCGGGTTCTTACCATCATGAATTGGGTGAGATGTTGTCCATCGGATTCGGCCCGGTCCTTTATTTTAGCTCTCCTTCTGAATTGGTTCGGCGGCAGGTGGCCTTGGCCTTGGAGTCTCAAGGCCTTAAGAAAGAGTTGGAAATGACGCGCTCTTTTCAAAAGGCGAAAGAGGAAGGAGACCGCGAACATGTCTCCCAGAAAACGGTTTTCGAAAATGCCTTTTTTAAAGGGGTTTATCGAGATCGGGAGGCTCTGAAGAATTTTGCCAAGATTCTTTCCACTCACCACGATTTGGAGAAGCTTCTTAATTATTTTCTTCTGGTTTTGGTGGATATGCTGGGGGTGCGCCGCGGGGCCGTTTTGTTGAAGGATGACATGGGGAATTTTAAGGTGAGGGGAGCGGTGGGATTACCTCTGGAAATGATACGGGATCCTTGGGTGTGGAGTGAAAAGGGGATTCGGTATTTGGAAGAGGGGCGGGTTTTGAACCGGGATTCAGGGCATTTTAGAAATTGGGTTGAGGAGAATCGGAAGATTTTAGAGGATTTGGATGTTTTAAAGGCCCATTTGGTGGTCCCGATGTTGGAGAATGGAAGGGTGATGGGTGTTTTCTCATTGGGTGAGAAGGTCTCGGGCTCCTCTTTCACGGAGGATGAAATCAGCTTGATGATGGCACTTGCTTCACAATTGGCCATGGCCGTGTCGGCCTCTTTTCTTCATGAAGAATTGATTTATCAGATGAATTACATTGAGAGCATGGTTCAGCATGCGGCCAGCGGGATTATCACGGTTGATCATCGAGGATTTTTGACCCATATCAATAAGGCAGCTGAGGATTTTCTGAATGAAAAGGCGTCTAGATTGGTGGGAAAAGATTATTCCATTTTGCCCGGTGCCATTCGCCAACCCATTCAAGAGACTTTGGAAAAGGGGCGTTCTTATCAGCGTCATGAGGTGAGGCTCAATGCCCAGAAATGTTTGGGCTTAAGTACCTCTCGCCTGATTTCTAAATCCGGAGCGCTTTTGGGGACGGTCATGATGTTTACGGATTTGTCGGTCATTAAGGACCAAGAAAAACAATTGCGCAGTCAGGAGCGGCTTCAGTTTATTTCTAAAATGGCGCAGGCCACTTCACATGAACTCAAAAATTGTCTCGTTTCCATACAGACCTTTTCCCAATTGCTGCCCGAAAAATATGTGGATGAGAGCTTCAGAAAGGATTTTGGGCAGGTGGTCACCGGAGAAGTGGAAAGGCTTAAAACCTTGGTGGATAATTTTGTGGTGTTTGCGCATCCTTCAGATTTGAAATGGAGACCGGAGGATGTTCGAGAGGTGATTGAGGAGAGTTTATCCTCTTTGAAGGAAGTGGATTGGACAGGGATTCGTGTCGAGCGGGCCTTTCAACATCAAATCAACGTGCTTCTGATGGATCGTCTTCAAATGGTGAAGGCGCTCTCGAACATTGTAAAGAATGCGCTTCAGGCCATGGGTCGCAGGGGAGGGACTCTGACGGTGCTCACCAAGATGGCGGATCCAGCAAGCCTGGGAGAAACCAAAATGAAGGATGAAGCACTTTTGATTCAGATTGAGGATACAGGCGAGGGTATTGCTGATGAACATTTACCCGAGATTTTTGAGCCCTTTTTTTCGACCAAGATCCGGGGCATCGGTTTGGGTTTGACCATTGCTAAAAGAATTATTGAAGATCATGGGGGATGTGTTCGTGTGACAAGCCTCAAGGGAAAGGGGACGCAGGTGAGTGTCGCCATTCCTGTGCGGTTAACCCTTGAAATGCCTCCCGAGGGAAAGGGTCCCTCGGGATCGCAGATCATTCGGGATCGAGCGAACAGCAAATTAGAGGTGATCTAAGTGAAAACAACCAAGATGCCGAAGGTGCTGGTGGTGGATGATGAAAAGAGTGCTCAGGATTCTCTGAAGCAGCTTTTGAAAGAGAATTATGATGTTGTGACGGCTCTGAGCGGCGAAGAGGCGTTTAAAGTTTTAAATGAAGAAAATCCGGATTTGGTTTTGCTGGATGTGCTGCTTCCTGGAATGGGCGGGATTGAGGTTTTAAAAAGGGTCCGCTCTTTAAAGCCTGACACACAGGTCATCATGATTACGGGTCAGGAGAAGGTGAAGACGGCGGTGGAGGCCATTAAATTAGGGGCCTTTGACTACATTCATAAACCTTTTGAGATCAATGAACTTCTGGGTCTTGTCAAGCGGGCACTGCAGCAGCGTCAGCTTCGGGATGAAATGGATCATTTGCGGGGTCAGCTTAAGAAATCCCGCCAGTTTGACAGCATTGTGGGAAACAGCCCCAAGATGCTGGATCTTTTCCAGACCATCACGCGGGTGATGAATTCTAATTCCAATGTGCTCATCACGGGAGAAAGCGGAACAGGAAAAGAGTTGGTGGCCCGTGCCATTCATTACAATGGCAATCGCAAGGAAAAGCCTTTCGTGGTGGTGCATACCTCTGCGGTCCCAGATAAACTTTTGGAAAGCGAGCTTTTTGGGCATGAAAAAGGCTCTTTCACAGGCGCCATTCAAAGGAAAGACGGAACACTTGAAATTGCCAATGGAGGCACCCTTTTCTTGGATGAGATTGGCGACATGCCGCTGGAGCTTCAGTCCAAACTTTTGAGGGCCATTCAGGAGAAAGAATTTAGAAGGGTGGGTGGAACGGAATCCATTAAAGTGGATGTGCGCTTTGTCGCGGCCACGAATAAAAATTTGGAAAAGGCGATTAAAGACGGTTCTTTCCGTGAGGATCTTTATTATCGTCTCACGGTGGTCCCCGTTGTGCTCGCGCCTTTGAGGGAAAGAAGAGAGGACATACCCCTTTTGGTGTATCATTTCCTGGACCGCTATCGCACGGGTGCGAATGTCAAAGTCGAGGGTTTTTCTCAGGAGGCCATGGAAGCGCTTCAGGTGTATGATTGGCCTGGCAATGTGCGCGAGGTCCAAAATGCGGTGGAAAATCTGGTGGTGATGATGGATCACAGCATTATTCACATTGAGGACTTGCCTCAGCAAATTCGCATGCATCAACTGCAAAAGACGATTTTTGATCGGAGCACAGGGCAGGGCGCTTCTTTGCATGACATTGTGGCAGCCTTTGAAAAGCAGATCATTGAAGAGGCCCTTCGCAAATGCAATGGTGTTTTTACGCGGGCATCGAAACTTCTCGGAACCACGCGGAGGATTTTGAAATACCGCATTGATCAACTTCATATTCAGATACCGAAGGGTCAAAGGATAAAATCCGAGGGGTCTTCACCCGAGCCAGAGGGGTCGGCGGAAGATTCAGCCCGCATTTCATCTGAGAATAGTCTTTAGTTATTCTTATACAATAAGTTATGATGACTTGTAGTCGCCCGATTCATCGGGCAGCCCCATAAATGGGGCGACTACAAGGGTGATTTTCATCCCCCTTTGTGACTGAAAGTCATG
>JACPWU010000030.1 GCA_016196885.1 Chlamydiota bacterium | reverse complement strand
TCCTATGATAATAAAGTCCTGGGTGCTCAGAATATCAAGGTGGAAATCAACCGAAGGGAATTCGGATCAAGGTATGAAGTGAAGGCCTATCTGGGTATTTCCATGAAGGTTATGACACGGGAGGACATGGTGGCGCACAAGCTGGTGGCGATGGTTGAACGAATGGGTAAAACGAATCGCGACATTTATGACACTTGGCATTTTTTGGAGAAAAATTGGCCCATCAACAAAGGGATTGTCGAAACCAGAGTTGGCATGTCATTCAAGAATTTTTTGCAGAAATGTATCGACCTTTTGGAAAAAATGGGGGACAGGCACATCCTCTCCGGCATGGGTGAACTGCTGGATGAAAAACAGAAGGTGTGGGCTAAAGCCAATTTGAGAAAAGATACGATCTTTCTGCTTAAAGTCATGTGGGAGGGTCAACAATAATCTAAATCCCGCGTGAACTAAACCCACAAAATACCCCTACGCTTTTATACCCAGAAATCAGGATTTAATTCCTGAATGAGGGAATCCTTTGCCGATTTTTCCAGTTCTAAAATCTCTGAAAACCCTGTTTTGCTTATAAGGCACATGCACTTGACTTTAAGTACCTTGATCCGTGAAGTGTAGTCGCCCCATTCATGGGGCAATCCGTTGATAGCCCGATAAATCGGGCGACTACAAAAAGTCAAGTGCATATGCCTGTTGTTTACTATTGCCATAGTGAGATCATCACGTGCTTAGTGCCTTTGCGATGACATCTAAATTTTTGGTACGCATATTGCTTTATTGCTTCCGACGCTTGGAAGAGGTCAAAAGAAGAAAGGAAGGTGTCAAATGGCAGTTCAAAAATCAATGGCGAGTTCTTCATTAGCAGAGGTTGTCGATCGGATTCTGGATAAGGGAATCGTGATCGATGCATGGGCCAGGGTCTCGTTGGTGGGAATTGAGTTCCTGAGCGTGGAAGCCCGTGTCGTATGCGCGGGTGTCGAGACCTATCTTAAGTATGCTGAAGCGATCGGTCTTACACAGACGGCGGCTCAGCCTGCGTAGGGAAAAGGAATCCCTCGGGAGACGAGGGAAATGGTTTGTCGAGCCGACCTCAGACACGAGTTTAGCGGATGATTTCAGGTGAGCTTGACTTTGCCAAACCAAGCTTTTCCAAAGAAAAGTGGAGGAGTTTTCATGAGAGCACCAGAGTTGGAGGAGATTAAGAGGATTACAGCAGACGCGATCAGGGGTTACGATGAGAACATTTGTGCCGTACAGGAGATTATCGAAAAAAGTATGGAAATGCTCGACCAATGTCGTGTTGCCAATCAAATGGTTCAGGAAAATTTAAGGGAAACATTGTCCAAAGTTGAGTCGTTTAGGAAAAAGGATTTTGATGTGCTCACGATGCCTCTTTTAGCTTATCAGCGGGCTAGAGAGAAAGAGATTAGGCTGACTTTGCATTCTTTTCTAAAGAGGCAAAAAGAGTTGGCGGCTCAGTTGAAGAGAGGGGTCGAGGAGGGGATCTTTTTAGATGTCCCTTCTTTGGAGAAGGGGATTCAGGGTTCCATTGCCGATACGAGGGTTAGTTTAAGGTGTTTTCAAGAAGAACAAGCCCTGATTGGGGAGAAGATGCAGTATCTTTTACAGAAAAAGGATGAGCTTACTTTAAGGGAATTCAAAAAGACCCTTGATGATTTAGGTTCTAAGCTTAGGCTCGAGACCGCCGCTTTGGCCGATGAATATTTGACTTGTACCGGCGGAAGGCGAGAAGACATCAGGGAAAGAGATGGTGACAGGATACGAAGTTTATCCTGATTAGGAAAGGAGATGAATATCATGGCATTCACGGGATTTGCAACAGGTATGGCCAATCTGGGAGGAAGCATCCTCTCTTCGTTCAATGACCGTATTAATTTCCTTGGGCATAATGTCGCCGAGGTTAATCGAATAACGAATGATGCCCATAAGTTTCTAGATCATACGAGGAAAGATCGCAAGGCAATGGCAAGAGGGTTGCATGCGGATTTAGGAACTTTCGTGGGTAACCTGACCGACAGTGTGGGTAAGTTGTGTCAGGGATTCCATAAGGAGAGCAAGGCGTTTCATCAGGAATGCAAAGCGGGTCATCAGGCCTTTCAGAAGGTTGAAAAGGAGATGGCCGAGAAGAGGCGGCACTTCGATACGAGTGTGAGAAATATGGCCCAGAAGGCTACGCCAAAGACAGCCAAGAAGCATTAAGGATCAAAAAATTTCGCGGAAGATCACGCCCCCAGACGCGATGTCGGAGGGCCTGATCTCCCCTAAAGGTTTAAAATGGAAACCAGTGAGATTACAATTTTACAACCGAAGGCGGGGGCGGATTTTGTAGAGACGCCCTTCGTTAAAGGAATTCAAGGGAGGGCCCTCCATTATTTGAATGCGGGTTTTCCTGTCCATTTTAGAGGGATTTCGGGGACAGGGAAAACGACATCGGCCCTGCGTGTTGCCGAGCTCTTAGAAAGGCCCGTCATTATGATCCATGGAGATGAACAACTGACCACAGACGAATTGGTGGGGGCTCAGACGGGTTATCATGTGAGCAAACTTCGAGATAATTTTATTGCTTCTGTTTTGAAGGTTGAAGAAGACTCTTCTAAGCGATGGGTGGATAACCGTTTGACGGTCGCTGTGGAAAATGGTTATACGCTGATTTATGACGAATTTACCCGTTCAAGGCCTGAGGCCAATAATATTCTTCTTTCGGTTCTTCAGGAGGGAATTCTGGATCTTCCCGGAGGGGGTAGAAACGATGGAGAGAGTTGTATCAAGGTTCATCCCAATTTTCGGGCTATTTTTACTTCGAATCCGGAGGAATACGCCGGCGTTCATCGCTCTCAAGATGCGCTTCGGGATCGGATGGTGACACTGGATCTGGAGCCCTTTGATGAGGAGACAGAATGCGCGATTACTGCAAGAAGATCAGGACTTTCCAGGGAAGTCGCCTTAAAGATTGTGAAGATCGTTCGCTATTTGAGGGAGCATGGCCAGTATGAATTTGCGCCCACCATTCGGGGCTGTATCATGATTGCCAAAACCGTTCAGGATTATGGAAAAGGGGTTTGTCTGGGTGCGGACCATTCTCTTTTTAAACAGATTTGTCTGGATGTTCTTTGTTCAGAAACTTCGAGAATCGGAAGTAAGACAACTTCAGCCAAGGTCAAGGAAGTGGTGGAGAGAGCCATTCATCAATTTGGTTTGAATGGGAAGAAACCGAAAAGAGACCCTTAAAAGAAAAAAAGGAGGGCCGTGCCAGTGCAAATGAAATTATTGAGGAGATCTTCAACCAGTCGAGGCTCTTCAGATATCCGGACCGTTACTCTTAAGAATACCGGAACGGTTCAACAGGTCAATCGGCTTTATATTCTCACGGTCCGGCGTCAGAGTTTGCTCAGCAAAATCAACACCTTGACGCATCAGTTGCACGAAGCCAAGGAGATTATGAAAGGGATTGAAGCGGATATTCGGGGGACTGAGAGTCAGTATCGAAAGCTTTCAGGCAGGCGGCCTCACAAAAAAGCTGAGCAAAAAGAATTGCGAGAAAGTGGCAGTCGGGTGAAGAAGATGAGTCTGGCGTATTAATTTTATGGGCTTACGCACTGAGTCCATTTGTAGTCGCCCCATTTATGGGGCCGTGCATGGATGTTGCCCGATAAATCGGGCGACTACGCTTGACGGATGTAGTCGCCCCATTTATGGGGCCGTGCCCCTTGCATGGATTTGCCCGATTCATCCCCCCACCCAATCTATCGAAGGTGGCGGGATTGTTTAGCGATCAATGCACGGGTCATAAGCTTACGAACGTGCTAAAGATAACAGCTGGATTGGGTGGGGGGATAAATCGGGCGGCTACGCTACGAGGATGCGTGGGGCAAGTACGTATGCCTAAATTTTAATTCACTGAAAGAGAGAGACTGGAGGTGGAGGATATGAAAAAAGAAAAGAAAAAGGATGAGTCGGGTGAAGAGGTTAAATTTCCCTTTGAGTTTAAGACGGGGGGCCTTTTTGGCGGGTTGTTTCAAGGATTGGGGAATTTAATTGAACTTGCTGACAAGATTAAGGAAGAGGGAGGCGTGATTCAAAAGGAGGGTGAATTTACAGTGCCTGGCCAGAAGGATATGAAAGGGGTGTTTGGCTTCACCGTTCGGACCATGGCAGGGGCCGGTGGAAAGACAAAACCTGTCGTTGAGGCCTTTGGCAATATTAAAAAAACCCCCAAAGGTCCGGTCGTGGAAGAGACCCGAGAGCCCATTGTGGATGTTTTTGAGGATAGTACTACAGTGCAAATTGTTTCCGAGCTGCCAGGGGTAAGCGAGAGTGAGATTCATTACGAGATTCATGGGGATGTGGTGAATTTATCCACGACGGGAAAGCGTAAGTACAGCAAAGAGATTTTGCTTAAAACACCCGTGGAGGAAGCGGGTGCCCAAGTCAGTTATAAAAATGGGATGTTGGAGTTGAAGCTCAGGAAGAAAGAAAAATAGATCTACAGGCTCATGTATTTGACCTAAAAATGTCGTCCATTTGTAGTCGCCCCATTCATGGGGCCGTGCATGGGGGATTGCCCGATGAATCGGGCGGCTACGCTTTAGAGTCAAATACATATGCTAATGAATATATTCTTTTCCAAACCCCGGCTTTTGCGCGGTTCCCTTGGGTGTTGGGGTTTCGAGCGTACGATTGGGCTTTGGAAACGAGGTGAAAGATGGCCAGTACTGTAAAAAAGGAACAAGCTGATTCTAAGTCTGATTCCCTCACTTTCCGTGTTGCAGAAGCTTTGGTGAGGGATGTAGGGCGTGGGATTGCCCGCTTGGATCCGTCCGATATGGAAAAATTGGGCTGCCATGTCGGGGATATTATATTTATTGAAGGCAAGCATAAGACGGTGGCGAAGCTGGCTCCGACCTACGAGGAGTATCGAGGGAAGCATTACATTCAGATTGATGGAGTCACTCGCGAAAATGCAAAAATTGGCTTAGATGGGAAGGTTTTAGTTTTTGCTACAACTGCTGAGCCCGCGAGAACCTTGTGGCTCAAAACAACGCTGAGTTCCTCAAAACAAGGTGCCCTGCCTTCGTCTGATCCTTATGTGGGCCGTCTCCTGGAGGGGTTGCCTGTCCTTAAAGGGGATCGGGTCCGCGCGACTCTTTTTGGATCGAGGACTCGAGATTTTGAAGTGGTGAATACTTCGCCCGAGGGTCCTCTTCTCATCACATCTTCAACGCAAATCAAAATTGAAGGGGAGGCTGTAAAGGGTGAAGAAAAGACTCGTCCCGGTGTTTCTTACGAGGACATTGGTGGCTTGACCAGGGAGATTCAGAGAATTCGGGAGATGGTGGAACTGCCCCTTAAACATCCTGAGGTGTTTGAGCGATTGGGAATTGATCCCCCGAAGGGGGTTCTTCTCTATGGACCTCCAGGGACAGGAAAGACCTTGATTGCCCGCGCGGTGGCTCATGAATCGGAGGCCAATTTCTACACGATCAATGGCCCTGAGATCGTGCATAAATTTTACGGCGAATCCGAAAGTCATTTACGATCCATTTTTGAAGAGGCGAGGCTCCATGCCCCAGCCATTATCTTCATTGATGAAATTGATTCAGTGGCCCCCAAGAGGGCGAATGTCCAGGGGGAGGTAGAGAAAAGAATTGTCGCCACGCTTTTGTCTCTTTTGGATGGATTAAAATCGCGGGGCGAGCTGATTGTGATTGGGGCGACCAATATGCCGGATCTTTTGGATCCTGCTTTGAGGCGGCCCGGCCGGTTTGATCGCGAGATTACGATTGGAATTCCGGATCGCAATGGACGGCTTAAAATACTTGAAATCCATACGCGTGGAATGCCCCTGGCCGAAGATGTGAGTTTGGAGAGGATAGCGGATATCACCCATGGCTATGTGGGGGCTGATGTTGAGGCATTGGCCAGGGAGGCCGCGATGAGCTGCCTGAGACAGGTTTTGGAAAAAAGAGGAATGCGCATCGAAGACCTTCCCCTTGAAGTGATCGAGTCCCTGGAAGTGACACAAGAACATTTTACACAGGCATTGAATGAGGTGGAGCCCTCCGCCATTCGTGAGGTCTCACTAGAGACTCCCCATGTGCGCTGGTCGGATATTGGGGGACTTGAAGCTGTGAAAAAATTGCTCATCGAGGGAGCAGAGTGGCCCCTTCACTATGCGAAGGTTTTCGAGAAGGCAAATCTCAAACCCAATAAAGGGGTTCTTCTGATAGGTGCTCCAGGAATGGGGAAAACTTTACTCGCAAAGGCGTTGGCAACGGAGTCCGAGGTCAATTTCATTTCGATTAAAGGCCCTGAATTGGTTTCGAAATATGTGGGGGAGACTGAAAAAGGCGTTCGGGAGATTTTTAAAAAGGCAAGGTCCGCGGCTCCCTGTGTTCTATTTTTTGATGAGATGGATTCCATGGCTCCGAGAAGGGGCTCAGGCGATGGTGATTCCGGGGTTATGGGTCGGACCCTTAGTCAATTTTTAACAGAGTTAGATGGGACGGAGGAGCTTCGAGGCGTGATTATCTTGGGTGCGACCAATCGAGTGGATTTGATTGACCCGGCCCTGATCCGGCCGGGCCGATTTGATCATATTATTATGCTGGGTCCTCCGGATCTTAAAGCACGAGAGGGGATATTTCAGATTCATTTGAAGGGAACCCCAGTCGAAAAAAAGGTGGACAAAGAAGCGCTGGCTCGAGAAACAGAAGGGGCCAGCGGGGCCGATATTGCAGCCCTTTGCAGGCAGGCGGTGACCTTGGCGATTAGGGAATTTATTGGAGAGCATCAAGATAAGTCCAATGGATTGGTGGAGAAATTTGTTGTGAGGAAAGAACATTTCCAAGAGGCGATTCAAATCGCTCGGAAGGCTAAAAAGTGAGAGGTTAAGATATGCGTTCTTATCTTTACGGGATTGTTGAATCGAACGCGTTAAAAGACTTTGGCGCAATCGGTTTTGAAACAGCGGACTTTGGAAGGGGAAAGGTTGAAGCTCTGCCCAGTCGAAATATTGCCGCCGTGATTGGACCCGCGCCTGAGGAAGATTTCGGACTTTTGAGCAAAGAAAGATTGGTCAAGACCTTATTAACGCATCAGGAGACGCTGGAGATGATTATGAAGAGCCAATTTATTCTCCCGTGCAAATTTGGGACTGTCTTAAGGGATCAGGAAGAAGTACGTGCGGTCCTTTTACAAAACGAGAGGCGTCTTGAGGAGTGGATTTCAAAGATGAAGGATTGTTTCGAGACGGATGTCGTGGTCACTTGGGATTCCAGGGAGGTTCTAAAAGGAATGGCTGAAGGCGATCCAGAAATTGAAAGTCGGATAAAAGCGATTCAAACATTTTCGCCTGAGAGAGAAAAGGATGAAAAGATTGCCTTGGGGATGAGCCTAGCGGCAAAATTAAAGGACTATGCGAATCAATGGGCTGACGAGATTCTGTTTTCCTTAAAAAAAGTGAGTCAAGAGAGCGCCTTACATGACACGATGAATGACGACATGGTTTTAAACGCCTCCTTTTTGCTCAAAAATGGCCAGGAGGATTCGTTTTTTAAGACCGTCGAGCATCTGGATCGGATATGTGGGGGAAAATTTAATTTTCGTTGCATTGGACCTCTGCCGCTTTATAGTTTTTCTATGATTTTGGTCAAGGAATTTGAGGAGCGAGAGATCCGCCGGGCGAAGGAGGTGTTAGGTTTGGAAGGCGATCAAAATTTGGAAACGGTGAAACACGCCTATAAAGAGAAATCACGGAAATGCCATCCGGACATTCATCCCGAATTGGACGATCAGGAATTCCAAAAAATTCACGAGGCGTATGACCTGCTGCTAGATTACTGTCAGGGAGGTCGTCAGCCCTGGAAGGTGGACTTGTTTCAAATCAATGGAAAGGGTTAGGTTATGAAGCATGTGGGAAAATATATTTACGGGATTATTTCCAGCAATGGGGCTGAGAATTTTGGCCCCATTGGGATTGGGGGGCAATCGGACGAGGTGATGACCCTTGGTTCTGAGGGCCTAGCGGCCGTGGTGAGCAATGCCTCGATGGATCATTACGTCCTTTCCAGAGAAAATATGACCGCCCACATGAAGGTGATCGAGAAGGTGATGGAGTTATATAATATTCTTCCGATGCGTTTCTGCACGGTGGCCGATACCTCAGACGAAATTATTTCATTTTTGGAAAGGAATTCGAAGGAGTTGACGGATCTTTTGAGAGATATGGATGGAAAAGTTGAAATGGACATCAAGGTTCGTTGGAAAGACATGAAGAAAATTTATCAAGAAATTGCCCAGGAGAATCGAAAGATTCGAGACTTGAAATCCGCTAAACCCCCTCAAACTCAAAGAGACCTCATTCACGCGGGGGAACTGGTAGCGGCTGCGTTGGAGAAAAAAAAGGCGGCAGAGGGTGAAGGCTATCTCGTGCCGTTTAAAAAATTGGCAAAGGGCTCTAAAACGATGGAGTCTGGGGCCGATGAGGTTGTCATCCATGAAGCCTTTTTAATTGATAAGGATTGGCTCAAGGAATTTGATCAATCCGCTGAAAAATTGGCTGAGAAATTTGGGGACAGGCTGGACGTCAAATCGGTGGGGCCCATGGCCCCCTTTAGTTTTGTAACCCTGCAACTACATTGGAATGAATAGCTGCGTAGCATGGATTGCCCGATAAATCGGGCGACTACAAGTAGCAGGCCATTGTAGTCGCCCCATTCATGGGGCAGGTAGTGAATCGTGATGTAGTCGCCTCATTTATGGGGCAGTGGTTAATGAAGGAGCTGATGTTATGGAAAAGATGGGATTTTGGGTCTATTGCGTGATTGAAAATAAAGCGCCTCTGAAGATTGAAGCTCAGGGGATTCACGGCACGAGTGCGATTGAGGTTGTAAGCGATGGGGATTTTGCGGCTGTGGTCTCAGAAGAGCCCATGAAGAAATATCACCTGACGCGTGATTTTTTAATGGCTCATCAGTTGGTCAATGAAAAGGTGATGCAAATTCAGCCGGTGCTCCCCGTGAAATTTTGCACCCTGGCTGAGACGAAGGATCAGATTGTCCGTCAGGTTTTAAAGCGTCAGGAGAAGGTGAGGGAGTTTCAGGAGACCTTTGCAAAGATTCAAGGTAAGAGTGAGCTGGGCCTCAGGGCGAGGTGGAAAAATCTGGAGGAGGTTTTCTCAAAATTAAGTCAGGAAAACGAAAAGGTGATTGCCGCTAAAGAGAAGATTATGAAAATGGCTTTACAGGAAAGGCACACCGCTCTGATTGATGTGGGGCATGTGGTGAAAGAGGCCTTGGAGGAGAAGAACATTCAAATGGCTGAAACGCTGATCCATGAACTTGCCCCTTGGGCTGTTCAACATAAAAAACAAAATGTTTTGGGGGATGTCAATATTATGAATGTTGCATTCCTTGTAGAGGATGAAAAACAGGCCTCTTTTGATGAGGTCGTGAACAACCTAGAAGGCAGGTACGGTTCCCAGATTCAGTTTAAGTATGTGGGCCCTATTCCGCCCTTTAACTTTGTTGAGATTGTCATTCAGTTGGAGGAGGAAGGCGGAAAATTCCAGTCGAAGGCGGAACTGATCGAAAGGTCTTAAAATCATGTTTTTCTTTGATGATTTGGCGATTTGGCTTGGCAAGAAGATTAAGGATATGGCCGAGGATGAATTATACGGCAGCCGAGAGAAAGTGATGGAGCGTCTTCTTTTGCTCCAATCAAAATTGGATATGGGTGAAATAGGGGAGGAAGAATATAATTTAAAGGAAAAGGAGATTTTGGGGATTCTGGATGAGATAGACAAAAGGAGTCAGGAACCCGTCGAAGAAGAGGGGGAAGAGTCAAATGATGAAGAATTGTAAGAGAAGGAGGGTTTCATGTCTGATATTCATGAGGCGAAGGTAAAGGTCACGGGATTCGTTCAGGAAGAGCTGGGTAAGGATCCGGCCTCCATTCGTGTTTTGAAATTGGCGAAGTCGGATATGGGATGGGAAGGAACGATTGAAGTGACCGAAGAAAACGAGTACCTGAAAAAATTGGGTCACCCGACCATTTTTGATAAAAACCGTTATGTGATTTCGCTGGATGAAGGGTTTAATGTCACCGGTTTTGGACCTGAGGAGGCATAAATGCCATTCACTCACGCGACAAAGGGAGACTCATTGGCTGATGTGGTGGAGCGCATCCTCGATAAGGGGCTTGTGATCAACGCGGATATTGTGATTTTACTTTGCGATGTGGAACTTCTTTCCATTAAGATTCGGGCCGCCTTGGCCTCGTTTGAAACAGCGGCAAAATGGGGTTTGGCCTTTCCCTCGGATATGAGGGTAGCTCATCCGGTTCCAGAACAAAAAGTATAGAAGTGTCGGAGGTTAGGAATATAGGCATATGCACTTGACTTAAAGATGTCGTTCATTTGTAGTCGCCCCATTCATGGGGCAATGCGCCTTGCCCCTTGCATGGATTTGCCCGATAAATCGGGCGGCTACACTTGACGGACCAAAGGTACTTGAGTCAACTGCATAGCCTTATAGGAACACATAGGCTGAAAAAGGAGGTATTCATGTCTGAAGAGAATAAGAAAGACAAAGAAGATGTCGCGGATGAAATTTTGAAGAAGGTTGGCAAGGTGATTCCGGGTTTTGGTTCCTTCTTTCAAAAAGCCCAGAATAGCAAAATATTTGGGGGTCGAATAAAAAAAATTCGAGAGGAAATGAATCGAAGGTTTGGAAAGAAAGGGAGGTAAGTCAACCTCATCATGAAACTTGAAATGAACGATAAAGATTTAAAACAGGGTCTCTTCGGCCTGGTTTTGGCCATTGTGGAGGTGATTCGAGACACCTTGAGGATTCAAGCCCTTAAAAGAATGGAAGGGGGAAGTCTTACGGAAGACGAAATCAATCGGCTTGGAGTGACCCTCATGGAGTTGGATAAGGCGATTGAGCATTTGAAAGAAGAGCAGGGGGTCACGGAGGCTGTTCGTTCTGTTCGGGAAGGATTAGATGATTGGGTGGATTCAATGGTTCAAGGCTTAACGGATCCTTATGGCATTGCTCCATCTCGCCAAACGAATAAGGAAAAAGGCATATGCACTTGACTCAAAGGTGTCGTCCATTATGTAGCCGCCCATTCATGGGGCCGTGCACAGTGATCTGATTTGGAGGGAAAAATGATGACCGATAAAGGTCTTTATATCTATTGTCTCGCCCAAGGGAATCAGGAAGAACCTCTGGAACTTCGGGGTCTTGGGGGACAACCTGTCATGGCCCTTTTGCATCGAGGCCTGATTGCAGTTGTTGAGGAATGCGAGGCCAAGTCCATTCAATCTGAAGATCAAAAGGTCCTTGCAGATGGGCTCTTGATTCATCAAAGTGTGGTGGATATTGCCTGGGAGCGTTATGAGACTGTTCTTCCATTTAGTTTTGGAATGGTGATTCGGCCAATGGACGGAAAGACCGCGGGTGAAAATCTTAAAGGTTGGATGGAAAGAGAATCTGAAGAGCTTCGTGGAAAATTGATGCGTTTAAAAAGTAAAGCGGAATATGGTGTACAGGTGATATGGGATCCTACGATCGTTCTTCCCAAAATTAGACACAATGACAAAGAAATTCAGGATCTGGAGAAGGAAATCCAGTCCAAACCCAAAGGGGTCGCTTATCTTTTGGAACGAAAACTTGCTGAAATCATTAAAAAGCGACTGGAAGAAGCGGCCAATGTCTATTTTAAGGATTTTTATCAGCGCATCCGCAATTGTGTTGAAGAAATCCATGTCGAAAAAGTCAGACGAGAGAATCCACCCAAACAAATGATCATGAATCTCTCCTGCCTGCAAGAGAAAGACGAAGTGGTGCTTCTCGGGAGAGAACTGGAAAAGATCGGGAAAATCCAAGGTTTTGACGTTCGTTTCACAGGGCCTTGGCCACCCTATTCATTTGCCTGAGGGCAAATGAATCAATTAAAAATAAATAAACTTTTCCTTAATTTTTAATTATAAATGGGAGCGGAGCAACAGATGGAACCCACACGTCAAGGTCGAGCGACGCTCGTAGATTTATTGGATCGGGTTTTGGACAAAGGACTGGTGATTAACGCCGATATCATTATTTCTCTGGCAGGCATTCCATTGATTGCGGTAGAATTGCGGGCCGCTGTCGCCAGCGTCGAGACCATGTGGGAATATGGCCTTATGAGAGATTTTATTGGAACACATCCTAGGGCTTAATGAGTCGTTCGTCGTTTGTCATTCGTATTTCGTAAAAACAAACGACAAACAACGAACGACGATAAGACTATGCTTATCCTGTACAACATTCTCTTTTGTATCTCTTTTCTCATCGCCAGTCCTTATTTTTTGTACAAATTAATCTCTTCTGATAAATGGCGGGAAGGGCTTCCCATGAGGTTGGGGTTTTACCCTTTTTCGATTGTGAGAGAACTAGAAAAGCGAAAAACCATTTGGTTTCATGCGGCCTCTGTTGGCGAAGTAAAGGCGATTCTTCCCTTGCTGAGGAAATTTCAGGAGGAAAAGCCTCAATATCACCTTGTTTTAACCACGGTGACGAGAACTGGAAATCGTATCGCAAAAGAAAATTTAGCGGACTCCATCACCCTTCTTTATTTTCCCCTCGATTTCTATTTTTCGGTCGCATGGGCCATTCATGTGATTCACCCGAGTCTTGTGGTTTTGGCCGAGAGCGAGTTATGGGCCAATTTTTTATCGCAAGTTTATCGCAAGAGAATTCCTGTGGCTTTGATCAATGTTCGAATGTCCTTGCGTTCCTTTCGAAAATTTCAAAAGGCCCGTTTTTTTGTCACCCCTTTTATCGAAGGGCTTTCTTTGATGACGGGGCCTACGGCCAAAGAGGCCAATAAAATGATGCTTCTGGGAGCTGAATCTAACAGGGTTCATGTCGTCGGCAATTTAAAATATGAGAAAGATGATTTTGAGCCACTGGAAGAGTCTGAAAAAAATGTTCTTCGTGAAGAATTGGGATTTTCACAAGGTGTTCTGATTTTGTTGGCGGGCAGCACGCATTCAGGGGAAGAAGAAATTCTCGTAGAGATTTATCAAGATTTGGCAAAAGTTTTTCCTCAACTCTATTTGATTCTTGTGCCTCGGCACCCTGAACGTTCCCATGAGGTCGCCCAGCTGCTCTTAGAAAAAGGATTGTCTTTTCAATTTAGAACCAAGATTCAATTACAAACTTCTCATCATGTTTTGGTGGTAGACACCGTTGGAGAGTTGGAAAAAATTTATTCCATTGCAGATGTCGTTTTTATCGGGAAAAGCCTGACCCGCAAAGGGGGGCAAAATTTTCTGGAGCCGGCGCGTTTCGGAAAGCCCATTGTTTTTGGCCCTCACATGGAAAATTTTGAAGACATGGCCAGCACCTTTACGGAATGGGGCGGGGCCATTCAAGTCACAGATGCAGCTCTCCTAAAAGAAACCCTTCATGCTCTACTGAATTCTCCTTCAGAACGGGAACGCCTGGGTGCCAAAGCCAAAGAAATTTTATCCTGGCATCAAGGGGCCCTTGAGAAAACCTTCAATTTGCTTGTCAAACTCTTGCCTTAACCCGCATTTCATCTGAAAATAGTCTTTACTCTTTCTTATACAATGACTCATGATGACTTGTAGTCGCCCGATTTATCGGGCAATGCCCAATGCCCCAATGTCATAGACCGCCCCATAAATGGGGCGACTACAAGGGTGATT
>JACPWU010000027.1 GCA_016196885.1 Chlamydiota bacterium | reverse complement strand
AATCAAATCAGCCTTTTCAAAATCTTCATAACTTCCCGGCGGCCCATCACTCCCAAAAGAGCGTTTGTAGCCCGAAACGGCACTGGCCATGCAGAGCGTGGTATTTCCATCAAAATTTTTTGTCTTGAATCCAAGCTGGATTAGTTTACCTAAAGTGTAAAATTCTTCTGTCACAAGTTGACCTGTGCTAATCACACCTAAAGATTCTGGACCGTATCGACTCTGAATATCTTTAAAATGTCCGACCATCGTCTGAATCGCAGCAGGCCAACGAATTCTTCGAAATTTCCCATTCACTTTGAGAAGAGGCCATTTCGCACGATTGGAGGTAGAGATGGCATAATGTTCTGCCAATCCCTTGGGGCATAAATAGCCTTCATTGACCGGATGATTCTGATCTCCCTTGACACTCACCGCTTTTCCGTTTCTCACGCCGATGAACATGCCGCATCCCACAGAGCAATAACCACAGGTGGTTTTCACCCAATGGTCTGGGATCTTTTCTTTGGCCATAGTCCCAAATTGTTCATCCAGCCCGTAGGCATATTTTTCTTTGGCGATGTCAATGCCTAACGATTTTTTTATTTCTTCTAACCAAATCACTTTTGCCTCCGTAAAAATTCAAATTAAAGAAGTTGTAGTCGCCCCATTTATGGGGCCGTGAATGGATTGCCTGATAAATCGGGCGACTACAAAGATCAATCTTTTAATCCCTTCCCCTTGCTGTAGAGCTAAAGAAAGATCCCGGCATATTTTTGGGGACCACCGTTACAAAAAAAAGATAGCGTCCTAAGAATTCTCCAAGCGATGCAAGAACAAAGGCGGTACTTGAAAGCCAGATTAAACCCATTGCCGATAACTTTTCTGGATTTAAAAAATGAAAAAGAACTTCTGGAATGATGAAACAAGCGATAACCAAAAGACCCATGCGTGTCAGAAAATGTTTTTTAAAGCGATGAATCAGTAGAAAGGTCGAACCATAAAGCTCGGTTGATTGATCCTCGTGGAGGTTAAAAAGCCTGGCCAGGAGAACGCCCAGCTGAAAAAATCCGGCAAGCATGGAAACCACAAGAAAAGCAATCGCGGGGCCATGAAAAATTTTTCCTACAATCTCTTGAGTCGTTACGGCAACATAAATAGAATAAATGACCAAAGAAAAAAGAGGGCCTAGGATAAAACCTGTTAAGAAAAACCGTAAAGGCGTTCTAATCGTATTCCAGGCGGGACGTGCGGGAACCAGATATATTTTTGCACTTGCATAAACCCCGGCCAATCCCAAGAGAGCAACCGTTCCTCCCAATCCAAAATAAAAAATATTTGAAAGTTTAAATTTCCAAAAATGACTTGCGAGGGCTAATCCAGCATAAATATTACCCATCACTGAAAAAAGAGAGAAGAAGAGAACTTCTCTGGAAAGCCAAGAGCGTCTCCACATCCTTAAAGCTTTATAGGCATAAAGGGGCCGTCCCAGATGAAATAAGGCTGCGAGCATGGCCACTCCTGTGACAGTGAGCATTCCCGTAGCTCCAAAAGCTATAAAATCCTGAAGGGGTTTGAGAAAATGCAAAAAAGTTGAGAGTCGTTCACTCAACCAAAGGGTTAAAAAGCCGCCCACAGCGGCTTGAGTTAAAACGGTCATAAAGATAAGCGAGGTGTGAGGTTTTTCAGGTTCGATGTGATGGCGATTGGCCTTCAACATTTCCGTTGGAATATTTTTAGGAAGGGTGATCCGCGTGGTTGAAATCGTCATTTCAGAATTGGGAACGCCTGGCGCATCGGCCTGAGCATGTTCCTTCCTCCATTGGCTGATATTCACCTTTTCGATTCGAATCGCTTGTTCAGGGCAGGCGGAGACACAAGCAGGTATGTCCCCGTCTTTTAATCGACTGTGGCACATGTCGCATTTTGTAACGATGTTGCGCTCTGAGTTATATTGAGGAACCCCATAAGGACAATTCCACGTGCAGTAGCCGCAGCCAATGCATTCTTCTGCTTGGTGTTTCACAATGCCGTCGCTCAATTTGACATAAGCGTCGGTGGGGCACCCCGTCAAACAAGAGGGATCCAGACAGTGATTACAGGCCATGGAAAGATGTAGTTTTTGAGTGTTGGGATAAAATCCTCCTTCGATTTCACCGACGCGACGCCAGTTGACATCAGGTGGATTATTATTTTGCTCATTACAAGCAACGACACAGCATTGGCAGCCGATACACTTCGACATATCAAAGTGAAATCGATATTGCTCACCTTCTTTCAGAGGTTCAGTGGGGATGAGGGTTTCTTTTGGGCTATAATAGCCGCTCTTGTTTACCCTGTTTTTGAGGGGAAGTTCCTGCTCATCCAATAAATCGATTAAGGAAAAGTTTTCGTTCATAAATCCTTGGATTTGTCAAGCGTAGTCGCCCGATTTATCGGGCAAATTCATGCTAAGAGCACATTGCCCCATGAATGGGGCGACTACAAAAGTGCATATGCCCGTCATGATATTTTTTTACGCATTTGCACAAAGCCTCCCCTCTCCAAACGCCACATAAACATCCCCCTCGACCACTCTGACGGGATAAGCCTTGACCTGTCCAAGGCCACCACTCAATGCACACCCTGTTTTTAAATCGATTTTCCATCCATGGAGGGGACAGAAAACGGAACCTTCTCCCAGAATCCCATCGGCCAGGGGTCCTTGCTTGTGCGGGCAGGCATTATCAATGGCGCAAAATTCATTTCCCAGATGGAAAAGTGCGATTTGGTGGTCTCCAAATTGCACACGCCGACCTTCCTTGGCGGGAATTTCACGGGTTCCACAAACACGGTACCATTTGTAAGCAGGCGTTTTATTCATACAGGGCTCCCCATGAGGGCGTCTGAATCTTTGGGAAGAACAAAGTCTTTAAATTGCATCGGATGCACCGATTTTTTAGATTCGGTTTCCCAAGGGTTCACGGCCTTCTCTTTTGATTTTTTGAGTCGATCGAGCAATGACTTCTTCTGATCTTCAGGAGCAAGAATAGTATGGCGTCGGATCTCGTCTAATCCGACTCGTTCCACAAAATCATAGGTTCTTTCGATGTACTCTCCATTCTCCCGATAATATTGAAAGAAGAGGAGTGCGGCTTCTAAGGCTTCTTCGGTTGTTTTCACGGTGCATAAAATATCAGCCACGCGAACACGCTTCCCGGCCGCGCCCCCAATCACCACTTGCCAACCTCCTTCGATTCCCACAAGGCCGATGTCCTTGACCGTTGCTTCAGCGCAATTACGGGGACAGCCCACCACGCCCATTTTAACCTTGGCTGGGGTATAGAGCCCCTCCAGAAGAGTT
>JACPWU010000026.1 GCA_016196885.1 Chlamydiota bacterium | reverse complement strand
TATCCGGCAGTCCCGTCTGAATTTTTTGGTAATATTCTCGAAATTGGCCCCGGCCGTGGTGATCTTCTCCTCTCTCATGCGGAACAAGTTCCTCAAAAAAAAATTGTAGCCATCGAAATAAGCAAAAAAAGATTTTTAAAAATTATTCAAAAAATATTCAAAAAATCCTTGACGAACATACAACGGGGTGAGATACTGTTAGAAGTTCTTCTGGAAATGGATCTTTTAAAATGATTTTTGGTTTTGATTCTCTAATGATCAAGGCAAAGCCCGAGTAATCGGGCGACGCAAAGCTTAAGAGCCCTGATGTAACGTCGGGGCAGTCAGCTGCCGTTAGAGGTGCAAAAAAGCCTATTCATTGTCGAGAATAGGCTTTTTTTATTTTAGGCTTATTTTCAAGGCTCATTCACCTGAAAGGCATACCACCTAATGACATTGGCATCAGAGAAAAAACCAATCAGGGGAATGAGTTTTTTTCTTTTATAACGTGAATCTCGAAATTGATAAATGATTTTTAGATTCCTTGTATTCCCCTCTTGTTGTGAAAGTGGATGATGGATCATGGATGATGGATGTTGGATTCCTCTCTCTCGTTCAAGCTTGTGTAGTCGCCCGATTCATCGGGCAGCCCCATAAATGGGGCGACTACAAAACCCTCCCCACAAGGGGGAGGGAATTTTCGGACAGTCTGAGGGGAAAAAGATATTTTCGAGATCCACATTGATAGCAAAACAAGGTGAACGAGGAAGGCAAACTTTACAGTTAAAAACTTAAAGGAGCCTGACACCTTGTGAAAACGTATCTCGCTTTTCTGACATCTCTTGTTTTTATTTCTCATGTTGCGTGGGGTGAATTAGAATTAGAATTCAATCCCAATGAATCATCCCTTAAACATCCCTCCTTAAAATCATCTGAAACTTTTGAATCCCTCCATTCGTCTCCTCCCCTCAGGGCCCAAGATCCCATGCATGTGCGCCTTGTGATTGACGACTTCGATATGGGCTCAAGGCTCAACCATTTAGGAGGAAGCTCTGGAACCTGGGACAAAGATCCCCAAAACAATGACGAGGAATGCGTCGAAGCTATTGTTTACGATCCTGAGCATCCCGAAACCAAGAACAAGGTTCTGAGACTTCACTACGATGTAGACTCCCCACGAGGTGGCTACAATGGATTTTGGACTTCACTCTCTAACCTAGAGCTCAAATGCTTCGAGGAAATCAGATTTCGGGTCAAGGGAGACCGCCAGGAAGGATTCACACGCAGCTTTAAGATAGAACTGAAAAATTCCTCGAAGATCTTCTCCACTTATATATACAACATCCAAGATCAATGGCAGGAAATCGTTATTCCTCTCAAAAAATTTTCGTGTTTACCTGACTCTTTTCAAGCGGACGAATTAACCATTGTTTTTGAAGATCGTGTTGCCAAACCTAGAACTGGAACTCTTTATTTTGATGACATCGCCCTGGTCGGACCCCAAGCACTCTTCGAAGAGCAAAAACGCTTAAATCGTCAAGAAACCAATGAGCAAGTCATTGAAATGCTGGAGATGACAAATCAGGAACTCGCGACCTTTCTCCAGAGAAAAATATTCGATTACTTCTTGAAAGAGGTGGATTTCCCAACAGGCCTTATCAAAGACCGAAGCACGTCTGGGTCACCCATCAGCATTGCTGCAACAGGATTTGGGTTGGTCGCCTACTCGCTTGGAGAAAAACACGGCTGGCTCAGCCGTCCCGAGGCCTATCAAAAAATATTAAGAATATTGAAGACGCTCAACGACAACGCCGCCCAAGAGCATGGATATTTCTACCACTTTCTTACACCTCAAAGGGCAAAGCGATGGGGAAACTCGGAAGTTTCCTCCATGGACACAGCCCTTTTAATCTCAGGTGTTCTCTTTGCAGGCGAATATTTCAAAGGGACAGAAATTGAAAGCCTCGCCCAAAAAATTTATGAACGCGTCGAATGGCCTTGGATGAGCAAGAACCCTCAAGGACTTCTTTTCATGGAGTGGACCCCCGAAAGAGA
The DNA here is from genome assembly GCA_016196885.1 of Chlamydiota bacterium. Taxonomy (GTDB): domain Bacteria; phylum Auribacterota; class JACPWU01; order JACPWU01; family JACPWU01; genus JACPWU01. The sequence goes on along the minus strand of JACPWU010000026.1, from coordinate 40,047 downwards.
TTTCGAGGGATCTGCAGTATGGAATATGACCGCTGAGGAAATGATGCTTTATCTTTTGGCGATGGGATCTCCCACACACCCCCTCCCCCCTTCGGCCTGGTCACAATGGAAAAGGGAATGGACCCAAGATCAAGATCTAAAATTCATTTCTGACCCGAATCATTCGCTTTTCACTCAACTCTACACACAGGCCTTCATCGATTTAAGAAATCAAAAAGAGGGTGACCTCAACTATTGGGCCAATGCCCAAAAGGCGGTGATTTCCAATCGCAATTTTTGCATCACACATCAAAACGAACACAAGGGTTATGGACCCTGGGGATGGGGACTTTCAGCCTCCGATGGGCCACAGGGTTATCGAGCCTATGGAGCCCAAGAAAAGTCCCAGGATGGAACCCTCACTCCCTATGCGGTGATCGCATCCCTCCCTCTAGAACCCAAAATTGTTTTACAGACATTCCGCCACATGCTCTACGAACAGGGGGAAAAAATTTGGGGCCCTTACGGACCCACCAGCGCCTACAATGTCGATAAAAACTGGTATTCGTCAGAATATGTTGGAATCGACGAAGGGATCATGATACTCATGATTGAAAATTTCGAGGATGAAACGGTTTGGAAACACATGACAGCCCATCCCGCCATTCAAAGAGGGATGACAAGAGCGAAGTTTCACAGAGATGCTGCAAGATCCATGTGATGTAATTCCCCCCCGACTCGACTCGGCTGATCTGAGTCATAATGAAGGGGTTATGAGGGCTAGCCCGCATTTCTCATCACATTTCTGCTGCGAACGCCGATTCCGCCTCGTCTGCACCCTTGTAGTCGCCCCATTTATGGGGCGGTCTATGACATTGGGGCATTGGGCATTGCCCGATAAATCGGGCGACTACAAGTCATCATGAGTCATTGTATAAGAAAGAGTAAAGACTATTTTCAGATGAAATGCGGGCTAAGTCCTTTCCTTAAACCCCGCCTTCTTGAGGGCCGCCACGACATGAGGATTTTTCATGATTAGTTTCCAAACAAGCCCACTGCGATGATTTTCAATCGCCAATAAACTCGCCCCCAAATCAATCCCATAATAGCTCGTTGAAAACCAATTTAAATCTACATTATAAGAGGAGCGAAAACCATATTCTCCCCACACCTCGGGATGCTCCATCACCATGTGGCGCAAAGTGGGGATCACCTGTTCTGGCAAAAAGGCGAGAGACCCTGCCGGCCCCGAAGGACCCACCGTTCCATCTTGCAGGGGAAAACCCGTACCGCATGGCAAGGTCCCATAATTCATCGTATAATCCTCGCTCACCTGGGTCCATCCACCGATCTCATTCACATTGGGACAGGCCATCGAAGTAACCCCCCAACTGTAAGGGCTGTAACTTTTAAACTTTCCCATTTGGTCGATGCAATATTGACGATTCGCCACTGTGGCATCTACCGAATTTTTCCACCAATCAACACCCGCACGATCTACCCGATTTCTAAAATCAATCCAATCATGTGCATATTGATAAGCAAAAAGACCTCCGCTCCAGGCTTGCACAAAGGAGGATCCCCCTTCTGGATAAGAAGCCTTCTCACGCTTCCAAGCATAGAAAACCTCTGGCTCCACAGAATGAGTGGATGAACCTAAGGCAAGTAAGCTGATCAAAATCGCCTCATCCGAATAATAATCCCAATAGGCATCTAAAAATTGCCCCTCGGGTCCGCCCTCTGGAAGCCATCCCATTTTAAAAATATTGTAATGAATGTCTTGAGGATCTTTTACCAAAAAATCCTGCCAAGCAATTTTTTCATAAATTTTTTCAACCTTTTCCTGGATCTTGCCCCCAAAATATTCCTCCGCCGTTAAAAGCCCCCACATGAGAATCGCCGTATCCACCACAGAAATTTCACAACCGCCAAAGCGGCTCGCATCATTCATATCGAGAAAATGATAAAAGAATCCGGATTTACTTTCAGCCCTGTTGAGCAAGGTATCGAGAAGCTTCTCAACTCTCCCCTGGGCCTCTTCCTTCGGGACCCAGCCTCGCTCAACTCCAACGCAATAGGCGGAAATTCCAAAGCCCGTCGCCGCAATACTTGCAAAATCATTGTGGCTCGCATCGAGAATGAGTCCCGTCTCTCGACTCGCATGATCCCAAAAATATTGAAAGGTTTTTTTCTCAAGCTCATCTAAAAATTGCTCGTCGTTCTTCTCTTTCAACTTCAAGTCTTTGATAGGCTTCTCAAGAGAAACCAAATGCCCCTTCGCATCGAAGGCCAAAACACTTAGCATAAAACTCCGGGTGCGATCAATCCTCGAATCATCCAGAGAGGTTGTCACCTCCAGATCACCTGAAGAAAAGGCCTTCCCCAAAGTCTGCCAGGAAACACCATCATAAGAAATCATCCACCGAAGAGATTCGAAAGAGGGAAGATGACCCGAGAGAGAAAGAGAACCTTCTTTCAAAGAGGAAAGCTCGGAACCCTCCTTTAATAAAGAACCCTCTACTTTCAGGGAATCCCTCATCAGGGCAAAGGGAAAATCTCCAGGCGGATCTTTTTCCACTCCTTGAAAGGTTCCAAAAACAAGATCGTCTACATAAATGGCTCCCATCTTATGAACATTTGCAAAATTCTCAAAAGTAAAAACCAGTTCAAGAATATTTTTCCAATCGGTGACTCTCCTAAAATCCGAGAGCGCAATAGTCACCTTCGACCAGTGCTTGCCCACTCCATGGATTAAATAAGCATCCACATACACAAAGCCTGAAATGTCCTTCCCTGCAACATAAATTCCATCCCCATCGGAATCTTGATGGATTTCAATTTTAAATCGCTCTTTGCCTTCTTCTCCCTTCACCCAAAAGCTCAAATAATGATAATCCGAAAGATCCAAGGCGCGGGTCGGTCCCTCCATCCCTTTCAAAAAAGGGCCCAGCTTCATCCAAAAAAAAGAATAACTCCCGCCCGCCTTCACATTGTAGGAAAGTTTTAAATTCTCACCCGTCAGGCCCGAATCTCCTTCTTTTTCATAACCCATCCCTGGCATACAAAGACCCGGTTCTTCTCCATCACCGCCTTGCAACCCCTTTAAAAGATTGAAACGAAAACCCCGATCAAAATCATTGAGCACCAAAACCTTTTGTCCCTCGTCCTGGGCAAAAGAGAATAGGGATAAGAAAAAGAAAAATAGGAAACTGATAAGTTTCAACATGATCCATGCTCCTTAAAGATCTAGCATACAAATGCAGTATACGTTATGACACTGTTTTTGTCATCCCCGAGTGTTTTAATCGGGGATCCATACAGTTCCAAAAATCTGGATTCCCGCTTAAACATGTTCCCGAATGTTTAAATCGGGGAACCTTCGGGAATAACAGCATTTTTGTAACTGTACTTAACGCGTTTGTATCAATCAAAAAACTTCTCTTCCTTTAAAAACTTCTTCGGCTTCTCAGTCAAAGGATCGGCCATAAACCTTTTGCGGATCGCCCCTTCATTCAAGGCATTGTCCAACGCAATGAAACTCATGGCCTGATCCAAACAAAGATATTTATAAGAAACCGTTCCCGTCTTCACATCTACAGCATCGTAAAAACCATATTCCCCATAAATAGGATAAAGCTCGATCATTTTTCTTAAATTCTCTACAGCCTTTTGAGGTGCAAATTCTAAAGACAGAAACGTTACGTGAGGGGTCACCACCCCCGGTCCGTAACCCTTCAAGCCGAGGTTCGGCATTCCATACTCCGAATAACCATCCCCTGGAGGGATAGAGCAAGGAGACATGCCCCACACCGGGTATTTCAAATCCTCTTTCGCGTAAAGAATATGGCATTCCACATGACGCTCATCATTGAGGCCCAACCCCTGCGGCGCCAAATTTTTTTCATCAATCACCATCGTCGGCATCAAAGCCTCAAAGAGACTCCCTCCCCAACTGGGCACCAGAGGAATATCCCGATAAGTATAATACCCGCCATAAAAAGAATGACCTAAAACCTCCTTCTTCACGCGATTTTGGGGGACCTGTGTCTGCCAAGTGTAAGATTCGGGAAAAGTTCTTGCCATCATGAACCAATGTTCATCCGGAGCCTGCCCTCGGCCGATTGTCATAAAGCTGATCGCACGGGGCTCTGTATAAAAGGCTCCATAATGATATTCGGCGTACACGCCCGCATTCGTATAAAAACCATGAAACATTTGACCTTCGACGGGATCATAGAAAAAGGAAAAATTCCTTTGCCCAATCAAGTTTTCGCAGCGTTCTTTGAATTCGTTTGGAAGAGCGTTTTTAACCACGATCATTCCGATGGTGAGCCACCCTTCATCTACATAACTAACGAAATTGCTGGTCCTCTCCTGCGTGGTCGTATCATAATAATTGTAAAGAAACCCATGATAGGACTCTAAACGTTCTACGGTATCCAAAACTTTAGAAATTCTCTGAACAGCTTTTTCTTTTTGAATAAATCCAAAATCCATCCCAGCCACCACGCACATCAGATAAAGTCCAACATTGGTCACATTGGTATAGTCCCCAATAAAAGTTTTGGAACTGAGCAACGCCTCTTTGGGAAAGAAAAAATTATCGAGAGGTAAACCACTTTCCTCGTCCACCATGTCTCTAAAATAACCCCAGGTATCCTGGGCCACTTGCCTTAAAAAGGCATTGTCATCTTCAGAAAAAGACCTTTTCGGCAAAACCTCCTTCGGGAAACCGTAGAGGCGGTTGATTAATACCTTTGCTCTTTCAACGCCTTCGACTTTATCGGACGCCTTCTCTATCGTCTTGGGAATAGGATCTGAAATGCCGGGACCCCGATCCCCGGTCGTTACCAATCGGAAATCATCAAAATAAAGCGTTCCTTTTTTAGCATCCGTATTCAGGCGATCTTTAAGAACAATCACCAATTCCTCAATATCCTTCCAATCCAGAATTCCTGTCATCTTAGAGAGAGGAATGCTAACCTCTTGCCAACTGCCACTGACTCCCTCCACCGTGAAACTCCCCACTAATTTTTCAACACCTCTCTCATTTTTGGACTTTTTAAATTCGATACGAAAGCGATGGGAGAAACCGGCCTGAGGATCGCCGCGAACGAAAAATTGAAGATGGTCATAGCTAGACAAGTCTTGGCCCAGGAGTTGGGTCCAGAAGCCACCTTGAGCCTGAACGGGAGAGTCTAAATCATAGTCCAACTTTAATGAGAATCCCCTCTCACCATGTCTCATCTCGGTATCCAAAGAGACATTGCAAGACTGATTCCCATCATCGGGATTGAGAATCCAGGCCCCGCTTCCTCCCCCAAAAGGATTAGAGAGCTCGCCCTGATCGAAATTATGGATCAAAAGAGACGAGCCCTCAGATCGGCCAAATTGAGGAGAAAACAAAAAGGCCAGAAAAAAGATAAGAAAACTTTTTAACCACGACACTGATTACTCGGTTGTAAACGCAATTTCATCAACAAAAAGAGTCCCGACTTTCGGTTTGGAATTCATATCATCGAAAACAATAACAAACTCCGTCATGGTCGTCCAATCCTTCAAACCTTTAAAATCAGCCAGAGCAACCTTGGCTTGTTTCCAATCTCCACTCACTTCTGTGTAAAGATAACGACCGACCTCTGTCCCATTCTTCAACTCCAATTTGATCACCTTCGGAAAACCTTTTTGAGCATCCCCTTTCACACAAAAGTTGAGGTACTTAGATTTAGACAAGTCAAGGTCCTTCAACTTCATCCAAAAACCATTGTAAGCAGGTGCTCTATCTTCCACATCATAATCCAGTCGCAGACTTAATCCCGTTTCACCATACCTTTGATCCGCCTCAAAGCTCTGAACACAAGACTGGTTTGGAAAATCTTGACCTCTATCCCATCCCCCAAAATCCCAAACATTCTCTGACGTTTTTTCTCCAGTGTTAAAATCGGTCAGAACAAGTTTGTCTGCAAATAGTTGAGAAACGGCAAACAGTTGAGGAACGAACGAGAGAGATAAAATTAAAGACAAGGAAAAGAAGAATCCACGCATCATGAGTGCCCCCTTCCGGCGCTGATGTTAATGTTATGAATCCATCCCCTTAGAAAGCAAGATGTGGCTCGAGTCTACCATAGATAAAGACACGAAAAAACAAAAAAATGTCAAAAAATCTTAACCCGTTGCATGCAAAATACCCCAAACCCTTGTAAAAAATCGCCACGCCTCTAACTCAGCCTCTTTAGATCCTAAGTCTTTCATTCTCAACACCATACAACTTCTCTTTGTAATCTTGACAAAAGTCTTGGCCTCGGCTTCTAAATAAAGACGGCGCACCTCATCAGGATACAAACCCTTTAAATAATCCTTGGCCAGTCCATAAGATTCGATTTTTTCTTCTCGACGACCCATTTCTTCATAAGGAGTTACAAAATCTATGAGCAAGGGGAGAACCACCTCTTTCCCATCCAAAAGACTTTGAAAATGAGAATGCTGTTCTCGCGTGCCCAATCCAAAATCGTGCAAGTATCTTCCCCCAACAAATCTCCACCATTCTCCCAAAATCTCAGCCTGTTCTAAAGCCGTATAAAAAACCGGCAAAACCATTTTACCTTTTTGATGCTCTTCACAAATCAAGGCTGCCAAAATACGAGCTTGCCTTTCTGATGGATCCGGTAAAGAAGCTCGACCAAAATCAGAAAATCGAGTGTAGAAATTTTCTATTTCCTGGTCCAGTTGAGCAACCTCTCCCATTGCCCTCGTTAAACGTCGCTTAACTCTTAAAGCTGAAACTTTCTTCAAAAGATGTTCAAGCTCCTGATCATTCTGAGATATTCCTGAAGGAAAAATCATTTTCGAAAGAATTTTTTGAATACGCCCCTCACCCTCTTCAGCATTCAGCTTTCTTTTATTCTCGAACAAATGAATAGAATCAATGATAGGGCCGCTCTTTACTTTTCTAGATTCTTCTTCACACCGTCTTCGAGCAGCTCCGCTAGCCCGATCTAAATTCTTTGCAGATACCCTCATTAATTTCTTCCCATGCTCGACAAAAGGTTGATTCTGAGGGTCTCGTTTTTCATATTCCTTCGAATGAATGTCCGTCGCAATCTCTGCCGCACTCAAGAGGCCAAACCACACCGTCATTTCATCAAAGAATAAATCCCTCATGGCTTCTTCTTCTTCAGACAGATTTTTCTGACGATATTCAAAACAAAATCTCTTTGAATCCACAGGGCGAACCAATTCTAAATTCTTTCCTTGATCGCCCTGGACATTGATTAAAATATAGAAAGTATTCAAAAGAGAATGCATTCGATCGTTTAACTCTTTTTGTCCAACAGAGCTCACGACAAAGGGTCCCTGACCATCCTTCCCATTGCTTTCAGGAAAAAGCTGGCGGAAGGCATCGGCCACCGCCATTTGATTCGAAGATTGAACAGAGGCGCATATAAAATCTACTTTCGAAAGATAAATTAAAAGGGCCAACTTCAAAGCTGGATTAACTTGAATATCTGATGTTTCAAACAGGGGAAGAATTTTCAAAGCCCCTTCATAAATTTTAAAAATATCCCGCCCTGCAAAACCAGCGCTCAATTCTCCAGACTGACTGCGCCTAGAAAATCTTCCACCCACATTGTTTGGGATAGGGAAAGTCAAAAGCCCTTGGGTCTGACCATCAACCTCCTGCGAAAGTTCTTTCACAAAAGGGCTTTGGGCCAATTCATAAATTCGACTCTGTTTTGAATCGGGCGTGGTTGTAAAAACAACATGATCAAACGCCTCTTGAAGCAATTTTTTTTGATCGAGCGAAAGACCCAAAGACACCAAGTTGATTTTCGCCAAATCCCCCTTGCCTTCATATTTCGAAATCAAGTCTTGTGCTACATTTGAAGAAAGTCCTCGCCCTTGAGCCAAGCCCCGAATCAAAGCCCTCAAGGCATTCTGAAAATTAATCATGGTCTCATCGGTCGTCCCCGATTTAGAACTCGCATGAATCAAGATCTCGCTTGCCTTAAAACCCTTTCCTTCAATTTCAGAATAAAGTTTGGCGAAATCAATGCCTATCTTTTCCAACACGTACACCCGATACCCCTCGCGAACCCCCACAGACTCAATCTGGGCGCGACTGCCCAAGGCCTGCCCCCCAATCCCTGCGTGAATCATGACACGGGCTCCCCTTTCCTCCTGAGAGCACAAATACTCATCAATTGCCTTACGATCCTTGGCCGAGGCATCGCCAAAAATCCCACTGATGCGACTCTTATAGCCAAAACGATCCTCCTTCATCCCCTGCGCGTGAAGTCCTTGAGCCCTTTGAAAAATCTGGCCAGAAAGAAATTCACTTAATTCCTCCCAGTTTGCATCCTTAGGAAAATAAAGCCGCGTTGAAAAATCACGAGCCAGATCGGAAAGGGACATATCTTTTTCGAGTTTCATCATAAAAATTCCTTATGCTTATATTTCAAAATAGTGGGTGGCCCGACTGGGGGTCCCCCATCGAGCGCCAGCAGGTCGAGACATTACTCCATGCACCTAGACTAAAATATTGACGAGACCGATGCCGTCTCAGTATAAGGTAAGAAAACATCTACTACCGCAGTCGGCCCTTTTTCTTCCACAGGCAGCGGGCCTCCTTTGCTGGGTGAGGAGGGACAGGACCCACTACCGCAGCACTTGAAAGAAAAAATGGGATAGGTTATTTTAAGTCTTAAAATTCTTAAGGTTTTTTCTCTTCTTTCTGGGCAGGAACCTTCCCTTTTTTCAAGCGATCCAAATACTGCTCAAACCAGGCAGGCACTTGATATCCATATTTTTTGGCCAACCCCAAATATTCTTCCGCCTTCATCGCATCCGGCGAAGACTTTCGAGCATAACTCACGGACAAGGCATAATTCGTGAGAGGGAATTTTGCATCCAAACTCAAGGCTTTTTCCAACTCTACAATCGCCTGATCGAACTCCTCTTTCCCCATAAAACAAACCCCATAATAGACCTGGGCCTTTAAATTTTTCGAATCCTTCTCCAAAATTTGTTTGAAAAGAGCCATCGCATCATCGTATTTGGCCTGATTATAGAGATCATATGCCTTTTCATAAACGGGATCCTCTGCCTTAGCACTGACTGGAGTATTTTCCGCATTTAAAAAAGTAGAAATCAAAAAAATCCAACACACGCTCAAACAAAATTTTTTCATTCTCATCATCCCTTCTCCTTTTCTCTCGCCGGGTTTTCCTTTTGGACCCCTATTCTCTCCATTTCACTCGCTCCTGTCAAATCATCTTCAGCGGAAAAGGTATAACCCTTTGCAGCCATCACCGATCTTAAAACCCTTGATGCCTCTTCTTCGGTCTTTCCCAATCGTTTTGCCAAGACCTGAACAAAAGAATTTAAAATCCCGTCTCCCTTTTTATCAATAGACTCATTTAAAAGAACCATCGCCGTCGCCAAGGCATCACAAAAATCAACCCTCTTACCTGTCGCAAGCCCTGGCCTTTGGAGTCTCGCAACCACTTGATTCACCTTTTTAAATTTTAAAGGACTTTCTTCCAAACAAATCAAGGCCACCCGTTCTGGAGAAATTCCTGTTTGATCCTGAATCAAACGATACAAGGTTTGATTAGGATTTTCCACTCTTTGAAGATCGCTCCTATCTATCAGACACCCCTGAAGTCCCTCTTCAGGAATGCCTGCAGAAATAAGCACCTGACGCATCAACGCCTTATCCACGGTTGGTTGAAAACTGAAAAAAACGAATTTCAAACCTTTTCCCCTTTGCCCCCTCTCTCCAGAATAAGCCCAAAAACACTTGAGAATCTGTCCCAATTCGGGAGCCATCCATCTCACTTCAAAAGTGTTCGGATCCTTCTCTTGCACGTCGAAAAGGCTTTCCCATTCCACGCCCATCACCACTGGCTTTTTCATCAGAAGTTCCTGATTCAAAAAATCATCCCCAAAATCCTGAAACTCATTCCAGGAACGACGCTCCAGAGAGGCCATCGCCTTCATTTCCTCAAATTGTTTCCCTTCAGCCCCGTTCTCGTAAAGGCCTGCCTCTAGAAAGGCTTTCGCCCAATCTTCCAAGGTTAAAAAATCAAAGGGGCTGACCGCTGCTTGGTGAAAAGCTTCTAAAATCTCTAAAGCCCTCTTCCCATCTAAATTTTTATCTTTAAACTCCTCCCGAAAATTTTTTTTAAGTCGTTCTAAATTTTCTCCCGAAGATCTCCATGCGTGTGTCAATTGAAAAGCCAAATCCTGGGAGAATCTCTTAGAAAAACCCAAATCCTGGAGCTTCTCCCTCAAAACCCGATCCCTCCATTCTCTGTGAATCTTCATCTCAGCCGAATTTCTTTCAACCACACACACCTGAATATCCCTCTGGGAAAAATGCAAAGTCTCTAAGGCAAGAAGGGAGGACCCTTCTTGTGTCATGACCCGATCATCCATTTTCACCTCGGCAAACGGACCCTCTCTAAATAAGACACTGGCCGCCGACTCCTCTCCCTCTTCATTTCGAAAATACACAGGAACTTCCAATACCCCTTCCTTCAAAACGCTGGATGAAAAACACATTTTAAAAGTATCGCCTCCTGCCTTTTCAACTATCTTCTCCAAGGAACCCCACACCCGGTCTTTTTCCAGCCATGGGACACCGTTCAATTTTTCTTCAGAAAGATGATCCAAAAGTTTAACCCCTTCAAAGAAAAGGGCATAAAGCCTTAACACAGCCACCTGCTGATCCGGATAGGCCAAAGGGGGATCATTCAAAACGTGGGGGGCCTCTAATGCAGATGGAAGAAAGGAAATGGGGGTAGACCATTTCTCAAAAATATTTTTTTCATTCAGAAGCAAAGGAAAATAGAGAGACTCACCCGTTTGTAACGTGGTCACACGAGGCGTGATGACAAAATAGGAAACACCCTTTTCTTTTAACAATGCGCTCACCCCCTGAATATGAAAACCGCCGATGAATAAAACAGCGAAGCGGTCATTTAAAATATCCATCCGCTCAAGAAGATTCCGGACCATGGCCTGATTTCTCTGGAGCGCCGCTTCATAAAAAGATCTAAAAAGTGGTAAAGTTTGATCCAACTGTTTCAATTCCTCAGGCAAGACAAAATGGATCTCCAAGGAATGGGCCAGATCTTCAAGTGGGCGTACCATTTTCTCCCAGCGATAAGTATCTTCATGAGACAAGAAATCCTCAAAATCTTCATTTGAAATTCTCAATTGCATCATCTTTTCAATCAGACTCAACCGGCGAGAGATGTCCACCAACTCTCTTTGACCTTCACTCTGAACAGACTTCTTTTGGAAGAATTCTGTCAGGGCACTCAATTCTTTAAAAAGCTTTTTCTCTGAAAGACCGTGAATCCTCTCAATGTACGTTTCATAAAGGTCTAAATTAGGATAATCCTCTGGCTTGAGTCCAACGCCTCGGGCCAAACGCCACAAGAGACGATGATAAAGGTAAGAAGACATTCTTCTCATACGATAGTCAAGGCTACGGACCAAAAGTTTCGAAAGCATTTTGGAAGAAAGCCTCTGGCTTAAGGCCGTGATCATTTTAGATCGTTCTTGATCGAGGACAAAAAATTGGATTTTCTCCTCCAGTTTAAAAATCTCACCTTGACTGACCCCCTCTGGATAATCCTGCAAAATCTGAGGACTTTCTTGAGCCCCCTGAAATAATTTTCTAAAATAGGCCTTGAAAGGGATTCTCCCCTTCTGATATTCATCCACCAAAACGTCCCAATCCTTTAACTCCCCGGAATAAACCTCCGCCTTGAGCTGAATCAGCATTTTATCCAACGTGGACAAGGCATTCTCCAACCCCTTGGCCTCTTCATGAGCCTTCTTAAAAAGATCCAGATCCTTCAAATAAAGGTCTCGATCCTCCACACCCAAAAGTTCTGTATGGAGAGCCCACTCGCTCACCATCGCAAAATATTCCGGCGCCGTGATTCGTCCTTCTCTTAAAAAATAAGTTGCAACTTCTTGATTCAAATTTTTATCTGGAAGATTTCGAATCATAGAAGTCAAAAAAGGTCCTTTGGCTCCCTCCAACGCAATCAAAGGAATACTCTCACGCGTAGAAATGGAATTCAGAATTTGAACGGCGTTCACCTGACATTCATCATTGCGGTGAGTGTCCTGAATAATGATCACCGTGCGCTGAGAATGACCTTCGTAAGATTCATTCACCTTTCCAAAAACTTCGGGGAAATCAATTTTTTCGGTGTAGCCTTGTTTGATAATAAAAATGAAGGATAGAAAGAAAAAAAACATGCGAAGGAAATAGCCTTGAAAAGATAAGCGCATATTTTCGCCTATGTATCACGGACAGAGTAAATTATAGCGCGAAAAAGCTGAAATGTCAAACAGAGGTTAGAAATAGTTACACAACTCTTTTGAGCAGAAGGAATTAAGACAGTCGTGAGTAAGAAATAACACCTTTAAAACTCACGACTCATCCCTCACGGCTCACGACTGTTTTTATCCCGTACTCTTCATTCCAAACGCAATGCCATTCACGGTCAAAAGAAGAATTTCATTCCTTTTATTTTGTAAGCCTTCAGCCTTGCGATCTTTTTCTGAACGGGATTCTCTCAAGAATCTCACCTGAAGGTAATTCAAGGGATCCACATACGGATTTCTCAAGCGAATGGATTCTTTCAAAACGGGATGAAAATTGAGAAGCTCGTCACTCTGTGCAATTTCTAAAACATATTTCACAGAACGTTTGTACTCTAAGGCAATTTTCTCATGGATTTTCTCTCGACAACTCTCATCTTTTACCAAGGATGCATATTGCTCAGCAATGTAAAGGTCCGTCTTGGCCAAAGAAACTTGCGCATTGTTTAGCAAGGAAGAAAAAAAAGGCCATTCGCGATACATCTCTCGAAGCTCCTCAAGACCTCCTTTCCCACGCTCATCCAAATAAGCTTCCAAGGCATGACCGATCCCATACCAAGCAGAAATAATGTATCTGGATTGCACCCAGCTAAAAACCCAAGGGATGGCCCGAAGGGCCCCGAAACTCTTTTGATCCATCCGAGAGGGAGGCCGCGACGCAATTCGAGTCTCCTTCAAAATTTCAATCGGGGTTGCCTGGTGATAAAAATCTAAAAAATTCTGAGTCCCAAGAATGAATTCCCGATAAAAATGGAAAGACAAATCCGCTAAGTGATTCATTCGAGATTCCCAAACCGCAATGCGAGGCTCTGCCTCGAGTTTTTTCCTTGAAATAAGCTGGGCCTCCATCACCGCACTGACGAGCTGCTCCCAATTTCTCTCGGCAATGACAGGATTCGCATATTTTTGCGAGACCACCTCTCCCTGTTCTGTCATTTTAATACGGCCTCCTACGGCCGCCTCCGGTTGAGCCAAAATGGCCTTATGGGATTCCCCTCCCCCACGATCAATGGTACCTCCCTTACCATGAAAAAGACGAAGCTTGACCCGATGCCTTTCAGCCACTTCAACCAATCTTTTTTGAGCTTCATAAATTTTCCAATTGGCCGCAAAATATCCTCCATCCTTGCTACTGTCAGAATAACCCAGCATCACCTCTTGAATATCATCCCTGGATGTCACGTAAGAGCGATAGAGCGGATTTTGAAAGAGATGATCCATCACTTCATGCGCATGATCCAAAGATTCAATCGTTTCAAAAAGAGGGACAATCCCCACGCGAGATTCCCTGACACGCCCTGCGACCCCCTTGATCAATTTCCTCCCTTGGGCCAAATAGAAAAAAGAAAGCACATCGCATGCCTTTTCTGTCATGCTCAAAATATAATTTTCAAAAGCCTGGGTGTTGAGCTCCTGATTTTTTTGAAGGGTCGCCAACTGACTTAAAATATCTCTGGCGTCAGGTGAAAGAGAAGAGCGAGAAGGTATTTTTTCACCCGATTTTATTTTTTTCAAAATCATCTCTTCATTGAGAGCTTCTTTTGGAAAAAGCTCTTGGAGCGTTTTCCGAATCTTTCCTGTGTGATCCCTGAAATCAAGTTTTGCTAAATGAAAACCAAAAATTTTAATCTTGCAAATCAAGTCATCCAAATCCCCTCGGGCAGCAAAATGTCCTTGATGAGCTTCTAAACTCCTTTTCACGATCAAAACATCTTTCAAAAACACCTCTTCACTCGGATAAGCAGACTTTTTCTGATTCAAGGTATTTTCGAGCTGCCGATGGATGAAGGTGAATTTTTTCCGGTAAACTTCTGTGGGCTCAAAACGCTCCATCTCGCGAGCCAAAGAAGGCATCTTTTTTCTGTCCATTTTCAAAGAGCTCAAAAGCTCCTCACTCACAGAAATGCGGCGCAAAGACTGACTAAATCTTCGAATGAAATCTTCGACAACGCCCAAATAATGTCTCAGAATCAACCTGCGATAAAGCATGACGGATTTTAGGCTTACAACAGGTGTGACGTTCGGATTCCCATCCCGGTCAGACCCGACCCAGGACCCAAAGCGAAGAGAAGGAAATAAAAGCAATTCCTTCTGATAAAACCTTTCGAATTCTCTCCCTATTTTCTGATAAAGACGAGGCATCAATTCTAAAATGGTATGCCGGAAATAAAAAAGGGTCTGCTCGACTTCATCCAAAACTTCAACTTTTTTTTGACGCACCTCTGTTGTCTGCCATAAAATCTCAAGCGTCTCCTTGATTTGGCTCACGGCCTCTTCTTTCTCAGGGAAGGTCACATCGAGTCTCTCCAGGGAAGACAAGACGGAAGAAATTCTCAAGAGATGATCCAAAACTGTTCTGCGCTTGACTTCCGTCGGATGAGCGGTTAAAACCAATTCTATTTCCAATTCCTTCAAAAGACCTTGAACATCTTCCTTCGAAATAGATGCCTCCGACAAATCCCGAAAAAGCTTGTGCAGGGACATCTCTTGAAAAAGCGACAAGTCCTTTTCGTAAGACCGGATCCTGCGAACCCGATGGCGCTCTTCAGCAATGTTCACCAATTGAAAATAAATCGTAAAGGCCCTGGCAATTTTATAAGCTTCGTCAAGGGTGAGTTGATGAATGATTCTTTTCTGCTCCGAAATCTTCTCGTCTGTAGGACATTCTCGAATCTTCTTGGCAAGTTTTCGAATTTCTTCGACCTTAAGAAAAAGGTCTTCCCCCTCCTGCTCTCGAATCACATCGCCTAAGAGCGTCGTCAGAAAACGAACATCTTTCTTTAAGGAAGAAGATTCATGAAAGGACATAAACTCTCGATGAAAAAATCTATACAACCAAAGATCTATAATCTATAGTTTAAAAATCCCTAAACCCTACGCCCTTCTCCCTCATCCCTGCTTTATAAACTAGCCCCAACGGGATTCGAACCCGTGTCCCTACCTTGAGAGGGTAATGTCCTAGGCCTCTAGACGATGGGGCCGAAAAATGCAGGGATTAGGGTATAGGGTTTAGGGTGAAGGGACAAGGTTTTTCACTGAATAAAAATCCTTACTCCCTAAACCCTACACCCTAATCCCTAACCCCTACCTTTAAAAGCTGCCGGACTAGGATTCGAACCTAGATACACAGATCCAGAGTCTGCGGTCCTACCATTAGACGATCCGGCAGAAAAGTCTATGGCTCACTCATAGCCATTGCGCGCAACATGATATCTTTAACTTTACTTTCTGTCAGCCAAAAAAAAATCCCCCCCGACGTAACGTCGGGGGGGATTTGAAACTCGAAACAACTTTCCTGATTAGAAGCTTACCAAGATCTCACCTCTGATCTCAAAAGCTGTATCATCCGGAGTGTAAGCAGAGCCTGGCACGAACCAAGCCAAATAAAGCTGAGTGCTGACATCTTCGGTGTAATCATACGCGGCAATCAGGTCAAACTCATCGCCCAAGTTACTGTCAGTCCCATTGGTCAATGTAGGAATACCCCCATTGTCCTGGAAAGGATCCCCCATGGACTGAATTGCATCTTCCAACTGCCAGTAATGATAGTAGTCGAAAGCCAATGTCAGATTTTCCATCGGAAGAACGCTGAGTTTGGCGTTAACGAATTGAATATTCTCCAGTCTTGGACTATAAGCATAACCATAGTAGTTATACTCAAAGAGTTCCTGGAATCCTTCATAATCGTCCGTTGTATCCCCTTGATCCTCATCTCCAGAGGCAACAGTGTATCCAACGTTCAACGAAGGATGCCATGTGAAGTCAAAGGTGTAAACTCCCCCGACATTCACAGCCCAAGCACTTAAATCCTGTACTGAAGAATACTGATTGAATTGATAGTCTCCTTCAACCCAGAGCTGCAGAGGCTCCATCACAGAGGCATCGCCTCTTAAACCGACAGTCACAGGTTGATAATGGGTATCCCCATCTACCACACCTATGACATAGCCTTCCGCATTCCACCGGTCTGCAGCATAATGCCCGTTCACAACAAACAGACTGGCATCATCTGCATCCGTGGCCGTGATTTCTTGAGAACTTCTCTCTGCCAAACGCGCATAGACTGCATCCACAATAATGGGATAAAAGTCTAATGTTGTACGAATGGCATCGAAATTAATTTCATTTTCATTATCACTGATGAGAAAACCTTTGCCGAAGTTAAGATACTGACGGCCAATCTTACCCGTGAGCGGCGTATAATAAAGCTCGCTTGCCTGGACATAAGCTTGGCTCACCCTAACCTCGTAGCCATCTTTCTGGCGCCTGCCTTCATTCACAGTATTCTCATCTGTGTGGAAACTGCCCTCGACGTCGGTGGTGCCATCGGAATTGCGGACCACATCTTTATCGCCCACAATGCCAGAAGCCTCCAGCTCGATCACCGTTAGGACATTATCCGTTAGATCGGCTTCAACATTGATCCGCGCCCGTTGCGCAAAATAGCCGATGTCGTCATCTGGTACTGTATCTTCATTATCTGTAAGGTCAATCACGCTGGTGGAGAAAATACCACGATTTCTCAATTCACCAGACACCTTCACATTCTGAACTTCAGCAGATGCAAATACCGAGAGGACGAGCAAGAATACGATACTCGAAAGTATCTTTTTCATCTATACCCTCCCTTATCTTGTTTTCTCACTTAGATTTATGATCATCATCACCTGGGCAGTTCAAGGCGAAAAAATAAAGACCATCCCCCCTTTCTTGCCTGACTAAAGCTGCCTATGATGTTGTTTGCGATGTTTGGGCTGCTGAAAAACAGACCGCCTAAAGTCATCCTGACACACGTCCGGACACCTTTTGGAATGTCTCTTTCTGAACAGCCTCTCAAAAAGAAATGCCGTAAACCCAAAACCCCCTTTAATGATAAGCAAGGCCAGTTTATCTAACTGACTGTAATAGGTCAAGAAAAATTTTCCGTAACCCCTTTGAAACAAGGAAAATAGCTCATTTCTGGACATTCTTAGAATTAAATCTTACAAAAGCTTCAAAATTGTCCTTCCATATCGCAGTGGAATGATTCTCGCGAAACTTCTTAATCTCCTCTACTCCCTGGTTCACCCGACCTTTCATAATCTCTAGCCGAGCCAAATTCATCTTGACCTGGATTTCTAGAAAAGAAGAATCTGGGGCTTGAGAAAGCGCCTTGAAAAGAACCTCTGCCTCGGCAAAACGCTTCTCATGAAGGTAGCACTCTCCAAGGGCATTTTTCACCCAAGGCACAAAAAGATGACGGGGATAGAGAAACAAAAATTTTTCATAAGCTTGTATGGCATCCGACATCTTGCCTTGCTCTACTTTACTTGCACCCTGTCCAATAAGGGCATAGAGAGCTGCGGGAGTCTTAGGATATTTTTCGATGACTTGATCCAATACGTTATCGTCCTTTGCGTCAGATAATAAACGCATGGCCTTGTCCTGACGCCAATTTTGATAAGAGAACCATCCTCCCCCCATCAATCCTACAAGCAAGACCATCGAAGTCAACCCCAGCAAAGAGGAACGATAAGAAACCAACCATTTCCAAACTTGAATGGAAAGGGATTTTTTGGGAGGGAGAAGAACATTTTTCTTTTGCAAAATTTTATTTTTCATCTTTTCACCTGCTCCGCTTTGTATTAGATTAGTGAAACTTATAACGCCCCCGTAGCTCAGCTTGGATAGAGCGAGGCTTTCCTAAAGCCTAGGTCGGACGTTCGACTCGTCTCGGGGGCAGATTTAAGGCAGGGGATAGGGATTAGGGTTAAGGGTGTAGGGCATAAGCATTTCATTAATAAAAATCCTTACTCCCTAAAACCCTACACCCTTAACCCTAATCCCTGCTTTATTAGTATTGCACCATCGAAAACACTTCATACTTCTTCAACTTCTCTCGCCCCTTAAGAAAGAGAAGTTCTATGAGAAAATCAATGCCCATCACTTGGGCCCCCGAATCTTCTACCAATTTCACAACAGCAGAAATGGTTCCACCGGTGGCCAAAACGTCATCCACAATTAAAACACGATGAGCTTTTTTTAAATCGCCTTCATGAATTTCAAGATGATCCAACCCATATTCAAGCTCATAGCTGACAGATTTTGTTTTTCGAGGAAGTTTTCCCTTTTTTCGAACGGGGACAATACCGACTCCCAATTCAAAAGCCAGGGGAGCCCCCAGAAAAAAACCTCTGGATTCTACACTCACAATCACATCGGGTTTTGCATCACGATACCTCTGGGCTAGATGCTGAATCACTTCTCGAAAAAGAGGGCCCTCT
This sequence comes from Chlamydiota bacterium, assembly GCA_016196885.1. GTDB lineage: Bacteria > Auribacterota > JACPWU01 > JACPWU01 > JACPWU01 > JACPWU01. The sequence continues at coordinate 21,400 of JACPWU010000026.1, read as the reverse complement.
TTCAAGAGAGGTGTAATGTCTTTAAACAAAATCCCCTTCTTGGGAAAATCTGGTACATCTCGAATGATGTCTTTTAATGGTTGGGTGAGGTCTTGAGGAATTTCAAGCGTTTTCATTTAAAAATCTTCGTATTTCAGATGTTTCGCGTTCAAAAGCTCACGCATTTTTCCAATCGCCAACTCACAAATCTGACGGACCCTTTCTCGAGTGATTCCTATCTTTTGCCCAATCTCTTCTAATGTCTTCGGAGTATCTCCAAAAAGACCAAATCGCCAGGTCACAATTTTAGCTTCTCGGTCGTCCATCGCATGTAAAAGTTCCATGATATTGTCCTGTACCATCTGAACCGCAAGGGCCCTTTGAGGGCTGGCAGTTCCCTCATCTGAGATCATATCAATGAGCTCGCTTACCCCATCTTCTCCCACAGTTTCATGAAGAGATTCTGGATTTTTGGATATACTTTGAAGCTCCAAAACCTTTTCAGGAGCCACCCCGATATAACCTCCGATTTCTTCAGGGGTGGCTTTGCGACCTAATTTCTTAAAGAGGGTCTCTGAAGCCTTGTGAATCGAGGTCACCTTTTCAACCATGTAAACAGGAAGGCGAATCATTTTGGCTTGATTGGCAAGCGCCCTCATAATCCCTTGTTTGATCCACCAGGAAGCATAGGTACTTAGCTTGCAACCTTTTTCCACATCAAACTTTTCAACCGCCTTCATAAGTCCGAGATTGCCTTCTTCAATGAGGTCTAAAAAGGAGAGGCCCAAATGCATGTACTTTTTAGCAATGGTCACAACCAAACGTAAGTTAGCCTTGACCATCGCACGTCGGGCTTCTTCATTGCCTTTTTGAGAAAGCCGGGCCAGATTCTGCTCTTCTTCGCGAGAAAGAAGAGAGATCTCTCCGATTTGCTTCAAGTAGATCTGTACGGGATCCGCTGTCGATTCTGACATTTTCGTCGCTCGTATCTCGTCATTCGTATTTCGTATGAAGGCTATTCTATCACTTATTTATTTGTATTTCACGAAATACCAATAGCGAACGACAAACGACGATCCCAAGAACGAATCAACCATTTTTAAGCTGCGCATGAGCCGCTGCAAGCCTGGCAATGGGAACCCGGTAAGGGGAGCAACTAACATAATCCATGCCCAACATATGGCAGAATTCAATCGAAGGAGGATTCCCACCATGTTCTCCGCAAATACCGAGCTTAATCTTGGGATTGGTAGATCGGCCCTTTTCAATGGCAATTTTCATCATGGCTCCGACTCCGCTTCGATCCAGGACCTGAAAGGGATCATCCTGTAAAATTCCCTTCTCCAAATAATCCTTCAAGAAAACACCGGCGTCGTCCCGGCTGAAACCGAATGTCATCTGGGTCAGATCATTGGTTCCAAAAGAGAAAAACTGCGCGACCTCGGCAATGGCATCGGCCGTTAAAGCTGCCCGGGGAATTTCAATCATCGTGCCAAAGGAATATTCTATTTTGGCATGGGCCTTTTCCATCACGTCCCTGGCCACTTCTTCCAGATCCGTTCTGAGCACCTTTAATTCATTCACGTCTCCCACCAAGGGAATCATCACTTCCGGAATGACTCGAACCCCTTTTTTGGAGACTTCACAGGCCGCTTCGAAAATGGCCTGCGTTTGCATCTTGTAAATTTCTGGGAAACTGATTCCGAGTCTGCATCCTCGATGACCCAACATGGGATTAAATTCTTTCAAGGACTCACTCTTGGCCTTTAGTTTTTCCGCAGAGACATTTATTTTTTTAGAAAGATTTCGAATTTCTTCATCCGTGTGAGGAATAAATTCATGCAAGGGGGGATCCAGAAGACGGATGGTGACAGGGAGTCCCTCCATTTCCTCAAAAATTCCGATGAAATCTCCCTTCTGAATAGGTAAAAGTTTGGCCAAAGCCTTTTCCCGGCCGACCCGATCTTCCGCCAAAATCATCTCTCGAACAGGGTCAATGCGATCCCCTTCAAAAAACATATGTTCAGTACGGCACAAACCGATTCCCTCTGCACCGAAGCGGCGAGCCACTTTGCAATCGTTGGGCGTATCTGCATTGGTGCGAATCTTGAGGCGGCGGATTTCATCGGCCCATTTCATGAGTTCTCCGAATTCACCGCTAAATTCGGGACTCACCAGAGGGACAGCCCCCAAAATGACCTCTCCCGTGGAACCATTGAGGGTAATTTCATCCCCTTCCTTTAAAACCTTCTTGCCTATGCGGCAACTCTCGCCACTCTCATCCACCGCCAAGTCCTGACAGCCAGCGACACAGCATTTCCCCATGCCTCGAGCGACCACGGCCGCATGAGAAGTCATTCCACCGCGAGCGGTTAAAATCCCCTGAGCCACAGCCATTCCGCCAATGTCTTCGGGAGAAGTCTCGGAGCGAACCAAAATCACTTTTTTACCTTGCTCATCCCATTCCTCAGCTTTCAAGGCTGAAAAAACAATTTGCCCCACGGCAGCGCCGGGCGAGGCGGGAAGACCTTTCGCGGCCACTTGATATTTTGTCTTGGAATGAATCATGGGATGTAAAAGCTGATCAAGCTGGGTCGGATTGACACGAAGAATCGCAGTTTTTCGGTCAATGAGCCCCTCCTTAAAAGCCTCCACCGCGACTCGGACCGCCGCATGAGCGGTTCTTTTCCCAGAACGGGTCTGCAAAAGATAGAGCTTCCCTTCCTGAATGGTGAATTCAATATCCTGCATGTCCTTGTAATGCTGCTCCAACTTTTTAGAAATATCCATGAATTGATCGTAAACTTGAGACATCACTTTTTTCAACTCCGCCAAAGGAAGGGGCGTACGAATGCCGGCTACCACATCTTCACCCTGCGCATTCATCAAAAATTCGCCGTAGAGTTTATTCTCTCCTGTGGAAGGATTGCGTGTAAAGGCAACGCCGGTACCGGAGGTATTTCCCATGTTTCCAAACACCATGGACTGAATATTGACGGCCGTTCCGAAAAGGCCTCGAATTTCATTCAATTGACGGTATTTAATCGCACGAGAATTGTTCCAAGATCCAAACACAGCACTGATGGCCAGCCAAAGCTGGTCTATAGGGCTTTCTGGAAAATCCTGGCCCCTGATTTCTCGGACGATTCTTTTATATTGACTGACCAATTCTTTTAAATCAACGGCGTCCAATTCATGATCGAAATGAACCCCCTTTTTCTCCTTGATCTGAGTCAAGGCCTCTTCAAAACGGTGATGCTCTACTTCCATCACCACATCTCCAAACATTTGAATAAAGCGGCGATAAGAGTCCCATGCGAAGCGTTCATTCCCAGTTTTGGTGGCAAGCCCATTCACCGATTGAGAATTGAGTCCCAAGTTAAGAACCGTGTCCATCATTCCAGGCATGGAAACGGCAGCCCCTGAACGCACCGACACCAGAAGCGGATCCTGAGGATCGCCCAGGCGCTTCCCCATGAGGCCTTCTAAATGATGCAAGGCAGATTCCACTTCTCCCTTGAGCCCCTGCGGAAACTGAAGAGACCTTTCATAATAGAGTTGGCAGGCTTGAGTCGAAATCGTGAAACCCGGCGGAACAGGAATTCCTAAATGGGTCATCTCGGCCAGATTGGCTCCTTTGCCGCCGAGCAAATCTTTCATTTTGGCATCGCCTTCAGCTTTGCCGCCCCCAAAAAAATAGACAAATTTCACGGATTGATTTGAAGTTTTTGTTGCCACCGATTCCGTCTTCTGCATGAAAAAAATCCTCCGTTTTTAAATACTGTCGTGAGTCGTGAGGGGTGAGTCGTGAGTAAAAAATAACACCTTTAAAACTCACGACTCACGACCGACGACTCACGACAGTATTTTCCCTAATTTCGAAATATCTGCTATCTGATTTGCATAAAGCCCGTGAATTTTCTTCAACAATCGAAAACGATTCTGACGTACGGGCTCTTCCTTCACATTCACCAATACCTTGTCAAAAAAGGCATGAACACAGGGACCAAAAATCCTTGCATACTCTGAAGTCGCCTTGGCAAAGGCCCCCGTTTGGGCCAAATGAAACACGCTATCATAGTTGGATTGATAGGTCCTGTAAAGCTCTATTTCCTGAGGTTCTTTGAGCAAAGTCTCATCTACCGAGCCATCTTGAACTGGGGCTCCCTTTAAAATATTGGAAGTTCTCTCGACAAGGGTGATCGCCTCTTGAAAAAAGGGTTCTTCCTGAACACCTTTCAGCTCTTTCAAAATCTGATAAGCCTTAGAAGGATTTTGGGATTGCTGAGCCACAACGGCCCGAACCAAATCGTGGTGAAATCCCAAAGATAAAAATAAATTTTCAAGACGCTCTGCGAAGAATTTAAGAAGGGGCTCAGGTGAAATATCCTTGATAGGGGCCTGCTTTAAACCCCGTTCAATAAAGAGGGTGAGAGTGAGAGAAATCCCCTTCTCATAAAGGATTCTCAAAAGCCCTGAACCCAGACGCCGAAGACCGTAGGGATCTTGAGAACCTGTAGGCATCAGCCCCATTTTAAAAGAAGCCACGACGCTGTCTAATTTATCCAGAAAGGCAAGATACGATCCAAGAAGGGTCTTGGGTAAATTTCCCTCCGAGCCACTGAGGGGAAGGTAATGCTCTCCAATGGCCTGGGCCACTTCTCGATCTTCTCCGGATAGATGCGCATATTCCGAACCGATAATCCCCTGGAGCGCAGGAAACTCGCCCACCATGGAGGTCACTAAATCAGCCTTGCAAAGATTGATAGCTCTTTTTAATTTTTCAAATGAAGAGGGGTTGGGGGAGTTACTTTCATTTTCATTTTTTAACTGATCCTTCAAGAGATCAACAAAATGAAGTAATCTTTCTTTCTTATCAAAATAAGTCCCCAATTTCTCTTGAAAGACAACATGTTTAAGATCCTCTACCCTTTCCGACAATTTCTTCTTCTGATCTTGCTCCCAGAAAAAGGCAGCATCGGTGAGCCTCGCCCTCAACACACGTTCATTCCCCAGAAGGACCGTGCGAACAATGGAACGGGGCCCGTTAAAAACCGTCAAGAAGCGGTCCGTCAATTCTCCATTCGAATAAATCGGTATATACTTTTGGTGATACTTCACTGCCATCGAAAGAACTTGGGGAGGAAGCGAGAGAAATCTTTTTTCAAAAAGGCCAACGGCCGCGTTCGGAAATTCCACCAAATTGGCGACTTCCATCAAGAGATCCTCGTCATCTGGAGAAATTTTTAAAGAAGTTCCCAAAACCTTTTTTGCATTCTGGTGAATCAAATTTAACCTTTCTGCAATATCCACATAAACGCCTTTTGACTTGAGAAGCTTTTGATAAAGAGAAAGATTAGCCCGAGGAATCGTCACCTTCGGATTTTGAGCCCAGCGATAGCCCCAACTCACGCGACCCGCCGTGAGGTCCCCCACTTGAAAGGGAATGACTTTTGAACCCAACAAGGCGATCAGCCACCGAATGGGTCTTGCAAAATAAATGTCGCGATTCTCCCAGCGCATGGATTTGGGAAATCGAATTTTTTGAACAAGGGTTCCCAAATTTTCTTTGAGAAGGACTGCCGTCAGACGCCCCCTGATTTTCTTTTCGGCAAAAAGGTATTCCCCTTTTTCTGTTTTTTCACGAATCAATTGATCCAGAGATACCCCATTCTTGGAGGCAAACGCCTGCGCGGCCTGTGTCCAAACACCCTGGGCATCTAAGGCAATTGAAACAGGCGGCCCTTTTACTTTTTCGACTTTTTCACTTTGCATCAAAATCATTTCCGGAATAAAAAGAGTCAGACGTCGAGGCGTGAAAAGATTCTTCACATTTTTTTCGTCATATGAAATGTGATTTTCTTTGAGAAAAGCTTCCAGAAGATTTCTAAAAAGAAGCGAAGCCTCTTTTAAAAAACGGGCTGGAATTTCTTCCGTTCCGATTTCTACAAGCAGATTTTCTCTTTTCATTTCTTTGGTTATTTTTCTAGTCATAAACAACTGCTTAATCGTATGGTTTAAATTCAAAAATCAAATATCAATTTCAATGATCTTTCGAGATCATCGTGTGCGATGAAAGTTCTTTTTGTAGTCGCCCCATTTATGGGGCTGCCCGATGAATCGGGCGACTACAAAAAGAACTTTCATAGCAAAATTAATGTAGTTTTATTAATAAAAAATTCCTTAATTTTGCATTTTGATATTTGCATTTTGATTTTCCAAGTATTTCTGCGCACACCCCTTAGCAATCCCACGAATTCTTGTGATAAAGCCCGTTCTCTCTGTCACACTGATGGCCCGCCTTGAATCTAGGATGTTAAAAATATGAGAGCACTTGAGCACGGAGTCATAAGCCGGGAAAACCAATCCCAATTCCAAAAGTTTTTTGGCTTCTTTCTCCCTCTCGTCAAAAAGATGAAAATAACTTTGCGCGCTTGCCTCTTCAAAATTAAAGCGCGAAAATTCATATTCCCATTGTTTACGCAGCTCCCCATAAGAAAATTTTTCATTCCATTTTAAATCAAAAACATTTTCTACATTTTGAAGATACATGGCAATACGCTCTAAGCCATAGGTGAGTTCCACAGAAATGGGATGAAGTTCAATCCCACCCATTTGCTGAAAATAAGTAAATTGAGTGATTTCCATCCCGTCGCACCAAACCTCCCAACCCAAGCCATTCGCGCCCAAAGAGGGAGATTCCCAATCGTCCTCCACAAATCGAATGTCATGCTGGTAAGGATCAATTCCAATCGCCTCGAGACTGGCCAAATAGAGATCCTGAACATCAAAAGGAGCAGGTTTCAAAATCACTTGATATTGGTGATGCTGATACACGCGATTGGGATTGTCGCCATAGCGACCATCGGCCGGACGGCGAGAAGGCTGTACATAGGCCACCCGCCAAGGATCACTTCCCAATACCTTAAAAAAGGTGAGCGGATTGGAAGTCCCGGCCCCCACTTCTACATCATAGGCCTGGCCCAAGACGCAGCCTTGACTGGACCAGTAGGATTCCAGACAGAGAATCATCTCTTGAAGGGTGAAAGTTTTTGCTCGTGATTTTGTTTTTGTCATATTTTTTAGGAGCCATCAGCTCTCAGCAATCAGCGTTTAGTAAAAAACCCGTTTCCTGTCAGCTGACAGCTGAATGCTGATGACTGAACGCCCATTGCTCTCTGTTAAGAATTTTCGCGATTTTAAAGGCTTCTCCAAATGAAAGTCAATATAAAACCAGAGAAGGCGCTTCATCTCTTTTTTGAGATTTTCACTCCACTTCACAGGACGGCCCTTTTTCAAGTCTTCGAGCGTAGTGAACACTTCTGAGGGAAAGACCTCCGAACGATTCCGAGCACAATTTTCGCAGAAGAGACGGCCGTTCTTTTCCTCCAAAAAAACTTTGGATCTAAAGGATTGTTTACAAGCCTGGCAAAAAGAAGTCTCCCCCAAAAATCCCAGATGCAAAAGCAGCCTCAGTTCAAAAGATCGTATCACCTCTTCTAAATCTCGTGATATGCCTAATTGAGTTAAAAACATCATCATCATTTCAAAAAGCACGACATCCTCATCTTCAATCTCTGTAAAGGCATCCAGAAGCTCTATCGCATAAGAAGAGCAATAAAAAAGAGAGACACTTTTACGAAGGGCGGGAAAGCCATTGACAAGATGGGACTCTCTTAGAAGGGTTAACCCTCGATGGCCTTGGCGATACCGGAAGAGAATTTCATAGCAAGATCCATATTCAAAAGCCGTCCCCTTTTTCTTTGCCCCTTTGATGATAAATTGAATCTTACCAAAATCGCGAGTAAGGAAAGTGACAATCAGACTGGTGTCTGAATAGTCGTGCTTTTTGAGTAGAATCGCAGAGGTTCGAACGACGGATGGAGTCATATTTTTAAATGAAAAGTGAAGAATGAAAAATGTAATTCCTTTTAAAATTTTTCATTTTACATTCTTAATTTTTCATTGTTTTCTCCACAGGCGTGACCATTCCACTGGAAATGATCATTTTAAAAGCATCCTCGATGGAGATATTCAACTTGATTAACTTGTCTTTGGGAATAAAAATAAAAAAACCAGACGTAGGATTTGGAACCGTTGGAATAAAAACACTCACCCGATCAGGGCCTATTTTCTCTTGAATTGCATTACGCCCCTCTGAGGTCACGAAGCCTACAGAATAGACCCCATCACGCGGAAACTCAACCAAGACCACACTTCGGAAGGAATTTCCTTTTCCCCAAAAGGATTCAAAAATTTGTTTCAAGGCAGAATAAATTTTATTCAGAACAGGAATTTTTCCTAAGATGAGTTCCCCCCATTGAATCAATTTTTTGCCCAGATAATTGCGGGCGATGAGTCCGATGAAGACCACGCCAAAAAACAAAATGGCCAGAGCCGCCGAGCGCCACATCATTTTTTCCCAGACCGAATTCACACCTTCGGGAGAAACATATCGAAAAATAAAGTCTGTGAGTTTGACAAAGAGAAGCGATAAAATCCAAAAAGACCCCAAGACAGGTAAAGAAACCACCAATCCGGTCAGAAAGTACACCCGAATTTTGTGCGACCCTAGCTGAGCCTCTTTTAAAAACATGGAGCATCCCTTTACCGATGATGAATATATTGAAAGACCAAAAGCGAAATGAGAATCCCCAACGCAGCACCCATGAAAACTTCGCGAAAGCGGTGGGCCCCGCTCGCAAGCCTCCCTTGAGCCACCATGAGAGCTGTCAGAAAAGTGAGTGTCATAATCAAAGGATCACGAGAAAGAACTGTTACCACCGTCCAAATCGAAAAGGCGATGGCTGCATGGGCACTGGGCATCCCTCCGTGAAAAGGGGTCCCCTTCCCAATAAAAATCTTAATCCCAATGGCAACAACCAAAACCAAAAGAAGCACAATCAAGGTAATATACCACGGGGTTTGAAGCACACGACCCAAGCCGTAAAAGAAGGGCCGCCTCAGATATTTGGCCATCATCAAATATGCGACGATCAAGGCGTTGAGGGTCGCAATCAAAACGGCTCCTGCGCTGACATCCTTGGCAACCCGAATCAGCGGATGATAACTTTCGCTGATCATATCCATCATCAATTCTAATGAGGTATTCACCATCTCTGTCACCAAGACAAAGGTCATCGCAAAGGCAAGAAACAAAAAGTCATGAAAATGAATCTTTAAAAACATACTCCCTAAAAGCACCACCAGACAGAAGATAAAATGAACCTTCATGTTCCGCTGGCTCTTGAATACAAAGATTAAACCTTCTGCGGCATTGTTAAGACTTTGAACCCATTTTGAAGACATTGTCGCCTCTTTATCACAAATATAACGTTTTCATATTGAAACATTAGAATTTTGAATTTGTTTCGTGCTTCGTGCTTCGAATTTCGTGCTTGTTTTTTACTTCAAATCCCCTGAAAAACTTTTTTCAAAATCTCATCCTGTCTCTCCCACATTTTTCTTTTCAAGGAAGGCCGATCATCCCGATATCCTAAGAGATGAAGAATGCCATGAATGATATAAAGTAGAGCTTCCTCGTGAAAATCTCTTTTCCATGTCTTTGACTGCGCCTTCGCCCTCTCCAAAGAAACCACGATTTCTCCCAGCATCCAAGGCGCTCCCTGGGGCGCTAGGGCATCCACCGGAAAAGCAATCACGTCGGTGGCCCCCTCATGCCCTAAGAATCGGCGATTCAAAGTCCGAATTCTACGATCCGTTACGAAAGAGATATCCAACTCCACAGGCCATTTGGAAAACACCTTTTCATGAGATAAAACAGCCTTGGCCAAAGCCTTCACTTTACGAGGATGAATTTTAAATTTTGATTGACGATTGATGATGTTAATAAAAAAACGGGGAGTCCCCTTCTTGGGTGAAGTCATGTTGCCAATAAATCATCCTGATTCTCAGAAGTAAACTCCGCACCTTTGGAAGTCCTCGCTGCCCTCTTTCGAGAAGGCTCACTGTGTGGATGGGGTGAGCGATCCCTTTCATAAGCGCGAATGATCTTCCTCACCAGGGCATGCCTCACCACATCTTTGTCCGAAAATTTTACAATTTTAATGCCGCGAATGTCGCTTAAAATCTTGCTCGCATGCACCAAACCTGAAAGCTTATGAGCAGGTAAATCCACCTGGGTGATATCTCCAGTAATCACCACCTTGGAATTAAAACCCAATCGGGTCAAAAACATTTTCATCTGTTCAACCGTGCTGTTTTGGGCTTCGTCCATCACAATGAAAGAGTCGTTGAGCGTTCGACCTCTCATGTAGGCCAAAGGCGCAATCTCAATAATACCACGCTCTATATACCTTTGAATACGATCCACCTCTACCATGTCGTAAAGGGCGTCGTAAAGAGGTCGCAAGTAAGGATTAATTTTTTCATAAAGATCCCCCGGCAGATAACCTAGGCTCTCTCCCGCCTCCACGGCAGGTCGTGTCAGAATGACACGGCGAACGCGGTCTTCTAAGAGCCAAGAAACCGCCATCGCCATAGCCAAATAGGTTTTACCCGTTCCGGCAGGTCCCACCGAAAGAACCAAATCATATTTCTGAATCGCTTGGATATAATCCGACTGACTCTTAGATTTGGGATAAATGAGATTTTTTCGAGATGAAACGTGGATCACGTTCGAAGGAAGATTTTCTATGACGTGAGGTTCACTTCCATTTTCCGCATGATTGGATAAGGCATGGATGATATCAGCCTGCTCAATCGTTTTTCCAGAACTCGTCATCTTGGCCAAATCTTGAAAGAGGTGTCTGGCCTTTCTGACCCCTTCTTGATCTCCAATGATTTTGATGAAATCGCCACGCGACACGACCTTGACTTTCAAGGCGCGGCCAACGAGCTCTAAATTCTCGTCGTCATGAGCAAATAAAGACCTCGCAAAATGAGTATCCGCAAAATGAAGAGTTTCTTTTGCCACTGCATCTCCTCTCCTTATTATTATATCTTAAAAAGACGAAAAGATCACTGATTTTTGATTCTTCACGGAAGGCACAGGCAAGAAGAAAATCCAAAATGGTCGCTGTGCAGTCATTTTAGATTTTGGTTTTTCATTTTGATTCTTGGATTTTTTTCAGTCCCTCGGGACAATCAAAACCTGCCCTGGATAAATCCAGTCAGGATCTCTAATTTTATCGCGATTGGCCTTGTAGAGTTTAGGCCATTTGAGGGGATTTGCGTAAATTTCATCATATCCTGCAATATACCAAAGACACTCACCTTTTTTGACCACATGCTGGGTCGGTTTGGGAGGCTGAGGAAGGCTTTGAATTTCTTTGAGAAGGGCCTCCTGGGAAAGGCCAGGCTCTTTGATCATCACTTTAGGCAATTCCCCCTTTTGAATATCCACCACTTCGCCTTTCGAATGTAAATTTGCAGATTTTTCCTCTGGCAGGGAAGGCGGTCCCCCCACCAGATATCCACGATTTCCCCATAACTGGCGATCCGACCAATAGTGCTCTGTCCAGGTAGGATAATTTTTTTGAACGAAATCCGCCCAATAAGGTTCGCTCTCAGGTTTTTCCATCACCGCAATATCTTTCATGGAAGGAGGAGCCTTACCACAACCTGCGAAGGATACCAGTAAAAGGCATAAAATAAATCTGTTTCGATACATAGGACCCCCTTATTAAAAAATCAAAATGCAATTTCAATGATCTTTCGAGATCATTGTGTACGATGAAGACGTTTCCCATTTCCAAAAGTCTTTCATCTTTGGGACGTACACGTATAGCAAATTCTACTCATTTGCCATGCCGCCGGACGGCCTCATTTCTTTACTCGCGAAATTTATCGTCCAATGTATAACAACGACCCTCCTATATTATCAGTCCAATTATAAGAGGGGGGTTAGCGGGTTTAAAGTCCTTATTGACTTTTATTCTTTTACTTTACACCTTTTATTTTATATCTATAATTTCTAGAAAACCTTTCGAGGTACTTGCCGAACTGGTATTTGGATACTTCGTGACAACTTCAGAGAATACTTGCCTAGCATTTGGGAAATCCTTCTTTTGATAATAACAGATTCCTAAAGACACCCTCGCTAACAAGAGAATTTCAAGATGCTGCGAATCGGCCACCTCCTTATAGCACTCAATAGCCTTTTCTAAATTTCTTTCTTTAATCTCATAAAACTTACCAATCTCGAATTTAGCAAAATCACTATCATCGCTATCAGAGGCAGTATCCACTATTTCTTTTAATGTCTTAAGATATTCCTCATACTTCTTCTGCTTGTAAAGCTCTACCTGAAGCCTCTGCAACGCTTCTATGTCTTTCTTACTTTTCATCTCATCTAAAATCTCCACACCCTTTTAGGCATCTACCAAACTTTTCGTTCGATTGCGCAAAGCAGAGGTTTCTCTCTCGCGGAGTAGGTAATGAAGCACAAATATCGTCATCCACCCTATGCTGCTCCTCGCATTCTCTAGTGCACATCTCGTACAATCCCTCCTCACCCGGCTCATCATCCCCCCCCCTCAATCCCCCCATAATCCCCAATCGGAGCCTCACCGGGACTGGATTGACCTTTATATTCAACTTGGGGAATGTTGTCTAACTGTCCTGCAAGATCATCGTCAATTTCTTCAAGCTCATCCCAGATCTGCTCAAGAGCGCTTCCTATACCATTCACAATCCATTCAAACGCACCCCCAATCACTTCGAAAACATCTCCAACCCAATCAAACCAACTCATCCCCGTGGGATCCGTTCTATTCCATGGATTATTGCCGACATACGCATAAAGATTCTGGCTGTCGACATACCCCAGCGGATCCGTCTCTAAGAATCTTCCTAAGGCAGGATCATAGTATCTTGCGCGGTAATACGAAGTAGACTATTCAATTTTCAAAGAGCAAAAAGAACCTTCACTTGTTGAAAAGTTAATAAGTTAACAACGTCCCCTCTTTCGTCCCCTCTTTCGCCTCTTTCTTTCTTAATCTATCCGTTCTAAGAAGAAGAAGCAGAACGATACAACTCACCCACAGAATGATAGGGACAGCCTGTACGGAAAAAACATTGGCTTTTTCTCCCAATAAGGATCGAATTAAATTACACGTTGGAAAATGATAGGGAAAACTTGCAATTAAATATGCCACACCCCCAAGCCAATATGAAACCTTTGATCGCATAATCATTGTTCTCCTCTATGATATCTTCTTAAAATATTCTATCGCGAGCTCTTTAAAGTTTCGTGAATCCTCTTCAGTTCCTTTTTTAGGAGGTTCTGGCCAATCACGTGGATCATCTGGTAATTTTTTCGCTTTGTCCACCAACTCTTTATTGTATTGCCTTTTGCATTCTTTTAATTCTTCAGAATTACATCCATATTTCTTCTCACATCGAGCCCAGCCAAAACCGTGTTGCATATAAAGAAGGTCACCACTATCCGTATACGGAGCAGTTCCTATTTTACCTCCACCTTTCCCTCCACTCCAATTTTTGCCACCCCAATTACCATTTCTCGGACCATCAGCTGCTGTCCTTCCATTCTCAATTAAATACCACTCTGTCTTATCCAATCCCCAGGGATCAGTCCAATTCAGAGGATTGGCTCCAGTATAAAGATATTTGTTTGGACCGTCATCAAAATCAAGGGGATCGGGACTTAGAAAGATCCCATACGCCAGACCCCTCACATATTCAATTTTCCAAAGAGCAAGAGAAGTGTAAAAGTGGTTTGATAGTATCATTTTTTATTTTAGCGGCGGTAGCTAAAATAAAAAATTATTTCTCGTCTTTTTCCCTGGGGTGATGTTTTTGATGAGCTTCCTTTATGTGTTAAATCTCACACTCTCTCACATGCTCTCGAATCGTTTCCATCAAGTACTTGAAACCGTCAAGATCTTTTTGAATATAAAAATAATACCTCTTTCTCCAGGGAACATTTGCATAGATTTTAATCGACCATTTACGCGGCACATCTTCTATTCTTCTAATGTCTTCCCATTTAATCTTCCAACGCTTTCCCCAAATTGGAATACACGTTAGACCATCTTCATCTCTTTGAAATTGCAACGGCCAGCGGGCTTGACGAAAATAGTTACCTGTGAAGTAGAGATCTCCTATTAAGAAAAAAAGTGGGACCGCCCAATTGTCCCACGTTAATTCTAGAGATTCGGCTCCAACCTCAACATAACTTCCGATAACTATAATGAAAAATATTCCTAACAAAACTACATTAATCGGCATAAACGCCCATTTCCAATTTAGAAATCGGCTGGGGTACATGAAGACAAAATCTTTGGAGAGATAATCTGTTTGGGGAGGCATGTTACTCTTCTTGGATCATTTACTTAACGATTCCCACCGCCTCTTTCCTGCCCGATCACCATAAAACTCTCCATCTGACTCGGCATAGAGGTTGTCGTTATAGTACCAATCGCTATTCTCATAAATCCAAATTTGGCCTTCTGCTCCTTTATTGAGTTTGTCATTTGCAATAAAGCTATATTCTACCCTTACCAGTGCTTTAGGACCTTCAGTATTAATGTCTTTCACTGTGTATGAAAAGTTTCTAAATCCTTTTTCAAATTTAAATTTCTTTATGTATTCAACATATTTCTTCGGATCGTTTTCATTCCCTTCCTTTACGCTGGCAGATATATAATTCCACATCATCCCATATCGCCTCGACTGCCAAACTGACCAAAATCCTTTCACACGAGCCTTAATCTTGGCTTCTTCTGCCCCCGATTTCTTCGATCCGTTTTTTTCCATCATAAGCAGGGAAAGGATAACTCCTCCAGCAAGAGCACCCTTCTTTACATCATCATCTTTAGCACGGTTAAAAGTATTCATCCTCTCGTATAACTCTCGGAACCGATCCGCGACATCATACCCTCTTGCGCTTTGAAATCGTAATATCTCCTGGTATGTCCCTTGTTCCATCAACATCGCTTTTTCTGGATCATTATATGTTTTATCAGGCTCATGACGTTTAAATAAGTGCCCCACTTTGGGGCCATATCCGGCATGGGAGAAAGAGTCCTGAAAGGCATGAAGATATGTCCCAAATTTTTCCGCATCCAGACTGTCAAATGCATCTTTTCTCAACTCTGCTAGTCTAGCAGGTGTTACAAAATGGTATAAGCGTCTTGCTTCCTCACTGGCCCATGGACTTCTTTTAGGATCGTCATCTGTCCATTGATTTGCTTTCGCTACAACCACGGCGTCTTGAGGACTCATACCTCCCTTGATCGCTAGATAATTTGTCACATCTAAATGTACGTCTCTTTCGTAGGCTTGAACACTGGTGACTGGATCAAGAAACACTATCAAGGCAGGTGCATATACTTTCACGAAAGGCCCGTAGGCTTGCTTGAACGCCTGCTTAGCCGCTTGAGTCAGATAGGGATGGGATTCAGCCTGACCTTGGAAGATGGATTGGGTGAAGCCGTGGGAAAAAATACCCATAATTGTAGACTGACCTACACTAGCAATGTCATAATTCCTCAATGTCCTCACTTCTTTAAGTGATCCTGTCTCAGCATATATTTCCGCAGCTTGAACTGCGGCGTTCCCAACGCCCCCCACCACCCCACCACTCAGTGCTTTACTCGCCGATGTTTTAAACATAAATTCAATAGGATTTCCCACCAACCCCAACCCCGCCATGGTAATAGTTTTTGCAATTATTTCTTTTGATGATGCATCGTCGTTATACACACTCAAGAATCCTACTGCACCATTTAAGACAGCTCCTGTGATGTGGCTTTTGGTGAGGAGTTTGTAGCCCGTATGTGCTACTTCTGCGATTTGTTCGGTCTTAGTTGCAGCTGCGCTTGCTGCTCTTCCCATTATTCCTTCTAAGAGTGCATCGGCTCCCAAAGCCGTGATGATGACATGGCCAAAAACTCCTGAGGCTGCTCCTATTCTTTCTAATGTGGACAGCTGCGGGTCCATTGCTTTTTCTAGGTTGACTCTGTCTACGATGAGGTTTCCAGTAACGGGACCGATGACAGTTCTTCCAAATTGAAAGCCAGGGTGTTCATCACTCTTAAGCTCATTGTAGTTCCGGCTTTGCCATTCATCTGTCATCCCTAAATATTCTTTCGCACCCACAACCGTTCCCATGATTATGTTCCCAAGGCCTGCTGGGTACTTCAATATGTTGTACGCTTGGTCGAGTCCATTAGAGAGCGTGTTGTTGAAGTTGTCTGAACCAAAATAATCCGCGATTGCTTTTGTTCTATCTCGGAAGTATTCTTTGGCTTGGTAAATGAGGGTGTCCTTTTTTTCTTGTTCTTGTTGAATGCCTTCAAGCCAGTTTGTGTAAATTTGTTTTCCAAGTTCTGCCGTCTGATTTATTTTTTGTTGAGTGAAGTCCGACACTAAGTTGAGCCCTGTTTCGAGTCCTGACAATGCCTCATCTAGTGGGACGCTGACTCCATTTTTGTCGAACCATTCGACGTGGATGATTCCCTCTACGCTTTGTGTTCTTCTGTAGGATGCGAGGTTGCCGTTAAGCTCTGTTCCTACAGCCCCAGTTGGGATGTATTGGATTTGATTTCCTTGGAGGTCGTAGATGTTTGAGCCTTTGAGGTCTGTGGTGTATTGAACGATTTTGTTTAAGGGGCTGATTGTAAATTCTGCATTGGGTAGAAGACGATATAAGGTGTCCCCACTTGTGTTGTAGTAGGTTCTTGTTCCATCGTCTTCGATCCTTGCGGAGCCTAGAAGAGTTCCATGCTGGATAACGGGTTCTACGCTCATGGGGACTTGGCCCAGCATTTGGCCGCCTTCAAGGCTAACTCCCCCAGCCCCTCTTTGAACTAAAGAGGGGGGCTCGCTTGATGGAGTCGTTTCCCCTCCCCTTAAGTTAAGGGGAGATGGAGGGGTTATGGGTGAGAAGTATATGTCTTGTCCCATTCCAAGTGTCATCATGGATAATGGTAGCTTTGTGGCGATGAGTTCTCCAGAGTCGTTGTAGATCGGTATTTGATTGTCGGGGATGGCTTCGATGAAGTTGCCTAGGCGATCATATGTTTCTGTGGCTCCTATTTCGTTGTTGTGTCTTGTGGAGCCGGTGACGGTGAGGGTTATGGGGTTTAGGCTTGCGACCGTCATTGAGGGGCTATTTAATGCTGTCGCTGTCGTGAGTGTTGCGTCGTCTCGTTTTATGTATAAGGGTTCGCTGTTGTAGGTTTTTGTTTCAGTGTTGTAGATGTATTTCGCGGTTCCGTTTTCTGTTTTTGTTTCATAGCTTGTGATGTAGCCTTTGCTGTTTGTTAGGGCGGTGGCTCCATCCGGGATTTGGCTTCGAGCGGTCCAGTTGTGTTTCATGCGGTTTATGCCTTCTTTGATGTCTGCGACCATTTTCGTTCCAGCTACTTGTATGACGGTGTCGGTGACGCCACTGATCGCGGCACTTAGGAATTGGGCTCCTACGCTGTTACCTAGGCCTTTCTGAATGTAGCCTGAGGCTGTGCCTTTAATGGCTCCTAGTACGATTTGTGTGGGGTCGCCGGTTAAGGCGCCTGTGATGACGCCTCCTACGATGTTGCTTCCTACTACGCCCAGTTTGTCTCCGGCAAAGGTGAGCAGGGTTCGGGTGAAGATTTGTTTCATTGCGGATTGGAGGGCGAGGCCGGTGACCGTGGTTCCTGCCGCTTGGGCTGCCGCTTGCGTGAACGCTGGCGCGGTCATGGCTTGGCCTAGTGTTTGTGTCGTGGCTCCCAGGGCCGATTCTACGCCGTGTGCCACTCCTGCTGTGATGAGTGTGACGGCAAAGTTGATCGCGGCTCCTTTGAGGATGGTGCTCATGTCTTGGCCTGCGATGACGCCCTGGCTGATGCTGTTGAGGCTCGACATGACGGCTGCGCCTAAGGGGCCTGCGATGGCGCTTCCCGCTACGGTCATGATGACGCTGGAGGCGATGCCTGCGATTCTTCCCATGATTCCGTTCGGGTCTAATGCGCTTACCAAGTTCGTCATTTCCCTGTGTTCATTGATTAAGCTGTCATTTTTGATCTCAAAAGTGATAAATCCCTGCTGTTTTTCGAGATTTTGGGGCTGGGGTTTTATGTTTTCTTCTTCACTGATAACGCTTTGGTTGATGGAACTGGCTTGGTTTTGTTGAACAGCTTTTAAGTCAATGGGCATGGCCCAGAAGATTTGTACTGCGGCTAGGAGACTAGATAAAATCTGTTGCATGAACCCCCTCGCTAAATAAGATCCAGATTATACAACGATTGGGGCCGATGTCGTTATATTTTTTTCTTCTTCGCCTTTATAGAGTCTTCTATATTCCTTTTCTCTTGGATGAGTTTTTTGATGAACTTTTTTAAGGTCCATGGGCATGAGTCGTGTGTAGATTTGTGTTGAGTTTAAAGAGCGATGACCTAATTGCTCCTGGACATGTCGGATGTCCGCATGGTTTTTTAGCATTTCCGTAGCGCAGGTGACTCGCCAGGAGTGAGAGCTGTAGTGTCTTCTTAGACCCCGTTTTACTTCTGCTTGCAGCATGATTCCATTGATGGTGTGAGATGTGATGGGTTTTCCTGTGGATGAGAGAAAAAGATATTGTTCATTGCTGGGTAGCGCAATAAAGTGTGTTCTACCTTCTTTGAGATAACGTTGGATCCACTCGAGTGCCATTTTCCCAATAGGAACAACTCTTTGAAAGCTCTTTCCTCCTTTTGGATTTTGTACTTTAAGGAGTCCTTCTTGAAAGTTGATATCCTCTAGCCTAATTCCACCCGCCTCCGACGCCCTTAAGCCACTTGAGTACATGACTTCAAAAATGGTGCGATTGCGTAAGCTAGTTGCTGATGAGGGGCCAAATGCACCCAGTAAAGTTTTTACATCTTGTTGTGTCATGAGTCGTGTAGGGAGCCCATCGTGGCGATAGGGCCAGATTATTTTGCGAGCAGGGTTTATCAAAATTTGATTTGTTCTCTCTAGATAATCGATGAAGTATCTGGCTGTTCCCGTCTTCGCATATTTAGTGGATTCAGCCCAGTGTATGTTTTCGTAAATAAGGGTTCTATAGGACTCCAGGGCTTCTGTTGTGATCTCTTGGATATCTTGGATGTTTTGTTCGGTGAGGAATTCAAAAAATGTTCTTAAATGATATTCTCGCGTCCGGGTGGTTGTGGGTCTTAAATTGATTCTGCACTCTCTCATGTAGCGCAGAAGATGGTCTTGCCATAACACAAAAACGGGCGGTTTCTCGATCACCCGCTCATGGCTCGTTGGACTAAAATGATATCTAAACGCACGTCCAGGATCGAGATTCCTATGGCCGTTTCTTTTCATCCATCTTAGGAGTTCTCTTAACATGTTAAATGTTCTGATTCGAGTTGGGTAGTTGAGGAGTAGGCCGTGCTGGCCTGGATATCGGTCTAGTTCTTTTGCGATGGTTTCAAGATGAGCTCTGTCCAGATTCTTTAATGTCCAGTCGTGTCGCTTTAGAATGGTTTTGATCCTTTTCCAGCTGTATGACACCTCTTTTTCAATGCTGAGACGGTTCATGTAGGGTCGAACGCTGATGAGGTAGGCTCTGATGATTTCTTCGTCTGTGTAATGACGTTCCCTTACGGGTGTTTTCTTGAGGATACAGACTTTCACTGGGTTTTCATTAATGATGTTGTGGGATTTGAGATGTTCGTAAAATTCTCTTAGAGCTTTTGTGTAGGTCCATATTGCCGATGTGCTGTAGTTAAGATTAAAATACATACTTTCTCTAAAGCGATGGATCAAATCGCTTGAAACATCTAAAGATGTTTGTCCTTCTTTGTTTAGGAAGGCTAGGTAATGCCTGAGGGCATTTCGTTTCATTCCAAAGATGGATTCATTCTGGATATTCTGCTTCGTTTCTTCTAAATATCTTTGGATGTGGTGTTCGGGACTCATTTTTTAATACCCCTACCTTTTTTTGTTCCACTGTTCCACTTTGGGCTTCGGCCCAGTATTTATCGGCCTGAAAGTGGGACAAAGGGCTTGTTCCACTTTTGTTCCACTGTTCCACTTGTGAATAACTTGAGCTTGATTTTTTTGGACATTATTGTCAAAGACTCGCTAAGTGATATTGGTACCTCGACCCTCGAGACGATTTCTTCACGTCTACATATTCCAGTTCTTCCAACATTTTTATGCATCGCTTGACGATGTGATCCGGCAAGCCTAGCCAGGTTCTGACTTGTCGCCTTGTAAATTGATAGTCTTCAATTGAGATTTCTCCCGATTCTTCATGAACCTTTTTCTTCAATAGTTCATAAAATACCGCTACGGGTTTGGGTAAGTCGCTTGTGAGTTCACCTATGACAGGCGAAAGTAAGGCTCGGGCAATTCCGATATCTTCTGGTGTGGCTTTTAGATCTTCTTCAGTGGGTCTTTGCTTTTGATGTACCAACGCTATGACTTTAATTAAACTTAAAAATCTTTCATGATCCCTTCGCGTGCGAAGCCAGTTCTGCGGAATGCTGACCTCTAGCTCGTATGGGATTTTGATTTCGATGGGGTGTAGTAGTCTTTGTGCATTTTGATAGAGTTTTTTTAAATGAGTTTTTTCTGCTTCCGTGATTTGATCGATTCCCGCCGCGGCTTTTCTTTGCGCTTCTAAGATTTTCTTCGTTTGTTCTGGCGTTTCATCCAGATAGAGCTCAAACGAGCGGTTCAGATTCTCTTCGTTGATCCGATCGCGGGTGGATGACTCTATATAGGGAGTACGAGCTTCAAATTCTCTGACTAATGTTTTCCATTCTCCGCTTTTTGGGTCTTTCTGTGACGCCGCTAATGTGAGTTTCCCACGACTTTGAAGTGTTCTGATTGAGTAGTCGGCCTGTTGTGATCCTTCTCGTTCGTCTATGGCCAGTATCTTTCTGTCAAGGGCTTCCTTCCCCATATAGAATAGACTCTGGGGTGTGATTCGGCTGAAGAGGAGTACATCCTCGGGGGGCATGAGTGTTAGGACTTGCTCCATCAATGATTAGGGTCTTTTAATAATGTGAACGCTTCTTGTTTTTCTTCTTCATTCATCTCTTCCTTTTTTACTAACGACGAACGACTAACAACGGATGACTGAGTTTCTAATTCTTCCATCATCGCTTCTAAATGCTCTTCCACTTGCGCTGATTGTAGACTCAGTCTCTCGGAGGCTTGATTGGAGAATGATCTCCTGGCTTTTGCACTGTGTAAATCCGTTCTGTCTGTGAAGTGACTGTCTTTGTGGGTGAGCTTTAAAATGATTTTGAGTGAGTTCTTGTTTGTGTTTTTGAGGTCTTTGACGTGGTAAATGAGATCGCCATATTTGAATGTGGCTGTGTCGTCAGAGATGTTGGACGTTGGAGGTTCGAGGTTGGAAGTGGTTGAAGGTTGGAAGTTGGAGGTTGGAAGTAAGAAGGTGTTTTTATCTTTTTCCTCCAACTTCGATCCTCTAACCTCCAACTGTCTTTGTTCG
>JACPWU010000025.1 GCA_016196885.1 Chlamydiota bacterium | reverse complement strand
GTTTATTTTATCTAAAGAAATGACCTGACAAAACTCTGATTACATACTGAGCCGAGTAATTTCGGCGGTCTTGCGGAATCGCTCTAACTGATTTTTCATGGAAGCAAGGACGGGAATGGGTTTCAGGTCTCCACTGCCGGCCAGAAGTTGATCTATTTGGCGAGAGTTCATGCCCAGTTTCTCGAACGCTCTTCGAATGGCTTCCCGATCTCCGCAAGCGATGGCAAAAACAACCGCCAAATCATCCCCATAGGCATCTTTAACACCATGTCTTTGCATCACGGTCTTAAACTCACGCTTGTGTTCCTGATGTCCCAAAAATCGAACGGTTCGAAAATCTAAATCTTGTTCGGGGTGTTCCTTTTTCCATAAGGCCTTCACTTTTTCAATAAGCGCCTCTCCTGGATTTTGATCACCTTTAAGAGAAATGATATGAACTTGATGGGGATCCGTTCCGATCTCCATCAAGGCTTCTCTCAATTCTTCCTCCGTTCGATTAAGGTCTGTCACAATGGGCTTTGCAAAACCAGGAACTTGCTGAATAATTTCTTCTAAACGAAGGCCCTCTTGACTTTTTTCCAGCAAGGTGAAGTCAATGAGGGGCAAAATAGGCGCTGAACCAGCTTGATAAGGGTCAGAAATTGTTTCCTTCAAAAGTTTTGCTTGAATATCTCTCAAACGCTGTCTTAAGACAAGATAAGCAAAAAGGATGGGGTAATCTTCGACCTTTGTGATTTCAAAAAGATTCGCCCCAACCGCCTCCGAAGAGAAAGAAGATAATTGTGGAAGAGGCGTTGCCTCGAGCTCATACTCATTTCCTTCGTATAAATAACGCTGTGTAATCTGAGCCCTGGTTTGCCAAGAAACTTTTTTTGATCCAATCTGTACCCGGAGATTCGCATTTTGATAATTAAAAAACCGCGCTTCTCTCATCGTTTTCTCAATATCTACGAGAGCCAAGGGCTCCATATTCAAATCACGCCCAAATATATTCAAAGCTCCCCAGGCTTCCATCCGAACGATGATAGAATCCAAGGGGCGTTCCTTCCCTTGAATCAACTCCGGATGACGGGCCGCAATGATGGCATCAATCACGAAATCGTAAAGCTCACTTTCTTCATTTTGACTGAGGTCTTTTTTATGGGAAAATGCTCGAATGGCGTCGTTTAAAGTGAGAAAGTAAGCGGAATTCATCTGATCGAGTGTCAGGAAGAAGGCAAAATACTGGAGATTTTTGCCAACCCGATAGTTTTTATCAAACCATTTCACAAATTCTTCAAAGTTCGGTCTGGCTCTTAAATTCACCGCACGATGAACCATGGCGGCAGGGATAACCGTTAGCACAAGTCCCAAAGCAAGTATCGCTGACGATAAAGGAAACAAAAAGCCTAAAAGAAAAGGAAGAGATGTCAGGACAAAACTTGAGAGTGCGATCCATGCAGGATCTTTTCTTTGACCACTGGGATGTGAAAAGACAAAGGCAATTCTCGAAAGCGCATTGATTCCTATCCCCCAGAAAGGATTCAGTCCCAAAAGAGCCGTTGCAAGGGCAGGCACAATGAAAAGTACTTCTTCTAGTTTTGGAGCAACTTGAGTGTCATAATAAATCCGCCAATTCATCCATTGTTCAGGAACATGCTTCAAAACCCAACGCTTGAGGAATGGAATCACACCACCGCCTGTCCGATGCGTAAAACGAAGTTGCACAGAACCACGGCTGTTGCCCAGTCTACCCTGAACCAGTCCGATTGTCAGACTACCGACCCCTTGTGCAGGAACCTGAAGTTTCTGTCCCTGTCTAACCACGGGACCTCCCTGATCATTGGGCTTAATCTCGACAGAACCCTGCCCTTTCATTTCAACTTCGATGACACCATTTTGAAGCTGAGCGGGAATAGAAACCTTAGTCCCCATAAACTCGCCTGTGAGGCTATAAGTCAACGTCACCCAGCCCGTATTTGAATCTACAGCCACTTGAAGTGTTCCATTTTCTTGGGCCCACCATTTTTTTCTCAGTTCATCTACCGTCGGAATAATCACTCCAGCAGGTGTTTTTGCAGGAATCGCCGCCGGCGTAGGAGCAGACTGTGGAGTTGAACTTGCCCGAGCCGGGGACAGAGCGGAAGGCGTAGATCTAGATGTTCCACCCGCCTGTTGATACGCCTCTTTAAGCTGTTGAAAAAAGGCGTTCCACTTTTCTTCTTGCCCAGATGGAATTCCTGTGACTCCTGCATTGATTCGCCCCACCAATTGACCCAATTTCAGACGGGCCTCACTAGGATTAGTCCCATTCAAAATCTGAATTTCCCGATAAGCAGCCTGGACTTCAGAAAGCGAAATAGATTTTGCTGTGGGTGCTTCTCCTGGCATGGCGGGAAGGGTGACAGAACTCTGAGATTTAGATGAAGCAGTCCCTCTGTCAGAAGCAGGACTTGCCTCATCACGAACAGGTGTACCTCCAGAAACAGGCTTGTTTTTATAAATCTGAATATCTCGAATGTGAAAACGCCCTGAAGGTTTTTCAGTCGAAAGAGCAAAGTAGTTAAACTCCAAACCTTCTTGTCTGGTTAAAGACTCATCCAAATTGACAGGATACACAAGCCTTTTCCATTTTCCGTCAGCACTGGTTTCTACACCTTGATCATCTGTATTGACTTGGATGCGAGAAGCCAGTTCGGTTTTGCTATTCTTTAATTCTATTTTCCATATCTCACCTCTCAGGTCTACCGGAACCCATAGAGAAATATATTTTGCCTCTCCAATCGAGACAGTGGGTTCTATTTTGGTTCCCAACCAGGCCCAAGGAGTATCCGAAGAGATTTGATAGTCCGCAACAATCTCACCCTTTTTCATCACCCAAGTTTGGCCTATTTCTGATGCCCAAGACCGATATTCCGCAGGAACGTGAATATTCTTGCCATGATACCAACCCCCTTGAGGTTTCAAACGATCCATCACATTAACAGCGTCTGGCATTTTCTTTTCGGCACGCGGCTCGACAGAATAATCTCTCTTTTCAGGAGGAAGAGGAATTTCCGCAGCTTGAACCGCTCGAAATTCAGACAGACCGAGCCTTTTTAGAATCAAATCTGCATGAAGATTAAAGGCACGAATTAAATCTGCCTCGCTTAAACCATATTGATTTTTGAAATAACTGATAATTCCAGCTTCGACCCCACCGGGCAGGTTATTGGCAATGGTACATCCTTCGGCTAAAGCATTGGCAGTAGAAAAAGTGTTGTCAGCTGTGTGCATGTTAGAGGCCCCCTCTGCCCTCGTAAAAGAGGTCACTGGTCCATAGCGTTGAACCACCCCAGGTTGCTCAAAGAGGTATTGAACCCAGGGAAGCATGCGTAAATCGATCAGTGAAAGAAGGGCTGTTCCATAAGGAGCGGCCATTGTTTCATCATCAATCGAAGACCGAATTTCACCCCCATGACCTTTTTTAGGGACATCGATACCTCCTTGCTTATAGCCACTGCGCTTGTATTCCGTAGCCACAAATCCAGGCATATTTTTTTCTATGGCATGTTGAGCATGGAGATAAAGATAATTTCGATAGAGGGGAGCTAGCTTTGATTTCATGATTAATCGCGGAACATACTGTAAATACCAAAGCTCATGAGCCGAGAAAATCCATCCTTGGGGCATATCAATTACACGACCTGCTTCCAAGTGATATTCAAATGTGGGATTCGTGAATCTTGCCCAGCTCTCTTCTTTTATTTTTCCTGACCAAAGCGCAAAGAGATGAGGAATAGACCATTCTGTCCAAAGCGTACCCATCCGAGAATCTAGAGGTTGACCATGCCGCTGAAAATCCCATTCAGCATAGAGAAGTCCATTTTGAGGATTGACAAGTTTTCCATAGTCCTGATGATTTAAAATGTCTACAGCCAAATCTTGAACTTGTTTTTCCAGTGTTCCTGTTTGAGCATTCCAAAAAGCCCCTGCAATAGAGGCAAGGGCAAAACTGAGCTGGCCATTATCCAATGAGGGAACCATGCGACGGCCCCCATATTCAGACAGGCGACGAGAACCATCCTCTTTGTATTCATTCCAAGGGAAAAAACCTGCATAAATTTCTGTGCCTTCATAATCCCTTTGAAATTGCCTCAAGGATTGAAGTTCTTGAAGGGCAAAATTCAGAGCTTGCTGGCGAGTGACCCCCATATCACTCAAAAGAGGGTTGCCCTGAGCCAAATGCAAAAGCAGAGGCAGATAAGTTGCATCCTTAGAAGGCGCTCCATAATTGGCAGGACTCCCAATCATATTTCCTTGGGAATTAATCTGCACAGAATCCTGCGGAGCTCCCGTCTGTCTGTGAATTCCAACTTGAGGGCTAAGATATTTCCCAATCCCCGATAAGCCCTTCTTCAACGCTAAAACAGTTTTTGAATCAATAGAATAGATCTGAACAGAAGAAGCAGCACCCGCGTTCACCAAAGGTTGAGTTAAACTGGTCAAGAAAAGAAGAGCCGCAGAAAAAACGGCCTCTGCCCGTAAAAATCGTGAAGAAAAGAATCTGGGTTGGTCACCTTTATTGATTTTCGTATGAATTGCAATAGCAATCATCCATACAACGGGCAAAACAATCAGCGACAAATGAAAATAAATGGGAATTGAAGTGAAGATAAAACTCGAAAGAGCCACTAAACCTGCAATCCATCTCCCTCCTTGGTGTTGAGGAAGCAAGAAGAGAGATCTGGAAATAAAATTGGCTGCCAGGACCCAAGTAGGGTCAAAACCTAGTAAACTCACAACAACAAGAGGCAATCCAAAAAGAAATTCTTCCAGGAGAGGTGCAATGCGCGTGTCGTAAGAGGGCGCCCATTTTAAGGGGACGATGTATTTTAACATCCACTCTTTAAGAGCAATAATGACTCCACCTGAAGGACGATGAACAAAGCGAAGTTTGACCGTTCCACTGCTGTTTCCTAATTTACTTTGCACCAAGCCAACAGTCAGACTGCTTACACTTCCTCCGTAGTCGTTTGGATTAACTTGAAGTTTTTGGTTTTCGCTGACGAAGGGGCCTCCTTGATCATTCGGCTTAATTTCAACAGATCCAGGACCCTTCATTTCCACTTCTATCACACCTGAGTTTCGAAAAGCGCTTGGGATAGATACTTTGGTTCCTAGGTAATCGCCTGTGAGTGTATAAGTCAAAGTCACCCAACCATCGGCGCCCACACTTAGCTGAAGCGTCCCATTTTCCTGCGCCCAAAATCTATCTTTTAGCTCTTGGGTATTTGGAATAATGGTTTGATTAGAGCTTTCAGTGGGCATGGACGGAAGATTCAATGCAGGAGCTACCTTTTCAGGAGAAACCGAGGGCTCTGAAGCTGGCATAGGCGGAAGTTCTAAAGACTGAGGTGCTTGAACGGGTGAAGCGACAGGCGGAGCGCGTTCTAATGAAGTTGAACTTGTCTCTCGATTTCCTTTACAAGCCGTCATCCACAACCAAGGTAAAAGGGCCAAAAGCACCATCCAGTTTCCTGCACCTGAATTTCTAATCGCACTTACAATGCCTCCACCTGAAGGAGGAAATTGAGGAGGCTCTTCTTCATTTCCCAAAAGCACTCGCCAATCTTTCCCTTCATGCCCGGAGAACGCCAAAAGATTTTCAATGTAACGTTCTAAAAAGGGGCGAACTTGATTGTCTTGAAGCAGGGTTCTTAATTCAGGAGCTGAAAGCTCTGTCAGATCTAAAAGGGTTTGTAGAGTAAACTCACCTCCTGAAACGGTTGCCGATTCAGGATGGCTTTTTTCCAATGCTTCGATCACAGAAGCAAGGTCTTGGGCTTTGCTTTCCCAAGCATCAAAGAAACCTTTGGGCAAAATTCTAGCTTCTTCAATCATCACTCTGCCCATCGCCTGAGCTTGAGTCATAAAATGATGAAGCGCAATCTTTTTCAGTGTGGGAAAAGAGGCATTCTTGAGGCCATCATCCATTCCCCCCAGAACCTCAAATATTTCCTTCATTTTCTGATAATAAACACTTCGGTCATCGGAATGAGTCATTCGGGGAGTAATCACGCAATAGCCAATATGCGCCTTTTTAAGGGTCTCTTCAACTCCCGATGTATGAAAACCACCCATCACCAAAGCAGCATAAGAAAGCTTTTTCTCTTGAAGAACATGAAGCGCATTCTTCATAAAAATTTCATCGCGGTCGAGAACCTGCGAATAGAATTTTTCTGCCTTTTCAAAAATGTCTCCGAAGTCGGGGGATTCAAAAGCTGTCGTTCGTTGCTCGTCGTTCGTCGTTCGTAGATACAAAGTTTTGAGTTTGGCAACAAATTCTGTGACGAAACGGTTTTCTGTACGATCTACGGACGACGAGTGACGATAGACGGTTTTGATGTCTTCTCTCTTTCCTTCCAAGCTCATAATTCGTTTCAAAATTTCATAATCACCTTCCAAGGCAACCAAATTCTTTTCCTGTTCTGTCTTTGTCAAAATCGTGGTCAGCTCCGCTTCAACTTGATGGATCTCTTCTTCCAGATCTTTCCACGAAAGCTTTTTCAAAAGTTTCATCTGTCTGAAGAGCAATTTCAAATTTGGAATCTCGGCTCCTTTAACAAGATGAGCGTATCGACTCAAAAAGGTATAATGATCTTGATCGCTTTCACGTCCTAATCTGCGCTCCAGGACATGACGAAGAATCAAAGCAGATTCTTCTTGAGGAAGTTTCTTCTCTAAGGTTTCAAGAAACTTCAAATATTCCTGTTCAATCCTGCTAGAGTCAAGACGCGTCTCTAAGCGGTTAAGCTTGAGATAGCGCCTCAAAAACGGCTTCTCAGCTCCAAACTTTTTTTGAAAGGTTTCTTGATATATTTTTTCAAGAGATTGAATATAAGTGGTGAGATCTATTTTAAAGTCACTGTATTTTTGTTTTTGTTCAAAAAAAAATTTTAACGCCTTAGAATAAATTTTCTCCCTCAACTTTCTAAAAACCATTTCCAAATTCTGCCAAACATGTTCTTGAAGTTCCTTTTCTTCAAGAAAATCTCCCATGTACTCCACATTTTTGACATAGGCTTTTAAATCTTCAACACCTACTCCCTCAGTTTTCCCAGGCCCCTCTGTCACCAGAAAAGATTCCACACCGTCCATGTCACTTTTCTGAAGGAATTTTTCAGTAGCTCGTGCAAGAGCATCCTTATCAGGGAAAGCGGTAAAAAAAGACAGTTCCATGGGACCTTCGGCTCCCTCAGAAAAGACATGAAAAAGAGAGGATGGACGATGGACGATAGACGACTCAAGTTCTTTTGCGTCCTTCCCCCCGCGTCCTTCTTCCCTCATTCTTCCTCCATCACCCATCCCTTCTTTTTTTTCTACCTGTTTTTCTAATATTTCTAAAATCCTTTTGATATTTTCTTGCGCCTCTGGATTACAATGAATGTCTTCAATAATAAAAAGAAGAGGCCGATCAGGGATAATCTCACGTTCAATCACTTCTCCAAACTCCGATGGAATTTGAAGTTCTTTGAGAGATGGATTCAAATCTAGATTTAGCTTTTCAACAGAATGGGCCTTTTCCAGAGGAAGAGGCGCCAACATTCCCTGGGATTCTTGAGCCGAACCCAAGGAGACATCATAAAAAAGAAGGGAAAGAGAAAGGGCTAAAGAAACCCCTTTTTGAAGGTATTTAATATGATTCATGGAGCCCCTCTCTTTGTTACAAATATAGAGACACAAAGCGAGTCAAAAAAGTCAAAAAAAATTAAAGGCATATGCACTTGACTCAAATATCCTTGATCCGTTAAGTGTAGTCGCCCCATTCATGGGGCAATCCGTGGATAGCCCGATAAATCGGGCGACTACAAATGGACGACATCTTTAAGTCAAGTGCATATACCTAAAAAATTATTTTCTTAACCTATTCTTAGAGAAAGAGATATATTTTCTCATAGCTAAAAAGAAATGAATTTGTGAGAATGAGGTCCAAAAATGTCGCAAAACACCCAAAATATCCAACACTCTCTTCTTTCCTGGTACGACCAGCATAAGCGGGACCTCCCTTGGCGGCGAACGAAAGATCCTTATGCCATTTGGGTCTCGGAGATTATGCTTCAGCAAACGCAAGTTCAGACCGTGATTCCTTATTATGAGCGGTGGATGAAAAGGTTTCCTTCGATTCAAAAACTGGCTCAGGCCACAGTGGATGATATTCTCCCTTTTTGGGAAGGACTTGGCTATTACGCAAGAGCACGAAACTTTCACAAGGCGGCACAAGAAATTGTTCAAAAATATCAGGGGAAAATTCCCACATCGGCACAAGAATTGATTCAACTTTCAGGGATTGGCCCCTACACCGCAAGTGCTATTGCCAGCATTGCGTTTGATGAAGACACACCTGTTGTAGACGGGAATGTTCGACGTGTCATTTCACGACTTTTTCTCACCCCAGATGACAAAGATAAAATTCAAGAACAGGCGGAAAAAATCTTGGCTCACGGAAGAGCGGGAGATTTTAATCAAGCCATGATGGAGTTAGGGGCAACAATCTGTACCCCCCAGAATCCGCAGTGTCTGATTTGTCCTCTCCAAAAAAATTGCCAGGCCTTTGCAAAAGGGCTCCAAGCTGATTACCCTCCCCTGATGAAACGCGTTGTACAAAAAGCGATTAAAACAGTGGGAGGCATCATTTGGAAAGAAGACAAAATTTTAATTCATCAGAGACCTCTGAAAGGTCTTTTGGGAGGCCTTTGGGAATTTCCTAACTTTCGCGTCTCAGAAAAAAAAGAAGGATCAAAATTACTTCAAAAATATTCACATCAAGAAATAGGTATTTTAATTTCAGCAGGAGAAAAAATAAGACAAGTGAAACATGTTTACACCCATCTCATAGAATCTCTTGATATTTATTTAGGCCGATGGGTAAAAGGCAAAATTCCGTCAAAAAATTACAAATGGGTAAAATCTATCGAGCTATCTCAATATCCTTTTACAGGGATTTGCAGCAAGATTAGGACTCGGATTTTAAATGGGACGCCCAACGTCTCTTCATCAGAAGAGAAAAAATCGCATAAAGCCCTAAAAAAGAAAGAGAGCCCAGAGAAAGTCTTAATCCCCACTTAAATGAGGCCGGGTGAAAAACCATTCGAATGGTATGTTTGCCTTTCTCTAAAAGCAGGGCTCTGAAAGAAAGATTGGCCTGGTAAATTTCCGCTTTTTGGCCGTCTACTTCCGCTTTCCATCCTGGATAAAAATTCTCGCTTATGACTAAAAAAACCTGACGAAGGCAATCTGTTTCAAGCAAAATTTCTTCAGGAGAATACTTCTTAATTTCAACCTCTGTCTTTTTTGAGTTTTCAGAAATAAGGGGAAGAGGAACATAGCCTGGCGGCGCTTTCGAAAGCAGAACCGTTTCAGAGGGTTCTAAATCACAAAGCTCTTTTTCAATATCTTCTTTACTCGGAATCACTTCTGCCCGGGGGACTAAAAATGCGCGCGGCAGGACATATTGATTTTCAAAAACTTGAGGGGCCACTTTCTTGAAACGATCTTTGGAGTCAAAAATATTCACATCATTCAACGTCACCGACTGAACCATCCAATCACCCTCGGCAACAAGATAATGAAAAACAGCCCTCACAGGCCGAATCGGTTTCGGAAGATCGAAATGCGCCAGATACTGATGGGCCTGATAAGTTTCTCCCTCGACATTTGAGGAAGAGGCAATCAGGGTTCGATGGTGCTTGATTTTCAAAAAAATATCCGGGCGATCATACATCCCCTCGGACGCCTCTAGTCCTGCCCGTATGGGGAAGGTGTAGAATTTACCCTTATGATCTACTATTTGTAATTGAGCAACGGTTGTCCCCTGACGAATGTCCTGGGCATTTTCTAAACAAGAAACGAGCTGAATAGAGTTTATGACATCCTTTTCTCGAGGCCAGTGAATTTCTAATTCTTTTCTGGAATGAATGCGACTCAATTTGACCCGACGATATTTTTTTGACCAGGACTCATTCATAGGCTCGTCTGACGTCACCCAGAATCGGGTGTTCAAGAAATCCAGAAGCCGGGCGTTCTCAACGGTTTTTGCGAGGAAACGAGAATATAAATCTAAACGTGCAGAACTCTCCTCATTCCCTTCCACACGGTCCATGAGAGGAGCCTGTTCATCCCTCAGAGGCTTCCAAAGTCCGATTTCATCTTTGACACGGAAAAGACCCCGAGATCCTTGCAAAAAATCGTGAGAATTTGAGATGGGACAAGACAAAGTACTTTCAGTTTTTTGAAAGGAGGAGGTCGCACTCAACAAATCAAAGAGCAAAATAAAAGTCAGGAAGAAGAGGCTCCCTCGGGAAGATTTTCCCTTCTCAAAAACTTTTAAGGCCAAACAGGAAAGCGCCAAAACAAGAAGGAATAAATAATAACGATCCAGCAAATCCCCTCTTGAAAGAGGCCCTCCTGAAATTTGAATCCAGAACCCTACTCCTAGAGAGATGCCAAGCCCCCCTAAAAGTAAACTTAAGAAGGGCAGCCTTCCTTTTTCTCGAATGAGAAATTCTATCCCACATCCCGCCAGAAGGGCCGCGCAAAAACTGAAGAGAAAAATAAATCGAGGAGGTGAAAAAAAAGAACTCCCCGGAATGAAACGATAGAAAAGAAAATGGATGAAACTATCGCTCCCCATTGACAAGAAAAAAGACAAAAGAGCCATCAGGGCAAGAAAAAGGATTTTTCTTTCCTTTTTGACATACAGAAGAGAAGCAAAGGCAAAATAAGGCGGCAAAAGCCCCAAATAGACGTATCCCTCCTTTAATCCTATTTCCCCATCCGGGACAAAAAAGGGAATGAGAAAACTGAGGAAATAACGGGGTTTCAGAGAAAGCGCCGTGAGGTTCGAAAAAGGAAGCGAAAGGGGTGAGGCCCTCCTCGCCCATTCAAGAGAGGGTAAGAGCTGAATGGCTGCAACACCCATAAAGGTCAATCCTACAAGGCCAAAAAGGAAAGGATATGAAAGAATCCTCATTGAAAATCCACGGTCTCCTATTTCCCAAACGCACTGAAAAATAAAATAAAGCCCCAGAAAGAAAAAAACACAAAAGGTACCTTGGGAATCCCCCGCCAGGAAGGAAAGGGCCCATGCGAAACCACAAGCGAGGGCGTGACCAAAACTTTTTTTCTCGAATGCTTGATGCATACACATAAAAATCAGAGGCAGCCAAGCAGCAGCCTCTACCGTATTTGCCTGAGCTCCATGGGCCCACAAGAAACCTGAGAACATGTAGGAAAGACCTGTAACAAATGAGGCGAAACGACTCCATTTGAAAGAGCGAGCGCAAACATAAGAAAAAATTCCGGCCAAGGAGTAATGAAAAATTTCCATCATTTGCATTGCATGAAGTTTCAACACGCCTTGTTTCATCAATAGGAAAAAAAGACCCTGAAGCGGATAAAAAAGGGCATTTTGAATATCTCCAAAAATGGGAAATCCTGAAGAGACATGGGAATTCCAGAGGGATAGGATTCCTCTCTTTAAATTTTCAAAAAAGAAGAGCTGGTTGGAATGGATGCCACTCATGTCTGCTGTTGAAAATAACGGACCCGCAAGACAGGAAGCCATCATTTTTCCGTATCGGATGAAAGGAAGAAAAAAGAGTGTCAGAACATAAAAACTGTCCGACAGAAAAGATTTGAAAGAAGATGGACCTGAATTGGCTTTGGTCATGGATGTTTCATTTTACCTGGATTCTTCCCACAAAAACAGCCCCTTGATTCTCTTTCAGCTCCGTCTTCTTGACCTTCCAGCGCCTCTCGGTTCCCAAATCGAATAAACCCAACCAAATTTCGTACTGTCCCGGAGGCGTGACTTCTGGAATTTTTAAAAGCTCTTCCTCATAAAAAATCTCCCCCTCCAGGGCCGGCCACACTTTCATGTTACGATCCAAAAATTTATGATCCCCTTGAATCAAAGGGCCCGGGCCTTTCAGATGAACAAAAACACCCATCCCGGATCCTGGATCTTGATTCAATCTCCAATAATAATAAATAGGAAGCGTCTGACCCGTATGGGCCTCATGAGACTCGATCGAGAATCCCAAAAATTCGACTCCCTTTTCAAAGAGAATGGGCATTTTCTCCCGAGGTTCCGTTTGCCATTTTAATTCTTCCAATTGTTCTTGAGCCTCGTCAAGCCGACCTAGCTTTTCCAAAACTTGAATCAATTCCCACCGAACCCCTTGATGGTTGGAATAACGTTCCAAGGCTTTTTCATCATATCGCAGAGCAGAGGCCCAATCCCCTTTCTCCGCATATTTTCTAGCTCTTATGCCCAAATACTCGCTCCTCAACTTTCTATTGGTTTTAAGAATTCCAAAACCCGTCCACCAAAAACTGGGGACCTTTCCCATTTCCTCCTCTTCTCCACCCCAATGGGAAAAATAAAAAAGACTCCACCTTCCACAATCTCGACGAGAGAGGTTGAAACCTTCTTGCTGGGCCTCCTTTTCAAATTGCTCCGCGTCCGCATCTTCCACTGCAAAGCCTACATGAGGGCCCCATTCGATGAGGCGGCTTGGCATCTCCCCATAGAAGTGGGGATAGCTAAAAGGCTCCACCGTTTGAACCTTTCCCTGGGTGTCTTCCTTGATTTTAGAGCTCAGCCAGCGATCGGCGTAGACTTTTTCTAATTTCAATTCTTGAATCGCCTGAATGACCCGAGGTTGATCCTTAACATTCCTCTCCTCCCCCACATGCTCATAGACAAAAATTTCATAGATCATCCAAGGATGCTGAGAATCAGCCTCGTGCCCAGTGATACGAATAAACCGCGCCTGAACAGGGCCAAGGCGCGCCTCCGAGCGATAGCCCAATTCCCAACCGTAAATTCTGGGGCCATTCCAATAATAAAAATCTCCCCGTGTCGGAGGAATGACCTCTTTCCATTCCTCGCCATTCAAACTCACTTGAACACTCACTTGAAGCGCCGTATCCCGAAAATGATGAGGACGATCCCAAAGCCGCAGGAGGCCCAGAGAATAGGTCCTTCCCAGGTCTATTTGGACCCACATCCCAGGCGAGCGAGGCCGTCCACTCGTCCATGCGGTTTCCGCATCACGATCCAAAACATATTTTGCCTCCTCTGTCCGGTCAGAGGCAGAAACGTGAGCATTCTGAAGATTGACTTGACGATAACGACCTTGTGGCTCCACAAAATCATGATACACACTCCAATCTCCCACACGATTTTCCTCGCAACTCCCCCCGATGATTTTGAAAAGGGGGCCAAATTTTTGGCTGGCCCCATCCAGAAAGACAGGATGATCTGAGCGCTCCAAAATATCTTCATAGGGACGATAGCGCTCGTAGAATGTTCGAGCAAAAATGATTTTTTCTTGTGCTATGAAATTCAATCGAAATCCCAGCCAATAATCTTCGTAATTAATTTGGCGAAGATTTTTCTCTTCTAAGAAATGAATCAGTTCTTTTTCCTTGCGAACCTTTTCCTGATAAGGTTTGAACGAATCCGGATGGAAGACAGCCGCTTCTCGGAAATTCGTGAAGAGATGAAAAAACAGGAAGGCACTGACGAGAGAAATTTTGAGAACTCGAGACCGCCTTGACCAGGATTGAACCACCCAAGCCCAAAGAAGGGGGAGCCCCGCGAAAAGGGGGACATAATATCTTCGTGTATCTTTCTCGATGTACTCACTTTCATCCACGATCAAGATATAAAAAAGAAGAAAAATAAGCACAAGCCCAATCCCCTTCAAAGGCTCTTTGTGAAAAAAGGATTTCAGCCATTGGCCCCAACCATAAACTAAAAAAGCCGCG
Organism: Chlamydiota bacterium; assembly: GCA_016196885.1. Classification (GTDB taxonomy): domain Bacteria; phylum Auribacterota; class JACPWU01; order JACPWU01; family JACPWU01; genus JACPWU01. The sequence goes on along the minus strand of JACPWU010000025.1, from coordinate 22,676 downwards.
TACAAAATAATGAAGGGGACATTCACCCAAGTCAAGGCGGTTTGAATATGATCGCGAAACATGCCTAAGATAATGCAAAGATCCCTTCCCACATATTGGGACAACCCCTGCCAAAAAGTGTGATGCCTCTTTTCATGCCTGGAAAGATAGGCAATGCCTTCGAAGCCGTGATAAAAATTGTGGACCCAAAACGGAAGACTTCCTAAAAGAAATCCTAAAACTAAGAGTGAGATCTCTTTTCTGAAAAGTGTTTTGGGCTTGATGAGAAAAAAAAAGCCAATGGGTACCATGAAAAAGATAATCAGAAAATGAAACCAAAGGCCCAGGCCAAAAGCGGTGCCCAGCAAAAAATAAGAAAGAGGTCCCCGGTCTTTCCCGCCCTCTGGATAAAAAATGCGAAGGGCCATCCAAAAGGCAAGGGTCCCCAAAATCAGCGTCTCAATGTAGGCCCCTCGAGCCAAAACACAATGAATGGCGAGATAGGAAGGGGGGATCGCCACGTAAAGGGCCGAGAGAAGCCCCATTTGAGAGCCTCCGATTCTTCGGCCCACAAAAAAAATGAGCCAGACAAAAATCAAAGATTCAATGGCGATAGCTAAGTCGAGCGTAAAAGGAGAAGCCCCCAGAAAATAAAAAAAGGGGGCTGCAAAAAAGGATTCCCCCGAAGACATGTAAGGGAAACCCCATTGAATAAGTGGAAACTCCCCTTTTAAAATATGCATGGCCATCAGACCAAAAACAGCTTGATCTGAATCCACTGTAGGGGTGACCAAATAAAAAGTCCTCAGGATCATCCCCAAGAGAATGATCACTGCAAGCCAAACAAACGTTTTCAACGGGCTTTAGAAACTCTTCTCATTTTTCTCAAAATTAAGAAAACAAAAATGGAGAACAACAAAGGTTCCAAATTCAAATTCCATTTCGAAGGAAAATTGGGTTTCACAGAACCGCACCCACCGCCACCGCCGCTGCCACCCCCTTTAACACTGTTAATCGTGTCAAAAAAGTCTTGGGCAATGATGTCATTTCCAGCACTATTGAAATGAAGATGATCCGTGTACAAACTATCAAATTCAGCAATGGGTTTGGCAATAATCACCGCATAATTGTCTGTTAAGGGAACTCCGTTAGAGCCCGCAAACTCTCGAAGCAGGGCATTCACCTTTTCCACTTTTCCATTGTGGTTGTCCTTACGAGGAGTAATGGTTGAAAGGATGGGTTTGGTCCCTGTAGCTGCTGCTTTGGCAACCATCTGTTCCAAATTAAAAGCAATCGATTCCTGAGAATGCTCATTCCCAGCGTCATTGGTTCCTTCCATAATCAGAATGAACTCAGGACTATCAGCCGCCAAAACACCCCCAATTCGGCTCAAACCACCGTCCGTAAGCTCTCCTCCTCTCCCCCTGTTTACAACCGTCGCCCCACTCAAGCGATTTTGTAAAAAAGGAGGATATCCTCCTTCTGTAATACTGTCTCCAAAAGCAGTGTAAACATTTGCAGTGGCCGCCCAAGCTTCATTTCCTGATATATCAAAAAGCTTCTTCAAACGAGCAACCCATTTTGTAGAAGTTTTAGCCTCATCCGATTTAAGTAAAATATTAAAAGCACCTCTATTTTCTGGACCCTCAAACCAAGCGGTCTGACCTTTATAAACAGCTTGAGATTTCCAAATGTTAATCAAGTTTTCTTCTAGCGAAAATGTAGCAGAAGAAGGAAAAGACCAATTCTGGCCATCCCAAAAGCTAAACATCCCTTCATCGCTTTTGTAAAAAGAAAGCTTGAATTTCCCACCTTCAACGCTTAGAGAAGGAAAACTCTGCGAAAATCCTCCCCCTTGAAAAAGCTTTTCCTCTTGAGTCCAGCTTTTCCCATTGGAATGTCTTCCGAAAAGTTGATAATTCTCACCATCATACCCACTCCAAATGACCCAAACTTGATCTTGATAAGCCATCACGGTGGGGTCCACATCTGGAGATGCATCCTCTTGATTCACACGCATCCACGCTGTCCAACCCGTCACAGTACGATGTGTTTCATAAATTTCGTCCTGACCATTATTTTTCACACCCGAAGCGACAATCCAAGGATTTCCTTTGTCATCTACCGTCACAGCTGGCACAGAAAATCGCACACCCTGAAGAACACCCACAGGCTCTTCCAAAGACCAACGTAAACCATCCCATCTCGAACAATAAATTTCCTCTTTATCTCCATTTTCTCTTACCCAAGCAACAAAAGCCTTACCTGTGGAATCAATTACAATGGCAGGAGAGGTATCAGAAACAGCATTATCCGAATGAATTTTTTCGGGAACATTCCAAGAACTATCTCCCTCATGTGAGGCATAAATTTCTAAATCATTTCCGTCAGAAGCCGACCAAACCGCCCAAGGGTGAACTGCTTCACAGTGCCCATTGATTGCAAACATCATCAAAATCCCAATACCTAAAATAATTCCGTGAAACCTTCTTTTCATACTTAAATCTCCTCCTTAATCACATAGATTGATTTTTTCTGAGACTCATGATAGGTCCGAATTTGGATTTCTGCCAAAAGCCCCATGGTAATAAATTGAATCCCAATAAATATTAAAAGTACCGACAACAGCAAGAGAGGTCTTCCCCCAATGGGATGATGAAGAAAGAGCCTCACAAAGGCTAAATAAATGGAAAGAAGAAAGCCCGCCCCTCCGGTGAGAAGCCCCATCAATCCAAAAATCTGAATGGGCTTGGTGGAATAACTCAAAAGAAATTTGACCGTGATCAGATCCAGAAGAACTTTCAAAGTCCGAGAAATTCCGTATTTCGACTTCCCCCTTTTCCGAGCCTGATGACTCACCTTCACCTCAGCCACGGTCACCCCCATCCAACTCGCAATGGCTGGAATGAAGCGGTGCATTTCACCGTAGAGATCCAAATTTTTGGCCACCTCCGCCCTGAAGGCCTTCAGCGTACATCCATAATCATGCAGCTTTACCTGGGTGGTCAGAGAAATGACACCATTGGCTATGATAGAAGGAAGCCTTCGGCTCAAGAAGGGATCCTGGCGGGGATAACGCCAACCGCTCACGATATCGTATCCTTCTTCCAGAGCACCCAACAACTTTCCAATGTCACGCGGATCATTTTGCAAATCCCCATCCAAGGTGACAATCACCTTGCCCCGACTCGCATCAAACCCTGCTTTCAATGCGGCCGTCTGACCAAAATTTTTTCGAAATCGAATGAGGCGAATCCTTTCATCCTCTCCCCGGACCTTTTTTAGAAGTTCCCATGTCCGATCCGTGCTCCCATCATCTATCAAGATAACTTCGTAAGACCGGGCTAGAGTATTCAAAGCCTCGCAAACCCGAGGAATCAGTTCAGGAATATTTTCCTCTTCATTCATCAGAGGAATAATAATGGACAACTCAGGAGAAGAACTTGACATCAAGGTTTATTACCTTTCCAAGGTTAAATAATGGGAGCCATATTAGCACAGGTGATATATTAGCCCGCATTTCATCTGAAAATAGTCTTTAGTTATTCTTATACAATAAGTTATGATGACTTGTAGTCGCCCGATTCATCGGGCAGCCCCATAAATGGGGCGACTACAAGGGTGATTTTCATCCCCCTTTGTGACTGAAAGTCATGTTTGTTTCTCATCACATTTCTGCTGCTCTTCTCCGATTCCGCCTCGTCTCTCCGTACAGACTCGGTCGGCCACGCTCAACATGCTGTAAAGTATGCCTCACATGGCCTCAGTCGTCTTCCTCGCATCCAAGGCAGACTCAGGCGTTCCTCGCAACGAAATCTGATGAGAAATGCGGGCTAAACTCCCCAAGAAATGAGAAACCGGGGGAAAAGCGCCGCAATGATCAGGACAAAAAAAAGAAACAGCGTCCGAGGTTTTTCTAATCTAAAAAACGATACTTGAGAAGTGTCCATAAGGCTGAGAGTCCATCTTTCCAAGTGATTTTTTTACCCTCTGCATATTCTCTCCCAGCATAGGAAATGGGAATTTCGAAAATCCGTATCTTTCTCTTGAGTAATTTCGCTGTAATCTCAGGTTCAAACTCAAAGCGCTTCGACTTCAAAGAGAGAGACTTTAATATATCCATTTTGACTAATTTGTAACAAGTCTCCATGTCTGAAAGGGGGGTGTTGTAAAGAAGATCCGTAACAAGGCTCAAAAATTTATTCCCCAGATAACGCCAGAAGAACATATTTTTATGCACCCCGATAAACCGGGACCCATACACAGCTTGGGCACCAAATCGTGTCACAGGCTCCAAAAGTTTGTGATATTCCTGTGGATCATATTCCAAATCTGCGTCTTGAATCACCGCATAATCCCCCGTTGCCTCAGTCAATCCCGTTCGGACCGCGGATCCTTTTCCCCTATTTTTATCATGATGACGAACAATCAATTGTGGATATTCTTTTTGAATATCTTTTAATATTTGAGGGGTCTCGTCCGTCGAGCCATCATCAACAAGAATGATCTCTTTATCAAGGTTCACCCTCGACACCTGCTCGACAATCTCACGCAAAGTAGATGCTTCGTTATAGACCGGCATTAGAATAGAAAGCTTCACTTTATTCTCCAAAATACTCTATCCATCTATTACAAATTCTATATCATGATTTTTTCTTCCAAAAATAAAAAATTCCACCAATCAAATGGCCTAAAGTAGTGGCCAATCGGCCTGCTAAGGCGAGAAGCAAAGAATGCGTTTTATCGAGACCCATCAAAGGAAATAGAAAAACAAAAAGGGCCTCGGCAATGCCCATTCCGTCTACCGAAATAGGGAGTCTAGCAATCATATAGATCATTGGGACAATCATAAAATAAGTAAGCGCACTCCCCGGCAAATGAAAGGCCTTGGCCAAGGAATAATTAAATAAAAAAGGCATGCACTGCTCAAAAACAGAAACAATAAAAAAAACAAACATAGCTCTGTGATAACGCCTAAATTCATGATAGGCCAAAAATACACGCGCTATTTTCTTCAGCCATTTTCCTTCCGCTTTTCGAAGCCGCTCGACAGGTAAAAAAAGAAGAGAAATCACAAAAATGAGTCCCATGCCTAGAAATACACCCAAGGCCATCAAGAAATAACGCCAGCCCGTCATGGCCGACGTCATCACCAGGAGTAAAACGCAAAAAATAACCAAAAGAAGAAGCGCCATCATGGAAAGAAGTTTTTCCACCACCAGCGAAGCCGCTACTTTTTCCCGTTCCCCCTTTTCCACAGAGAGACTGAACAAACGAACCAAATCGCCCCCCACGCTGGTCGGCAAAACCAACCCTAAAAAAGAACTGATAAAATAAACGCGAACGCATTCAAACATAGAAACGTTTAATCCTTGAACCTTTAATAAAATGTTCCATTTCGAGCCCATCCAAACGCGATCCACCAAGACCAAAAGCACCGCCAAAAAGAAAAAAGGTAAAGAAGCCTTGGAAAGAATTTCAGAAAATTCATGAAAATTAATAAGGGTAAAAAGATAGACAATAAGACCAATGCCTACAATCCATCGGATGAGAAGAGATTTATTCAACCGCGCCAAGATGACCTCTTGAGATATTTAGGTAGGATTTTGAGGATGTGCCACACGTATTTTATTTTCATTGAAATCGAGGTAGACTTGAGACTGGTAAATCCTCTACAGCAGAAATAGCAGCAAAAGCAATCACAGCTCTTAAAGCATCTTCACTCACCGTTGGAAAATCTTTTAAAATAGATTGTACCGCTGACCCCTCTGCAAGACTTGCCAAAAGAGTACGCACTGTCACACGGGTACCCTTAACAACAGGCTCACCTCCACAAATCTTAGGATCACGAACGATGTATTTAAGATAATTCACGGTACACCACCCCTTTTTCCCTCATTTTACATCTTTTTTTCCCAACTTACCAGCCTCATTAAATACCAACTCTTCCATCAACTTCAATGTCTCGCGAGCCGTTTTTTCCCAACTAAAATTTTTCGCTTGAGCCAAACCCTTTTCAATCATTGTTTTTTTCAGAGGGTCGTCCGACAATACTTTTGAAATGGCCTCTGCGATCTCACGAGGTTCTCGAGGATTAACCAAAAGGGCGGCGTCAGCTGCAATTTCCCTGGAGCAACCTGTGGTGGTCGTGATCACAGGACACCCACAGGCCATGGCCTCAAGCACCGGAATTCCAAAACCCTCATAAAGAGAAGGAAAAACAAAAGCCTCTGCCAAATTATAAAGACCTGGCAAATCCTCATCTGGAACAAAACCTGTAAAAAGGACATCGTTTTGAAGCCCTAGTTCTGAAACCAAAGCCAAATCTTCTTCATACTTCCAGCGTTTAAAACCTACAGCCACTAATTTATGAGGCCAATCTTTCTTTAGAAGCTGAAAAGCCCTTAAAATATTACTGAAATTCTTGAGGGGATTGAGTCCGCCCACAAAGAGCAAATACTTTTCAGGCAAATGATATTTTTCCCGAAGCCCCTCTACACTCTCTTTGGGAAGAACTTTAAAACGCTCATGATAAGACTCGTAAATAGGTGCCACCTTTTCACGGCGAACACCCAAGTATTTCACCATCTCATCCACCCCCATCTTGGTCATGGAAATCACGCGACTCGCCCGACGGACAAAAAGTGGCATCATAAGTTTAAAATACCATCGGTCAAGTACAGGAAAAATTTCAGAGACCGCAAACTGTTCTAGCCCATGCAAAGGAAATAAGGTTTTGGCCTGTGTGAAGAGAGGAATGGAAAGCTTGGGATTAAAAATGAGATCTATTTTTTCTTTTCGAATGGCCAGGGGGATCCCCACCTGATCCCATAAAATCTTTGTGGGAAATTTAACAATTCTTTCTTGAACATTTGGATGTTTGGCATAAAGACCCAAAAGACTCTCATCATTGTAGAAAAAAACATATTCATTCTTCGAATCAATTTTTAGCAAGTGATCAAGAATATTAAGGGTATAAACTTTAATTCCCCCCAATTGCTTGAGGCTGCGAAGCATGACGCCGATGCGCATAATAAAATCCTAGATTCTGTCAAAAAAATTAACTCCCCCAACCCCTCTTTAAAATAAAGAGGGGAGAAAAACAAAAAAACCTTATCCCATCTACTTTTCCTCTTTTTTTCCTCTTTTTTACTCTCCCCTTATTTTTTAAGGGGAGCTGGAGGGGTTATTAAATTTTATGCCTATGCACTTTACTTTAAGTACCTTAATTCGTTAAGCGTAGTCGCCCGATTTATCGGGCAATCCACGCATTGCCCCATGAATGGGGCGACTACAAATGTACGACAGCTAAAGTCAAGTGCATAGGTATATTGAATTTTTTCAAGACCCGCAATGTTCCTTATACCATTCGAAAGTCCGCCTCATTCCCTCCTCAATCGGAACAATGGGCTTCCAGCCCAACTCAGCCGTGGCCTTCGAACTATCAAATGTCACCGTCTGATGCTTCCATTTAAATTGGGCCCGAGAAGCCTTTCCTTTTTTCATAAGGCCCATCGCCCCGGCTAATTCAAAAGCACCGAACGCACAGTAAGGGATAAAAAAGGGCATCTTCAAAATACGAGAGGGAATCCCTGTCACTTTCTTAAAATTCTCCAGATAATCCTTCACCGTAATGTTTGATGAATCTATCAAATTATAAATCTGCCCGACGGCCTTCGGTTCTTGAGAAGCTAAAAGAATTCCATCTACCGTGTTATCTACATAGGTGAGAGGAAGAGGATTCTTTCCTCCTTTCACCATTAAAAACAAAGTGTCCTGATTTTTGAAGCCCAAATGCGGAAAAAAGACCCGTCCCATAGGACCAATGATAATGCCCGGTCTAACAATGGTGACTGGCAATTTATTTTTCTCATAGGCCTCGAGCAGTAGTTTTTCCGCCTGTATTTTAGTCACTGTATAAGGACCCATTCGCGATGAATTTTTCTGGTAAGGGACATCTTCTCGAACGACATCATGATCCTTCAAAGTATTCAATTCACACACCGCCAAAGTGCTGATATAAACCACACGCTCAACATGATTCGCCAAGGCCGCTTCAATAATATTTTTTGTGCCAACCACTGTGGTCTGTTCATGCTCAAAAGGGTCGTTGTTCATAGGAGCACCCGCATGATAAATGATTTTCACGCCCTGAACCGCTTTTGCCACAGCTGCCCCATCCGAAAGATCGCCTTGAACCATTTCCACATCTTCATTTCTCAAACGTCCCTGATGCGAACTATTGGCCCTTAACAAAACACGAACACGAAAATTTCGAGCAAGCAATTTACGCACCAAATGAATTCCTAAAAACCCCGAGGCCCCTGTCACCAAAACAAGGGGTCCCGTACGAGAAGAAACCTTTGCCTCTTTCTTTTCAGGCATCACGCGATTATTCGGCCACAAACGCGTCATGAGTTCCACCACCCTCAAACTTTTATCCACAGAAATGGGAAGCTCTCCACCCTTCTGAATCGCTTGATAGAAACGTGGAACCACATGGCCGATCCCGCTTGATTTATCCACTTTGCCCATTAAAAATTTAAAAATATTCTTCACAGAATTCTTAAAATTTTGTGCGGCCACCTGAAAACCTGAAAGTCCTCGCACTGCAGCTCTCGGAAGTGTTGATTTTTGCTGAAGGGTCAAAACACCATTGAAGAGATTGGCCTGAATCATCCCTTTCGTTCCCTTTAGCGTTAAGGTAATCGTATCGGGCCTTTCACTCAGAGAAATCGTGAGATAGACTGATATCTTTCCAGATCCTATCAGCACCCGAATCTCATCATCCCAACCCTTGGGCAAAACCCCCCGGTTAAAAGAGACAGAATGAAGCTCTTTAATTTCGGGAACAAATTCAAAAACGAGCGAAGCCATGTGGGGAATCAAATCCTGCAAAGGTCCCCCATTGAGACGATAGGACCAATAAAAATGTTCTGCCCCCTCTTCCAACAAATTTTGATCTCGACGGGCGTTGTACACATGACAAGCCTCAACAGAAACGATTTCACCAATCGCCCCGTCCGAAACTAACTTGCGGGCTTTTTGAACCACCTCTTCGTACACCATGTTGTGACTTACACACAGATGCACCTTATATTTTCGAGATGCCTCTAGCATACGCTGGGCATCTTCCATAGAGAGCGCCAAAGGCTTTTCAATCAGCACATGGCAGCCCTTCTCCATCGCCATAATGCTCACCGCAGCGTGATGCTGAGGAGGAACCAGCACATGCACCACATCCGGTTTTGCTTCATCAATCATTTTCGCCGCATCATCATACACCTTGGGATTTCCCAAGGCATTCGCTAGGGCATACGCCCTCGCCAAATCCCGATCTGCAATGCCCACCAGCTGAGTGTTCGGCTGCTGAAGAATCACGGGCCCATGAACCCGTGCAATTTGTCCCGCCCCAATAATGCCTACTTTCATCATTTTAAATCCTCCAAAATTTTTGGCTTAAAACTTAACTCCCCCTACCCCTCTTTGAACTAAAGAGGGGAGAAAAACAAAACTTCCTCCAAATCAAGATTCTTTACCCTTAGCTCAACATCCACAGTCCCTCCCCTTTATTTTAAAGGGGAGTCGGAGGGGTTACTTCTTATAATTTTAGCCGGCACACCCACCGCTATTGAATTTTTCGCAATGGGCTCTACCACCACGGCCCCTGCCCCAATCACCGAATTTTCACCAATCGAAACGCCATCCAAAACAACCACCTTTGCACCTAACCAAACATTAGATCCAATTGAAAGAGGCCCCTTGGTATTCATGCCATCCTGATCGCAAAATTTTTCTGGGGACTGTAAATCATAGGCCCCACCGCTCATGAGATAACAATCTGCCGCGACCATAGTCCCTTCGCCCACCGTTAATTGATTGGAAGAATAAAAAATACATCGATGCCCTACATTCACTTTTTTCTCTAAGACGATATTTCCGTTCTTACCATATAAAATAGACTGACGTCCGATAAAAACGCCTTCCCCCAATTCAATCCCCCGATTCGTCTCGCCCTTCGCATCCAACATGACATAGTCATCAATGATCACACCCTCCCCAATAAAAATTTTTCGAGGATGCCTCAAAGTGATATGATGTCCAAAAAGAACCCCTCGACCCACACGCCCTAAAATCCAGGGATACGTCCATTTCCTAAGCAAAATTCCAAGCGCCCCTGGGAAGTTTCCAAAAAGCATCGTTATCAACTCATACTTGATCAAGAACCCTAAATCACGCGTCCCTACGACCAGCTCTTGATAACGCCGGAAAGAAGAGCCTGATCCTTTTTGAATTTTAAACCTAGAATTGGTCATGCGGTGCTGGCTCAGTATTTGAAACCTTGTTCAGAACTTTTGAAAATGCTCTCTTACTTCCCTTTTTTGCTCGTTTACCTAAATATTCCTCTGTCATCAGAGCCGATATTTTCTCAGTCAAGGCAAGGGTGATCATTTGATTGATTGAAACGTGTTCCTTTTCGGCAAGGTAACGGACAAATTGATGTAGAGAATTTGGTAATCTGAGACTGATGTTACTCATGGAAGCTCTCCTATTTTTTCCAGCAATTCTTTTGGTGTTAAAATCTTAATTCTAAACTGAACAGCCTCTAAAAAATCCGATTTATTGAATGTTACAATCGCGTCACAACCCGCTGTGACAGCCAACTCCAAAACCATATCATCCTTTGGATCACGCAGAACAGGCCTCCATAAAAAGTATATTTTCACCGGCTCTGCCACAGTACAAACATAATCTATCACATCATCTATATCACGCCTCGTTAACGCCGTCTCCAAAACAATCTCTTTTGCCGATGCCTCATACTCCAAAACAAGCGGCACCGAAAGGCAAAGTTGAAATTTCTGACAATCAACCCGCCGAAGCAACTGAAAAGAGGCCCCTTGATTAGATCGTAAAGCGGAAATGAGAACGTTGGTATCCATCACAATCCGGAGAGGCTTCATGGCAGTATTATCTATGATACTATCCTAAATCTCAAGAAAATGTTAGCAATCAGGATACCTTTCGCAGACATACCTACCACAGTCAAATCTTTAGAAGGACAACCTACACCACAATAGAGCGGAAATTGCACCATAATGGACAGGCTCTAAACCACAGCACGGTCTTCCAAGCGATGCCCTGCCCATTGATCCAGCACAAAAATCTTGTGCCACAAAGCGAGGTTCATAAGGGCCCAGAGGACATGGTTGTGATTGTGCGTGCGGGCCAGATGCTCTTCAATCAATTGATGTATATAGTCCAGTTTTAAATATTGGCGAATGAGAGGAGACCCATTTAATAGTTCCTTCATATAATCTTTTAATTCCTGACGCAGCCAATTTTTGATGGGAAAGCTGTAGCCCTGTTTCCCGCGACCCACAATGTTGTCAGGCAAAATTCCTTTCAAAGCCTCTCGGAAAATCGCCTTGGTCTGAAAGCCTTCCAATTTCCAATTGCTCGGAAGACCCGCGCTGAATTGAACAAATTCATAATCTAAAAAGGGGACTCTTACCTCCAGCGCCGTCGCCATGCTCATTTTATCCACTTTCATCAAGACACTGTCCGGCATGGTAAATCGAAGATCCACATAAATCTCTTGATTCAGACGATCCGTGGAAGAACATTGTGTCAAGGCCTTCTCAATCAAATGGAAAGGAGATCCGTTGACTTGACCTAAAACTTCATCCGAAAAGAGACGAGGGTTGTTCGCAGGATTCAGAAAATATTGCCAGCGCATGTGTTGACCCGATTGAGGTAAAGCTGAACCATCCATAAACCTTCGAATCACATTGAGGAGACCTTTTTTCTGGGATTGATCAGGTAATTTTTGAACAAGTGGATAAATTAAATATTTTCGGAGTGGCGCTGGAATTTTTTGAAACATTTGATCGAATTTGCTGGCCTTAAAGCGATCATACCCTACAAAAACTTCATCGCCCCCCTCCCCGCTCAAACAGACCGTCACCTTTTGCCTCGCCTTTCTGCAAATGAGCATAAAAGGAATGGTAGAAAGATCTGTCATGGGCTCATCCAAATGCCACACCGCTTTTTCAAAAAGAGGAACGGTGATGGGATCAATGATAATCTCGGTATGCTCTGTTTTAAATTGCTCAGCCACTTGCCGCGCAAAATTTAATTCGCTGTAAGTAGGGTCTTCATAGCCCAGAGAAAAAGTCTTGATCGGCTCTTTCATATGGCGGCTCATCATCGCCACCACGGCACTTGAATCTAACCCTCCCGAAAGAAAAACGCCCAAAGGCACGTCACTGATCAAACGCTTTCGCACAGACTCGCTCAATCGCTCGATCAATTCCTTGACCATCTTGGGTCGATTCATCTGAGCCATTTCTTCTTGTGAGGAAAATTTCACATCCCAATATTTTTTGATTTGAAGCTCTCGACCCCGCAAAAGCATCCAATGACTGGGCGGAAGTTTGTAAATATCCTTAAACATCGTTTGATCGGCCGGAACAAACTCGAATCCTAAATAATCGTAAATGGCCTTGGGATTGACTTCGCGAGACACTTTAGGATCTTGGAGAATGGCTTTAATCTCTGATGCAAAGACAAAACGTCCCTCCTTCCAATAATAATAAAGGGGTTTTACGCCTAAGCGGTCCCGAGCCAGGAAAAATTCTTTTCGGGCCCCATCCCATATCGCAATCGCAAACATTCCATTAAAACGGTGGAGACATTCAGGACCTTCTTGAGCATAGGCATGCAAAATCACCTCGGTATCGCAATGGCTATGGAATTGATGACCTTTGGATTCTAGGAAAGTGCGGACTTCTTTAAAATTATAAATCTCGCCATTAAATACGACCCATAGTTTCCGGGTACAAGCAGAACAGTTCTCACTTGTCATAGGCTGGCGCCCATGTTCAGACAAATCTATAATGCTGAGGCGCTGATGAGCCAAAGACACCCCTTCATCGGCGTAAAAACCCTGCTGATCCGGCCCCCGGTGCGCAATCTGGCGCCCCATAGCCTGAACCAATTCAGCTTCTTTCCAATTAAATCCGGTGATTCCACACATAAGCGGGTATGATAGCAATTGAGAGAAAAATAGGCAAGAAAAGGGGAAAGCTAAATCTCTCGCTAAACCCCTTCCCTATACGTCTATCTGTTTTCTTTTGAAACAAACCACGCAATCGTTTTTTTCAACCCTTCCTTTAATGAGACCGTTGGTTCATAACCAAAAGCCTTTCTTGCCTTTTCAATGGAGGCCCGGGAGGCTCGAACATCTCCTATTTGAGAAGGTTCAAATCGGGGGGAAATCTTAACCTTTAAAATTTTCTGCATTTCATCCAACAATTGCAACAAGGTAATCTCTTGCCCGCAGGCCACATTGTAGCATTGACCCAATATTTTTTCGCTTGCCTCACAAGCCAAAAGATTAGCCCGCACCACATCCTCCACATAAGTAAAATCACGGGTTTGAAGCCCGTCTCCATAAACAATCGGCGGCTCTTTCTTCAAAAGTCGGCTGATAAAACGGGGAATCACCGCCGCATACAAGGAAGCCGGGTCCTGACGAGGGCCAAACACATTAAAATATCGAAGCATCACAGTCGGAACCCCATACACCGCGTGAAACACAGCACAATCATATTCGGCCGCCAATTTCGAAGAAGCATAAGGGCTGATGGGATCCGGCTTCATAGACTCTTCTTTCGGCAAAGTGGGTTGATTCCCATAAGCAGATGAACTCGAAGAATAGATGAAACGCTTCACTCCGGCCTTTCGCGCTGCCCAAAGAAGATTCAAGGTCCCCAAGACATTGGCCTTATAAATTCGAATGGGGTCCTCAATGGAGCGCTGAACAGAAGGGATGGCAGCCAAATGAAAAACAAAATCCACCCCTTTCAGGGCAGAGTTTATTTCTGTTTCATTCGTCAAATCACCTTTTATAACATCGACCTGACCCTGAATCTCTTTTAAATTTTCTTCTTTGCCACTGGAAAAATTATCAAAAACACGAACCCTCTCACCTTTTTCTAAAAGACCTCTTACCACATGAGAACCAATAAAGCCTGCACCGCCTGTAACCAATGTCAAAGCCATTTTTCATCTCCTAAATAACAATTTTTTCTATTTTAAAGAACAAAGTCCCAAAAAACAAGAAGAGGAAGCAATGAGACGGATATGACTATTTTAAATGAATACTTAAATAAGTATTGACTTTTTGAAATGAATACTTTAAATTGTTATTATGCTGGAACGTACCTTATCTACACTCGCCTTCTCTGAGACCTGGGGGAGACAAATGAGATTCATCACAGGTCCTCGCCAATGCGGGAAGACCACTCTGGCTAAGCTTAAACTCAAAGAAGCTAAAACAGAGGCTTTGTATTATTTATGGGATTTGCGCTCGGTCCGAAACCGATACAAGGAAAATCAGCTTTTCTTGACGGAAGATCGGCCTCCCCGTTCTCATAAACAATGGGTTTGCTTCGACGAAATCCATAAAATCCCGAAATGGAAAAACGCCCTAAAAGCGATTTTTGACAGTCTGTCCGACCACTACCATTTCATTGTAACAGGATCTGTAAAACTCGACATTTTCAAACGGGCGGGAGACAGCCTCTCAGGAAGATACTTCACATTTCATCTCTTTCCCCTCTCCATTTCTGAATTCCATTCTTCTAAAAAATCTCTCTCGACACCCAAGGGAGTTCAAGACTTCATCCAAAAAAAAATGGATACCCATCCGAACGCTCGAGAAACGCTCGATTCCCTCATTGAATACGGAGGCTTCCCAGAGCCTTTTCTAAAGGGATCCAAAGTATTTTTATCCAAATGGTCTGAAGATTACATGGACACCGTCTTGAAAGAAGACATCGGAACTCTCACCAGAATCATAGACAAAGAATACTTGTACGACCTATACCTTCTTCTTCCCGAAATGGCAGGGAGTCCTCTTTCGGAGTCCTCACTCGCCTCACACCTGGAACTAAGCCATCCGACTGTTAAAAATTATCTCCGCCGATTGGAGGACTTTTTTCTGGCTTTCAAAATCCATCCTTATACCAAAAACATCAAGCGCTCCCTTCTGAAGGCCCCCAAATGTTATCTTTACGACTGGACGCACATTCAAGATCCCGGCAAACGGTTTGAGAATTACGTTGCCGTTGAGCTTTTGTCACAAACATCCTTATGGACAGAATCAAGCGAGCACTCTTTCGAGTTATTCTACATCCGAAATAGACAGCAAGAAGAAACCGATTTTCTCATTGTTAAAAACAAAGAACCCTGGCTTCTCATTGAAACCAAACTATCAGATGGGATCATTCCCCGC
The DNA here is from genome assembly GCA_016196885.1 of Chlamydiota bacterium. Taxonomy (GTDB): domain Bacteria; phylum Auribacterota; class JACPWU01; order JACPWU01; family JACPWU01; genus JACPWU01. The sequence goes on along the minus strand of JACPWU010000025.1, from coordinate 7,396 downwards.
CACCATTACAAAACCCAAGAGGCCCTCCATCACATCCCTCTGGTTCAAATTTGCAGAGAAGAAAATATTTGCAAACTAGAGAGCAAAAACGTTTATCGAATCTCGGCCTCTCGATTTTTGGCATAAGCCCCGGCATAAGCCTCCATGTGAAAATATCAATTTTAATGATCTTTCGAGATCATCGTGTGTGATGAAAGTTCTTCCCATCATGCTTTTTTTGTAGTCGCCCGATTCATCGGGCAATCCATGCAAGGGGCACACGGCAGCCCCATAAATGGGGCGACTACAAAATGAGCCCGACTTTCATAGCAAAAATTAAAATGACAATGCAAATATCAAAAAGAAACCCTCTTGGCTTTAAAGTGAAGAATTTTTACATTTTGATTTGTCATTTTGATATTTGCATTTTGATTTTTGATATATTTTCCACCCTTGCTCTTTACCAAAACCATGGTAAGATGTACCACCTTGCTAAGCTATTCCTTAAATTAAAGTTTAAATGTGGGCTAGTACTGTGAGGCGAAAAACCTTTTAAAGATTATATTCCATGTTTCTCACAGTATGAAGGAAAGATGAGTGCTGAAAAAAGACGTCCAGAGATTAGAAATATTGCGATTATCGCTCATGTAGACCACGGAAAAACAACCCTGGTCGATGCACTTTTACGTCAAAGCGGGGAGTTTAAGCCGACCGAGGAAATCACCGAAAGGCTCATGGACACGAATGAGCTAGAGCGAGAACGGGGCATTACTATTTTCTCCAAAATAGCCTCTGTCGAATACAAAGGCGTCCGCATCAATATTGTGGATACCCCCGGCCATGCGGATTTTGGAAGCGAGGTGGAACGTATTCTTAAAATGGTCGATGGCGTCCTTCTTCTCGTAGATGCCTTTGAAGGCCCCATGCCCCAGACAAAATTTGTCCTCAAAAAATCGCTTGAATTACATTTAAAGCCTGTCGTCATCATCAATAAAGTGGATCGTCCGAATGCCCGACCGCATGAGGTCTTAGATCAAACCTTTGATCTTTTTTGCGATCTGAACGCTTCAGATGAGCAATTAGACTTTGCAGTGGTGTATGCCTCAGGAAGAGAAGGCAAGGCTTGGATAGATTTGAAAGATGAAAGCCAAGATTTAAAACCCCTTTTTGAAACATTGATTCACCGGGTACTTCCCCCGATCGCAAATCCTGAAAAACCTCTGCAGATGCTTATCACCATGTTGGACTATGATGATTATCTCGGAGTTCTGGGAATGGGGCGTATTTACCACGGGAAGATGAAAATTGCAAGCCCTGTCACGCTGATTAAAAGCGACGGCACCCAAATCAAAGGAAAAATTACAGGACTTTTCACTTATCGCGGAATGCAGAGAATCCCTGTTCAGGAAGTCAGCGCCGGAGACATTGTTTGCATCGCGGGTCTTGAAAAATTGAATGTCGGAGAAACGGTCGCGGATTCTGAAAATCCAGAGGCCCTGCCTCTCATTAAAATTGATGAACCCACGATCTCAATGACATTCGCGCACAATTCCAGCCCCCTGGCTGGAAAAGATGGTGGAAAATTTTTGACTTCAAGACACGTGCGAGAAAGATTGATTCAAGAGGCCAGAACCAATATCGGAATCCATGTTGAAGAAACACAGGAGGGTGAAGCCCTGAAAGTATCGGGTCGAGGCGAGCTCCAACTGGCTATTCTCATCGAGACCATGCGGCGGGAAGGCTACGAGCTTGAAGTTTCCCGTCCCGAAGTGATCTTAAAAGAAATGGGAAAAGAAATTTTGGAACCCGTCGAAAATCTGGTCATTGAAATCGAAGAACAATATCAAGGAGTCGTCCTTCAAGCCCTTGGGCCCCGCAAAGCAACCATGACACACATGGAGAAAACTTCTTCGGGAAACCTCCGCATGGAATTCACCATTCCCTCTCGCGGTCTTTTAGGCTTCCGTGGGGAATGTATGACCCTCACACGAGGGACCATTATCATGTATCACGTCTTTTTAGAATATCAGCCTTATAAAGGGGGCATCGAAAGAAGGCAAACGGGCGTTCTTATTTCTCAAGGATTCGGAAAGACCGTGGCTTTTGCCCTCAACAATTTACAAGAGCGCGGTATGCTCTTTGTGGGACCAGGGGCTGATCTTTATGAAGGCATGATCGTAGGCGAGAACAACAAGGGCAATGACCTCGTCGTCAATGCGATCAAAGAAAAGAAATTGACCAACATGCGTGCCTCTGGATCAGACGAGGCCATTCGTTTGACGCCGCACAGAGAATGGACGCTGGAGCTAGCCCTAGAATATATTGAAGATGATGAACGGGTCGAAGTCACCCCCAAAAGCATTCGCCTGAGAAAAAGGGTGCTCAACGAAATCGAGCGAAAATCGGCCTCCCGCTCACACAAGGCGTTGGAAGATAGAAACTCATAATTTATTCTTCAGGAAGACTTCTCAAAAGATCTGAGAATTTTTTTTTATTCAACTCTCCTCCTGCTAACCTCCAAGCAGCACCTAATAATTTTTGCTTTGGATCCAACAGAGAAACACCATTGATCTCCAAGAATACAAGAGCACAAGCAAGAGCAGTACGTTTATTCCCATCCATAAAAGGATGATTTTGAGAAATGTGAAAAGCATAAGCCGAAGCCATTTCAAAAAGATCGGGATGCAACCATACACCCTGAAATTGGGCCTGTGGTTGTGCCAAGGCAGATTCCAAAAGACGCATATCCTGAACACCCCCACGACCCCCATACAGCTCAATCTGATTGTTATGGATCATAATCACTTCTGCCAAGGTCAGAAAAAGAATATTTTTCAAAAGAGATTCACTCCGCCAAGGATTGAAGGGTTTTACCATGCCTGTGATTGACCTTGGCCAAAGCGATACTCATTAGGCCTTCTCTTTTAGAACTTTTCACAGGAGAGATAATCAAATTACGCCCATCTGTTGTCACTTCTAAAGGTGTTTTCTGACTGATATGAAGAAGTTTTAAAATAGGTTTTTCAATGATCAGAGCCGAACTATTTCCATGAAGGGTTAGATGTTTAACCATAGGAATCATCTCCTTTAGTACTTACTTTAGATATACAATGTAAGTACGACTTTGTCAAGACGCATCCATTTAAAAAAAATCACACAATAAAATAGCGAAGCGAATGTGATGACAACTTTAACGAGTTTCTCAGAGGTTTCCTGCTACAGGTCGTGTATTTAAAAGTGTGTCCTTTTAAGAGGAGGCGGGTCCTGTCCCTCCTCACCCAGCAAGGTAAGTTTTTCTGCCGGTGGCAGAAAAACTTATCGCGGTAGTAAATGTTATTTTTCGTTTATCAACTGACGGCACAGAGGTTATAGCCCCTGTGGGGTCGGTCTCGGTTTGGTTTTTGAAGAGTCATTTTTCAAGTCTCGACCTGCTGGCGATCAGCGGGGGACCCCCTGTCGGGCCACCCGCATCCATAAAAGGACACACTTTTGAATACACGATCCTACTACACAGGGCTTGTTTTTTACCTTGACATGCTATCCACCCTTATGAGATATTTTCTCCACATAACGCTCTTATCCAGAGTGGCTGAGGGAAAGGCCCTGAGATGCCACGGCAACCGTTTTAAGCCTTCGGGTGAGAAATCGGTGCTAACTCCTGCTCTTCAAAATGAAGAGGAAGATAAGAGAGAGGCTTTGATACCTCTTCTTATCGAAGAGGTTTTTTTTTGCCTGTATAAAGGGAATAAACAATGTCTATTACGAAGACAAAATCTTACACGCTAGGTTTACGCTGTCGAGAATGCCTGAAGGAATACCCCATCCAACCTCATCATGTCTGTGAAGATTGTTTTGGACCTCTAGAAGCGGTTTACGATTATGCCGCCATTAAAAAAGTGCTCACGCGAGAGAAAATTCTCTCTCGAAAGCACACCATGTGGCGCTATCAAGAACTGCTTCCCTTGGATCAAGATCCTACAGTGGGGCTAGAAGTGGGATACACCCCTTTTTATCGCTCAAGGCGTTTGGCGCAAACTTTAGGGCTCAAAGAACTTTACATCAAAAATGATGCAGTGAATTTTCCGACCCTTTCTTTTAAGGACCGTGTGGTCGCAGTTGCCCTTTCCAAGGCCAAAGAATTTGGGATGAACATCGTCGCCTGTGCCTCGACCGGAAATTTGGCCAACTCCCTCGCAGCCAATGCAGCCCAGGCAGGGCTCGAAAGTTATATTTTTATTCCGGCGGATTTGGAGCAAGGAAAAGTTCTCGGAACCCTCGTCTTCGGAAGTCACGTCATCGGCATTCGCGGGAATTATGACGAGGTCAACCGCCTGTGTAGCGAAATCGCGGACAAATACGGCTGGGCCTTCGTGAATATCAATATTCGCCCCTTTTACGGAGAAGGCTCCAAAACTTATACCTATGAAATTTTAGAACAACTCGGCTGGCGTGCCCCCCAACACGTTGTAGTCCCCATGGCGGGCGGCTCTCTTATCACGAAAGTAAAAAAAGCCATTAAGGAATTTTACGATTTGGGTCTCACGGAAGATGCCTCCACCAAAATGCACGGAGCCCAAGCGGAAGGCTGCGGGCCCATTGTGCATGCGGTGATCGCAGGGAATGATTTATTCAAACCTGAAAAACCCAATACCATTGCCAAGTCCCTGGCCATCGGAAATCCTGCGGATGGCTATTATGCCATTAAAGCCATTAAAGAAAGCGGAGGCTGGGCCGCTACAGCCACGGATGAAGAAATTGTAGAAGCGATGAAGCTTTTGGCTACCACAGAAGGCATTTTTACAGAGACCGCAGGTGGCGTCACCTTGGCGGCCTTGAAAAAATTAATTCAATCGGGACACATCCCACCTGACGAATCAGTGGTGCTCTCGATCACGGGCAATGGCCTTAAAACCCAAGAGGCCCTGGTCGGAAAAGTGGGTGTGCCTGAATTGATTGACGCAAAATTGTCTGAATTTGATAGAATCTATAAAAAACCGTAGTTCGTACATAGAACATCGAACTTCGTCAAAATAGAAAAACGGAGGATGAAAATGTCAGTGATCGTACGTGTCCCAACCCCTTTAAGAAAGTTGACCAACGGACAGGGCGAAATCCCTGTGAATGCTAAAAATATTGCAGAGCTCATTGAGAATCTTGAAAAAAATTATCCCGGCATGAAGGCCAGACTCTGCGATGATTCTGGAAATGTTCGAAAATTTATCAATATTTTTATCAATGAAGAGGACATTCGATTCAAACAGAATATGCAAACGACGGTTAAAGAGGGAGATGATGTTTCCATTGTTCCGGCGATTGCAGGGGGGAAAAGACTGTAGTCCGTACATTGTACTTCGAACATCGGACTTCGTAAAAGAGAAAAACTTATGCCAAAAACCAGAATTTACATCACATATCCTGAGAAGCTCATCAAAGAGCCTGTGATTTACAATGTGGGCCAGAAGTTCAAAGTGGTCACAAACATTCGAAGCGCCACGGTCAGTTCCGGCATTGGCGTCATTGGACTAGAATTAGATGGAGAACAAAGTGAAATCACAAAAGCCGTTCAATACATCAAGGACTTAGGCATCAAAGTAAAGCCCATTGAGCAAGATGTGATGGAATAAATCAGGAGAATCAAAAAGTGTCCAACGGTGACTTTACCCTTTGGTTCACAGGCTTATCCGGCTCAGGAAAATCCACCCTTGCTCGAGCGGTTGCTCAAGAGCTTAAAAGCCTTGGGAAAAAAGTCGAAGTTTTAGACGGAGATGAAGTCCGTACCCACCTCAGCAAAGGCCTCACCTTTAGTAAAGTTGACCGCGACATCAACATTCAAAGAATTGGCTTTGTCTGTAAGCTTCTTTCCCGAAATGACGTGATCGCAATCTCAGCCGCCATTTCTCCCTACCGAGAAGTCCGAGAAGAAATCCGAAAAGACATTAAAAATTTTGTCGAAGTCTATATGAAATGTTCTCTTGAGACTTTGGCCAAACGTGACGTGAAAGGCCTTTACAAAAAGGCCTTGGCCGGCGAAATTGGCAATTTTACAGGGGTCTCAGATCCTTATGAAGAACCCCTTCACCCTGAAGTGACCGTTTATTCAGATGGGGAAAGCGTCAAGTCCAGTGTGGAAAAAGTGATGACAAAACTTTATGAATTAAAATATTTAACCTCTGAGGAATTGGATCATTTTAAAAAGACCCAAAAAATGAAATGAAAATCGCCTTCTTTGAAGTGTCTCAGTCGGAAAAGCCTTTTCTCAAGAAAAGTAAATTCTTAAAAGACCATGAGATCGAGATTTTTCCTGAGGAAATTTCCCTTAAATTACTCAAAGAAATTCCCGACTGCGAAATTCTCTCGACCTTTATCTATTCCAAGGTCTCGGCCGATCACTTGAAGATCCTTCCCAAATTGCAACTCATCGCGACACGCTCCACGGGGTTTGATCACATCGATTTGACAACGTGTCGTGCTCGAAAAATCCAAGTGGTCAATGTCCCCCACTATGGCGAGAATACCGTGGCCGAACACACCTTTGCCCTGATCCTTTCGCTCTCTCGCAATGTCCACAAGGCCTACATTCGAACAACCCGCGGGGACTTTTCCCTAGAAGGACTTCAAGGATTTGACCTCAAGGGTAAAACCATGGGCATCATCGGAACCGGCCGCATCGGGCTTCATGTGATTCAAATGGCAAAGGGATTTGGGATGAAGGTGCTGGCCCATGATCCGCAGACGCAGCCTTTTCTGGCCGAGGTGCTCGGATTTGAATATGTCCCTTTCGATTGTCTTTTATCCTCCTCGGATATTATCAGTCTTCATTGTCCCTACAATGTCAAGACCCATCATCTCATCAATGAAGAAAGAATAAAGACGATTAAAAAAGGCGCTCTTCTCATCAACACCGCGCGCGGCGGACTCGTGGATACCCATGCCCTGACCCAGGGCCTGGACTCAGGGATTCTAAGGGGTGCAGGTTTGGATGTCTTAGAGGAAGAGGAAATGATTAAGGAAGAGCAAGAACTTCTCTCCAAAAATTACCCCGAAGAGAAATTGAGACTTCTGGTGCAAAACCATATCCTCCTTCACCGCGAAAACGTTGTTATCACTCCCCACATGGCCTTCAACAGCCGCGAGGCCCTCAACCGCATCCTCGAAACCACTCTCCAAAACATGGAATGCTTTGCGAACGGGAAACCCCAGAATGGGGTGAGTTAACAAATGTAGACCATGGCCCATTGGAAAAAGGTTGAAAAATACATATCAATATGTATAATATATACATATGTACGCCAGGGAAGCTGGCGTCTGCTATCGGGTGCGAAGTAGACAGAGTATTTCTAGTCCCGACACGACAAGCAAGAGAGGCAAGCACCGTGTAGCGAGTTTTGCGCATGTTAGGTAACGAAGCATGTGAAGT
>JACPWU010000034.1 GCA_016196885.1 Chlamydiota bacterium | reverse complement strand
CCTGGGGTACCAACATCTCAGGGTTCACAGACAGCTCAGCCCATTGGATTTGGTCTGGCAATAATGAGACAGGCTCATCCAATATTGATTCTACGGTTTATTTTAGGAAGGTGGTGGAGTAAAACAGGGGTGAGGGGTGAGGGGTGAGTTTTGAAGGTTTTATTTTTACTCACCACTCATCCCTTACCCCTCACAACAGGTTTTTACTCAATTAGAACAAGAAAATTGCTGCGGAGACCACCGTCGTCCAACCATTTTTCACAATGGCTGACTGAGTCACATTGGTACAGCGGACAATTTTATCACTGAGGTGATAAAGTTCTTTTTGTTCATCCCACCCTTTCGTCTCATCAAATTCAAGACCCAAAGTAGACGCAAGCATAGCCGCAGCCAAATCTTCTGAATAATCACTGGCAAATTTCTCTGTCTGGCCATAGGCGTGATGCTCGCTTAAATACCCATACATTCCCTTATCCATCGGAACGGCGCAACCGACAGAAGACACGATCAAACGATTGGGCTCATTGCTCCGACATTGGGCCATCACGCAATAAGTCACCATACCCGGATAAAGTTCCTGCACACCCTGCTTCTTTGGAATGATTTTACAATAGGGAGGCAAAATGCTAGAGACATGAACCAAATTACATTTTTCAACACCTGCATCTCTCAAGGCAAGCTCGAAAGACCTCAACTCTTCTTTGTGAGAACCCACACCATTGGTAAAAAAAACTTTCTTTGGAACAAAGGGAGATGTCATTTTCTAACTCTAGCCTCCTACATTTTTTTAGATGATTGCATTGGGACCTCTGAATGTCAATGAATTTTGATGAATAACCAAGAAGCGTTTAGCGTACAGCGGTCAGCGGTCAGTTTATAAGGAGCTGATTCATTCTTTCTGAACGCTGCACGCTAAACGCTGTCCGTTATTTATTCCGCTACCACATTGGTGAGCGTGCGAATCACCCCTGGAATATTTTGAATCTTGGCCACCACAAATTCTCCCAGGACAGAAATATCAGGCGCCTCGACAAAAGCCACCACATCATAAGGACCTGTCACAGCATGACAGGCCTTTACGCCTTCTATCTTTTTGGCAAAACGGTTTACATCCTTCGCCTTCGCCTGTGCTGTTTCAATAAAGACATACGCAGAAACGGCCATAACCTCCTCCTTGTTTTAAAACCGTACTTCGTGCATCGTATATCGTACTTCGTAAAACCCTATAGAGGCAGAACGATGTACGATGTTCGTTGAACGATGTACTGTCTTAGACAAACTGATCAAAATACCAGCGGTCTTCCTCCTCTAAATATTTGAACCGGGCATGCACCTGTCCTGCACGAGGATCCGTAGACGGCAGATTTCCCAATTGCGGTAGGGCCCGCCTCTGAGACTCGTCCTGAATATTTTTTTTCTTAAAAGTTACGATCGCAACATAGGTGTAATCTTCTTGAAAAGTTTGTTTAAATTGAACGTTATCAACATTGAAAGCTCCCCCCATACGACTGATGATACGTCTCTTAATTCTTCCTTGGTCTCCCTCCTCAATGGTTCTCTTAAGCTTATCTTCCAAAAGAGTTAATTTATTAGAGCAGGCACAGAGATTCAGAATCATAAGGAAAAGAACTGCTTGTAGCCAACTTTGTCTTACCAGCATTTTTACCTTTTCCTCCTTAACAAAAATTGAAATCTGCCGGAGGCCGGACTCGAACCGGCACGGCTTATTCAGCCGAGGGATTTTAAGTCCCTTGTGTCTGCCATTCCACCACTCCGGCTTCAAAAGCAGGGCACAGGGCTTAGGGTTTAGGGATTAGGGTAGTAATGATTTCAATTAATAGGAACCCCCTATGCCCTACACCCTAAGCCCTGCTTTTCCCCTACACCCTATGCCCTAAACCCTGCTTTAAATGGAGGCGGCGACCGGATTCGAACCGGTGAATCGCAGTTTTGCAGACTGCTCCCTTAACCACTTGGGTACGCCGCCGTCGTCGCGAAACTCCTCTTCCTTTTTTAAACTTTTTTTTAGTCTCGCCATTCTACGATCGTCAGACAAGCGGTGTCAAGCAATCTAGGGTTTGCATCCATTGAAAAGTTTATTCTAAAAGGAATTGTGGTGGATACTCACGTGCACCGCTTGTCAAATCGTATGGGTCTTTCAAAGGAAAACACACCAGAAAAAATAGAAGTGGATTTGATGGGGCTCGTCCCTCGTTCGGGCTAGAGGATTTGTGTCCGAAATTAGGCGTGAGGCGTGAGTTTTATAGGTATGATTTTTCACTCACGACTCAATCCTCAAGGCCCACGGCTGTTTTTTACCCTCCATAACTCCACCCCGTCTCCCTCAATGCCAAAGGTTCAAGCTCTTTTTGGACCCCTGCCTCAATCACCTCAGCCAAGACCACATGATGATCGCCCTGTTTCAAAATATCCACTACACGGCATTCAAGATAAGCGACCGCCTCCAAAAGAATGGGCGAGCCTGTCACTCCAGTTCTAAAATCAAAACCATTGATTTTACTGTCTTCAACTTGAACATGCTTAAAAAATTTCGAAGCGATTTCCTTTTGTCCCTTCCCCAAAAAATTAACGACAAATTGTCGGCTCTTTTCTACCATTTTATAGGTATGACTTTCCTTCTCCAGATTGACTGTAATCATCGGAGGATTCATCGAGGCCTGAGAAAGCCAGGTCACTGTGCAACCAGCCACTTCATCCGCCTTTGCCGTTAAAATATAAAGGCCATACGAAATCATTTTCAAAGCTTTTTTCTTTGCTTGTAAATCCATGGTTAGCCCTTTCATATAAATTTCGATGATCTTTCGAGATCATCGTGTGCGATGAAAGTTCTTCCCATCATGCTTTTTTTGTAGTCGCCCCATTTATGGGGCTGCCCGATGAATCGGGCGACTACACAAGCTTGAACGAGAGAGAGGAATCCATCATCTATCATCCATGATCCATCATCCACTTTCATAACAAAGGGGAGGGTTTTCTCCCCTCTTAAAACAATACCCCCTCTTTCATCAATACCCCCTCTTAAGGTAAGAGGGGCCTGGGGAGTTAGGGGTTGGGGGAGTGATCCCATTTTGATTCACCTTTTAATCTTTTCCCTCAACCTCTGAATCACGGGTACATCTGCCGGTGGAAAAACATCATACTCCATTTCGTCTGGCCTTAGCCATTTAAAATCATGACAGTCTTTTTTATGAAGTTTTCCTGACACAATGCTCGCTTCATAAAAATAAAGAACCACCTGGCGATCAGAATAATGGTAAGACCACTGACCCAACAAAGCCCCCCCTTCAATTTCCACATCCAGTTCCTCAAAAATTTCCCGCTTCAAACATTCCTCTAAAGATTCCCCGTTCTCCCTTTTTCCTCCCGGAAATTCCCAGTAAAGAGGAAGATGTTTGGCACAGGGTAATCTTTGAGCAACCAGGTATTTTCCATTTTCCTCGATCAAAGCCGCGCAAACCTCAATCATTTTCTCTCCCTAACTTCTGTAAATTCCTATATAATGGCTAGATTCATCATGAGTACTGAAGAAAAACTACTTGAACTAGAAGCAGCCGTAAAGGGTTGTCATGGAATCCTAATTTTGACCCATGACAATCCGGATCCTGATTCCCTATCTAGCGCTGCCACTTTGCGTTACATTCTAGCAAAAAAATTCAAAATCCGGTCTAAAATTGCTTACGGCGGCATTGTGGGACGAGCCGAAAACAGGGCCATGGTTCAATTTCTAAAAATTCCTGCCTCTCCCCTTAACGAAGAACTGCTCGAAAAATACCATCATTTTGCCTTGCTCGATACCCAACCTAGAACCGGTAACAATTCCCTACCTCATTCCATAACACCTACGATTGTGATCGATCACCATCCCCCTCGAAAAACAACAAAAGGAGCTTTTCTAGACATTCGAGAAAATTATGGGGCCACGGCTACCCTTCTCACAGAATACCTCTTCGCAAGCGGACTTGAAATTCCGGCAACCTTGGCCACAGCCCTTTTCTACGGCCTTTCATCTGAAACACAAAACCTGGGCCGAGAAGCAGAAGAAGTAGACCGCCAGGCTTACTTATCACTTTTCCCTTACACCCACAAAAGAATTCTTTCCCGCATCGAACATCCTAAACTCTCTAGGGATTATTTTCTTAATCTCTCTCAAGCCCTTCAAAACGCATTCACCTATCGCAATGTCATCGTTTCAAAACTTGGGATCATCCAAAATCCGGACCATGTCCCCTTCATTGCCGACCTCTTGCTGCGCTTAGAGCGCGTCAGTTGGTCGCTCGTGCTCGGACAATTTGAAGATAAATTGCTTCTCTCAGTGAGGACTTCTCAAGAAAGAGCCAATGCGGGGAAACTTGTTCAAAAAATGGTCCATCCCAAGGGAACCGCAGGAGGCCATGGCATGATTGCAGGAGGAAAAATCAATTGTCCCGACATCCCCCCTGAAGAACTTCTCATCCTCGAAGACGAGCTGATTCAAAAATTTATCAAATCCGTAACCAAGCAAGACGTGTTGGAGTTGAAGGCATTGCTTGAGTAAGGCAGTCTTAAATTTTGAGTTTTGGGTTTTGGGTTTTGGGTTAAAAACTCAAAATCCAAAACTCAAAACCTAAAACTGTTCTAAGAATTTCTCCGCATCCATCGCGGCCATGCACCCACTACCTGCTGCAGTAACGGCTTGGCGATACTTATGATCCTGAACGTCTCCTGCCGCAAAGACTCCGGCAACATTGGTTTCGGTAGAACCCTTTTTCGTTTTCATATAGCCTTTGTCATCTAAATCCAATTGCCCTTTAAACCAGCGTGTGTTGGGTTCATGCCCAATCGCAACAAACACTCCTTGAAAGGATTTTTCATAAACACGATTCTCTTTTGTATCCCTAAGACGAAGGGCTTGAACGCCGCTTGCAGGTTCTCCCAATATTTCTTCCACAGCCGCGTTCCAGATAAAATCAATTTTGGGATTTTTAAAGGCGCGTTCTTGCATAATCTTAGATGCCCTCAACTGATCTCTACGATGAATCACTGTTATCTTGGAGCAGAATCGCGTGAGAAAATTTGCCTCTTCCATCGCGGTGTCTCCCCCTCCCACGACAGCAATTTCTTTCCCTCGAAAGAAATAACCGTCGCAAGTGGCACATGCCGATACCCCATGTCCCATCAATTTTTTTTCAGATGGAATTCCCAAAAGCTTCGCTGAAGCTCCCGTTGAAACAATTAAAGTCTCTGTTTTAAGTTCCGAACCTTCTAAGAAAACCGTAAAAGGGCGCTTCTTTAAATCAATGGCCGTGATATCTCCGGACACATAAGTCGTGCCAAATCGCTCGGCCTGCCTTCGAAAAAGAACCATGAGTTCAGGCCCTTGAATCCCCTCTGGAAACCCCGGATAATTTTCTACGTCCGTGGTAATGGTCAGCTGCCCGCCCGGCTGAGTCCCTTCTACCACCACAGGGGCAAGATTCGCCCTTCCTGCGTAAATAGAGGCCGTGAGTCCCGCAGGCCCCGAGCCCAGAATGAGAACTTTATGAATTTTGTTTTCTAACATAGGCATCCTTTTTTTATCAGTCTCACATCTTAGACGTAATGCGAAAGGCATTCAAGAAAATTTGAAGGGAAATAACAATGTTTTTTTAAAGTGAAGATGATATGATAAATCATAAAAATGGCCACACGTATCTTAGTGATAGAAGATGAAATATGGATGGCGACCCTCATCAAGAAGCGACTTGAGAATGCAAATTATGAAGTGCAAGTCGAAAATGATGGCCAGACGGGGCTTGATACCGCCCGCCAAACAAGTCCAGATTTAATTCTCCTAGATGTGATGCTTCCCAAGTTAGACGGTTATAAAATCTGCCGCCTTCTAAAATTTGACGACAAATATAAAACCATTCCTATTATTATGTTCACCGCCCTCGATCAGGAAGGCGACATTGCTACGGCCAAGAGTGTCGGAGCAGATGGATATCTCACAAAACCTTTCGAGAGTCAGGATTTGATGAAAAAGATTGAGGAACTCTTAAAAAAATAGCGTTCAGCGGCCAGCGTATAGCGGACAGTTTGTAAGGAGTTGGTTTTTTCTGCACGCTGAACGCTAACCGCTGTACGCTATCCCTAAAACGGTGGTGAGAAAAACTTCTTCGGTTTTGCCCTTTTCTTTTCGTCCTGGATTTTCTTGTACTTCAAATAATATTTAAACACACGGCTTTCCTGTTCTGATATTTCATCTGGTTTTACCAACCGAGGGGTGACAAAGACCAATAGATTCACTTTCTTTTTCACAATGCTTTTATGGCGAAAGGCAAGCCCCAAGATGGGAATATCCCCCAAGAAAGGGACGCGTGTCACCACCTCTTCATCGCGCCCGGTCACCAATCCCCCGATCACTACGGTCTGTCCTTCTTGAATCAAGACCTGTGTGTCTGCCTCACGAATGTTGATTCTCGGATATTTTAACCCCGTCGTTCCCGTGACAAACTCGCCAATCTCACTGATCGAAGGATGAATCAACATGTTAATATGGGAATGGGCGGAAACTTGAGGAATCACACGCAAACTGATGCCAACCGGTTGATAATAATCAAAGGATTCTGTCACCGTTCCTTGATCTGAGACAGAGGTTGTGAAAATAGGGAAATTTTCACCCACCAGAATCGTGGCCTCGTGATTGTCCAAGGTCAGAACATTGGGACTTGAAATCACGTCTACATCTCCTTTTTTGGCCAAGGCACTTAAAACTACTTTTAATTCATCCGCCGAAAGCACCACTGATCTCAAGTCTGTAAAAATTCTGCTTTTACTATGGGAGGCATCATGCGTTTCAGTGGTCGCCGTCGTTGTCTCCCCCGTTTTGGTGGTCACATCTGAGCTCGCATTCCCACTCAAATTGTTAATCGTCCTCACCCTTGAGGTCTCTAGGCCCTCATCCACACTCGAGCTTAAGTCATCAGAAGAGTCCGCTTTTTTAGTGAATTCATCTGTGAGTGTACGGCTCGGAGCAGCACTGATTTCCCATCCCTCGAGGCTATCCCAACGCAGACCCAAATCTTCCGTGTTTGACAATGCCAATTCTACCACCATGGCATCAATCATCACCTGTTGAGGAGGCACATCCAATTTTTCCAAAACCTCTTTAATCAACTGAATTTTTTTAGACGTATCTGTGATGAGAAGAGTCCGGGAGCGTTCGTAGGTCTCCACGGGCTGAGTTCTTTTTCCGACAAGATTGGAAATGTTAGCCATATTAGAATAAGTCCCGCTCGTAGAAGAAGACGTAGAACTTGAAAACCCCGTCCCCCCTGCCACGCCCGTGATTTGCCATCCAGGAAGGGTTTTGCGTTCTAATACCTTGATCAAACCGTGAGAAGAAAGAAGTCCCCTTAAAACTTTCTTTGCATCTTGGGCATCTAAATAATGAAGTAAAATAACTTCGGATACCACGCCTTCATATCCCTCTAATTCTTTGCGCGTCTTTTCCTCATCGGCCAGTTGGGCTAAAGGGGCAACACGAAAAATATTTCCATCTGAGACATAGCCGTAGCCATTGGCCCCTAAAATAGCCTTTAACGCCCCCTCCATCGTGACATTTTCCAGATGTACGGTGACTTTTCCATGCACTTCCTCTCCCGCAACAACGTTCACACCATATTGATCCGAGAGAAGCCTCAAAACATTTTCCAAATCCGCCTCTTTGAAATCTAAAGTCACCAAAGATGCCTGATGCTGAAGCTTTTCATCGGCGGCCTTCCCCATCGTTGAAACCATCCCTAGGATGACGCACAACATCACGAGGGTTTTCCTCATTACCCAGCTCCTTTCTGACGAAGTTCAAATGTCTTATCATCTTTCTCAATCAACAGATGATCTTTGAAAATCTCGACAATCTTAAACCCTTCCATAGAATCCCCCGTATGCACAACTTTATCGTTGATAATGGCTGCCCGGTTCTCTCTACTCCACAAAATCCCGGTCAAATCTAAAGTACCCAAATTGACAGATAAATTTTGGGGAACCTGATGAGGACTTCGAAAGGGATCCAATCCCCAATCCAAAGGCGCCCGTTTTTCGGACAGAAATAGAACATCCATTTTTTCATCACTTTCCAATGAAAGCCCGGTCTGAAGACGTTTTGAACCATGCCAAAATTTAAAAAGAAAGACGGCGGCCACAACAATGGCTAAAAAAAGAAGGCCGCTTCCGACTGCTATCTTTTTCATCCAGGAACCTCTTTTTTTAGGAAAATATACAGAAGAATTTTGACATGCAAAAGATCAGAATCTAGATCTTCCTTTCGAATTTGAAGATCCTCCACAGTCAAGGCCAGGGAATTATCTTCCAATTCACTGATCATGTCGGCGAAATCCTGGAAATGCCCCTCTAATTCCACGGACAAAGGGATCTTAATTCCCTGAATAGATGGAACCTCCTCCTGAGATTCCCTTTTGGGAAGAATCGACATCACCTTTAAATGTTTAGAAGCAAACAAGGAGGAGAGTGTCTGCATCACGCGAGGGACGTCCTTAAGTTCCCAAAACTTTTTTTGATAAACTTCAATACGCTGATCCACATTTTTGATTTTGCTTTCTACATCTTGAATGTCTTGGGGCATTTTCTCCAATTCCTCTGTCTTCATCAAGAGTGCGTTCATGGCTACTTTTCTAACACGCAGGCGGCCCTCTTCGGGAAGATAAATGAGAAGAAAAAGAGCCGCAACGAAAAGAAAAAAGAGAGCCCATTCTATATAAAGCCTCATGAATTTTGTCATCTATCCCCTCACGTCTTTAAACGACATCGAATCTCAAACTCAAGGCCATTTTGTTTCTCCAAGGTCGTTCGGGTGGAAGTCACCAAATCCGTATCAAAAAAAGAATAGGTATCCTCCAAACGAACCAGAAACTCTGAGAGCACGTGCTCCTGGGTCTCATGACCTTCCAAAATCACCCCCTTCACATTCAAAACCCAAAGATCTTTTTCTCGAGAAATATGAAGATCGTTCAGGTAAATTGGGTCCAGCATAGCCCGAGACAACTCCCTTAAGAGGTTATCCAAAAAAGGATGGGCCCCCACCACACTTTGATAGAAATTAATTTCTCTTTTTAGAATCATTCTTTCACCTTGTAAGAATGCGACACGGGACAAGGCCTCGCTGGCTTTTTCAAAATTGCCATAGGTCGCCTTAAATGTTTGGTCCAAATGAGCAATCTCGAGAAAATCAAAAATAAAAAGGATGCCGATAAATGCCACCACCCCACACGCTGCTATCTTAAACACCTTCCCGATTTTTCCCAACCTATCAAATTTTTTGATACCTTCCGGTCTTAAATCAAGCCTCGACTCTTCCATGAAAGCCGCCCCTAAAACAGAAGTAAAGGCGGATTCCAAATTTCCCAAATCCCCTTGAGGAATATCCCATTTAAGCATCTTGAAAGGACTTAAAATCTCTAACCGACTCAGCATCAGGCCTTCTCTCAAATATCGCTCCAGATTTGGAACGCGGGTCCCATCCCCCATTAAGAAAAACTTTTTGAGAACGGGTGTTTTATAGGCATGTAAATAAAATTGAATGGAGCTCTGAATTTCGCGAACCAATCTCTCTAAAGGCAGGCGAATCAAAGATCCTATCTGCTCATGCGTCAACACCTTTCCCAGAGAAGTTTTCACTTCCCCTTCTCCATAGGGAAATCCAACACTCCATTTCAATTCCTCTGCCTCTTCACGCGTCAGAGTAAATTTGGTCTCTCCCACCACCACAGGTTTCTGAAAGGACTCTGTTAAATCCTGAGAAGAAACGGGCAGACGCCTTTGATATTCAATATCCCCTTCTCGACAAAAGAGAATGGACGTATGTGAAAGTCCCATTTCCAAAACCCCGACCGTTTCCCCTCTTCCCAAACCCACTTGGGATAAAAATCTCTCAACAGCAAAAGGAGTTCCCTCCACACGCCTCACCCGCCACCCCGCCCCTTCAATCACCTCAACCCAGTCCTCGAGCTCCTCTTTCTTAATCTGCCCCATCATCACACGAAGGGTGTCGGGTTTCTCACGCGAAGGTCTTTTGGAAACACAAAATCCCATCCAATAATCTTCCACACGTAAAGTAGGATTTCGACGAACCATTTCGGTCAACAACACCTGTCTCGCCCTTCCCTGATTTGCCTTTGCAATGGAGAGAGAATTAAACAAGATGGTAGGCTCAGAAATTAAAAGATCCAATTCAAAAATCCCTTTTGCCTTAGCCCTGATCTGGCCCATTTTTTCTTTCAGAGAATTCAAGAACTGGCCACGATCGTGAAGAAAGGGTAAAATCTCATAGGCGATTCCAGCCAGGCGAAAATCACCTTTCTTTCCCTTTTCCAAGCAAATCCATTTTAAAGACCCAGACCCAATCTCTAAAACAGCCCTATACCTAGAACGAGGCATCCTCCCCCAAAAGTAAGAAAAACTCTTTTCGATAGGGATCAGGGCGTTTCGACCCGTGGGGGCCATTGCAGGTTTTGCAAGAGAAGGAGAAGGAACATTTCCTTCCAAATCAGGCACTCCATCAAAGATGGATGAAATCTCTTTAGACAACCCCGACTTTTTTTTGTTCAAGGCTCAAGACCTCTTCCGCCAATTGCGTGTAATCCCTTGCCCCCGTCGAACGTGGATCATAAGTAATAATAGTCTCGCCCGCACTGGGAGCTTCGGTTAATTTGGTATTGATGTGAATCACTGATTGAAAAACCTTTTCCTTAAAATAATCGCGAATCCCTTGAAGCACCTCTTTCCCAATGTTCGTTCTGGGATCATACAAAGTCGGAAGAATTCCCATGATGCTAAGATTGGGATTGAGCCGGCGCTTCACCAAATCAATCGTCGTAAAAAGTTGTTTCATCCCCTCCATCGCAAAATAATGCGTCTGAATGGGAATCAGGATAAAATCGGAAGCTGTGAGGGCATTCACCGTCAAAATGCTCAAAGAGGGTGAGCAATCTATCAAAATATACGAATAGGCATCTCCCAAGGCCAACAAATGATCCCTCAATACATTCTCACGACCGATCACGTTCACCAAATCAATATCTGCACCACTGAGTAAAATATTTGAAGGGGCTATAAAAAGATTCTCCACATGCGTGGCACGAATGACCTGAGAGAGGGAGGCCCGCGAAGAAACCAAAACATCATAAATGGTCCGGTCCAGCGTGTCCGGCATCAACCCAAGGCCCAGGGTCGCGTGCGCCTGAGGGTCTAGGTCAATGAGAAGGCTTCTCAATCCTTTTGCCGCTAGCACCGCTGCAAGGTTAATCGCCGTTGTGGTTTTGCCACAACCTCCCTTTTGATTTGCAATGGCAATGATGGGCATGGATTCCTTCCTTGAACCCCTCCAACTCCTCCGATGTCACATCGGAGAAGGGTTTTCTCCCCTCTTATTTAAGAGGGGCTGGGGGAGTTACCTCCTTAATTCAAACCCTCCAATATTAACCTTGTCTTAATTTCAGAAAGGGTAAAGCGCTTGATTTTTAAATTTTGAATCAATTGATTGCGAGAGCGATTTTTTTCCAAATCGTAAAGGAACTGACCATGTGGAGTAAGTTCAACAGGCGTGAATAGGCCCACTTCGGTGTAGTACTTCACCGTTGGCCAAGAAAGTCCCAGAGACTTCGCAAGTTCCCCCCTTCGAACGAGCAAGGCAAAAGCCCCCCCATAGAAAACGGATAAGAACTACTTACTTATTATTGTCGCAACTGAATCGGACGATGTCAAAAGAATTTGGAAGAGAATTAGAACCAATGACCCATAACCAATTTCCAATGTCAAATGAATGTCCAATTGGACATTGGATCATTGAAAATTAATTTGTCATTTGTCATTGGTTATTGATCATTTATTTACTGAAACACCTCTCTCCAATCCACCTCTTCCAAATTTTCAACCTGGGTCACTTTTCGGATCCGGTCATGTGCAGTGTCTGCAATATAATAATCCTGACTGTAATTCAAAGAAAGTCCAGCCGTTCCTGTGACAGGACCCATTCCTGCTTTTTCATCCAGGACAATCCCACGCGGCGCATTTAAAGCAGCATTTCGGGCGTCTTGATTGTCTCCATCAAAAGGGGTCGTCCCGTCTCCCGCAATGGTATTGATAATTCCCGTCGTCGTTGTCACTTTTCGAATCCGGTTATTCCCCGTATCTGCGATGTAAACATTCCCCTGAGCATCTGCATCGACTCCTGCGGGATTCGACAATCGAGCCAAAGTCGCTGCAGCCCCATCCCCTGAAAATCCAGTTGAATCAATGCCTGCAATGTTAGAGACAAGATTCGTTGTAAGATTAATCAATCGAACTTTACCTGGATCAGAACCTGGAGCCCCGGTTTGAGTATCTGCAAGATAAATCAAAGCATCATTGATTCCCACAGCAACACCTTCCGGACGACGAAATCTAGCCGCTGCGACTGCAACCGGTGCCCCCCCTGCTGACGGAATATTTCCAGCCGTAGCGAGGACAGCATCTCCAGCCACAGCTTGCAAAGTTCCTCCACTCGTCACCCGGCGAATACGGTTGTTGTTCGTATCTGCAATATAAACATTTCCGATAGGATCTACATCAATCCCTCGCGGGGTATTTAAACGAGCCAACACACCTGTCGCAGACAAGCCATCTCCCGTATTTCCGCTTGCACCTCCAGAGTTACCTGCAAAATTTGTAATAATTCCTGTTGTCAAATTCACCTGACGAATACGATTGTTTCCGGTATCTGTAATGTAAAGAATGCTCCCATCGGCATTGAGCGTAACATCTTGGGGAGCCCTTAAACGAGCCGCTATCGCAGCTCCTCCGTCACCCGTATTACCTGCGACCCCAGTTCCAGCAACCGTTGTAATAATTCCGGTCGTAAGATTCACTTGCCTAATACGATCATTGGTCGTGTCCGCAATGTAAAGGATTTGGCCTTGTTTATCAATTTCCATACCTCTAGGATTGCTGACTCGGGCTGCGGTCGCAGCTCCTCCATCTCCAGAAAATCCTCCAACACCTGTTCCAGCACTCGTTGAAATAAGCGCAGGCAATGTCGGAGACACAACCGAGCTCACCGTCTGGCGAAACACCCGAACCCCATAACCCATTTGACCCGAAGTTCCCACTGTTCCGGTGCTGGTGACTTCACATTGTTGAAGACCCGGCCAAACGGTTTGACCCATTCCGTGAAGAGCTGCGGTGGTCCCGTGCGTTCCCCGCGTCAAGCCCGTAAAAGTGGTGCTCGTGATTCCTGCATAATCCATTAATTCTTCGCCAATGCGAAGTGTCCCGCTGGTTAAAAAACCAGAGGTACTCGCTACATTTAAAGTCGTTCCCGCAACTCCAGGATCTGCTGTTAAAACCGTTGCAATAAACACATGACTTCTTTGATAATGGTCTGTCGCAACCGTTGCATCAGTGCCCCGCGTTAACCCTGTAAAAGTCGTCGCCGTTTTACCCGCATAAGTCATCGTTTCTAAATCTATTTTCAACCTTCCCGAAGAAGGAAAAGAAGAAGTGCTGTTCACCGTCACCGTGGTCGCAGCAGAATTGATAAAAGCTGTAGACGTATTGGCAATGGCCGTCAAAGGATAAAGGGACGACACCGCAAAACTGCCTCTTCCAAAACTTGTATCTGTGAAAGAGCTGGTTTGGGGGCTCACTCCATTTTCTCCAAAACGAGCATTGTCGATTAAGTAGCGCAACGCCACCTCTTCTCCCCCTTCTGTCACAAAGGCCGCCTGCGCCACCGTTTGCTCATTGAGCGTCGTAGTGACCCCTGAGCCAAATTGAGAAATGATCACAGTCCCCATCACTGCTAAAATCAAAAGGGTTAAAACGACTGCAAGAAGGGAAAGACCCGTTTCATTCCCACCCAGAATCTTTTTCATCAGAACCTCAAGTCTCTTGGAAAAATCTGTTCCTCAAAATTGTAGGACTCTCCTCCTACCGTTAGGATCAGAAACATACGAATCATATAAACATTGGCCCGATTCGTGAGAGACAAGGGTAGAGGACTTAACACCGTATTGGTTGAATCATAATAAGTAAATGTAATTGCAGAAACAGAATCCGCTAAAAGAAAACCATTTTTCAGAAGCTGCCCTCCCGAAAAAGAAAAGGTGATGCTGTCCTGATAGGCATCTGTAAAAGTCAGTGTCGAAGTATCAGCAACTGTTAAATTCCCCTTTCTCAATTTTCTCAAATCGCGTTCTATCCTCCACAAGGCCACCCGTCCTATCTCTTGCGAGCGCATTAAACTCTGTCCTGTCACATAGGCGCGAGCCCCCATGTTAAGAGGCATGGCGATAGCCGCTGCCAGAATCCCAATAATGACAATGCCCGCGAGGGCTTCGATGAGGGTGAAGCCTTTTTTCGTGTGCTGGCCATTTTTCATCAGAGTTGCCCTAGAGTATTTGATGAAACAAAAAAGCTTTAAAAAAGCATTCATAACTCCCCCAACCCCTCTTAATCTTAAGAGGGGAGAAACTCTCCCCTTAGGATAAGGGGAGCTGGAGGGGTTACGAAAACACCTTTTCTTCCTACCTATTCCCAAACACATCCACTACATCGACAGAATTCCCACTTCCGCTCCAGGAGACTGTTACAGACACCCTTTTATAATTGGGAGGGGGTGAACTCGCAACGGTCGTATCCAAATCACTTGAATTCACATAAGAAACCTGAGCGGTTCTGGTAAATTCAGAAAAACCACCGATACTACTTCCTTGGGAATCTAGAGGAGGACTTTCAGAAAGCCCATTGTAATCATCCACATCATCAAAACGGGTTGCCCCTGATGCAGATCGAGATTCCCCTGCTTCCGGTCCCAGACTTGCGGCAGCTGTTTTTGAGGAATCGACCACGGGTCCCTGCGTTCGATTCTCATCCCATTTCTTCGATGCAACCTCCTCCATCAAATCCTCAGCCAATTGAACGGCCAAGCTCCGAAGACGAAACTCATCCAAACTCGCCTTTACATTAAAAAAATAATAAAGAAGGGTCGGAAAAGCCAAGGCGATGACTGTGATGACAATGACAAGTTCGATGAAGGTGAAACCGGATTTTCTATCCATCCTCTCCCCATAAAAATTTTATTTAGGTGGGTGGCTCGACTGGGGGCCCCCCACCGTGCGCCAGCAGGTAGAGTCCTTCACTCTAACATTTCCGTCTATAACAACTCCGAAACCGATGCCGACGCAGTACAAGGTAAAAAAACATCTACTACCGCAGTCGGCCCTTCCTCTGCCACAGGCAGCGGGCCTCCTTTGCTGGGTGAGGAGGGACAGGACCCACCTAAATAAAATTTTCATTAACTCACCCTCACAACCCCCGTGTCCTGCGTCACAGTCACCGTCCGAGGTCCATTAAGCACTGCAGTGCCATCCGATGTTAAAAGATTCCCAGAAGAATCCAAGGGTCGTCCTCTTGAATCAAAATAAAGTGTCGTGGTTGCATTGAAACTAACACTGGAGAGGGTCACTTCGGAATAATTTCCACTGCCATATTGAACGGTGTAATTCCCCCCATTTACAGGATCGCTCACAGGGGTTGCAGGAGTTCCAGAAAAAACGGTGTAGCGATTGGAGGCGACACTGAAATCTACACCACATCGAGTGGCAGTGCTCACGGCGAGCGCCTGAGCATATTCAATATCAGAAGCTAATTTCTGAGCTGCGATAGGGGCTTGATAATCAGTCACACCCCGAGAAACGACAAGAACGGCCAACAAGGCCATGACGGAAATAACCACCACAAGCTCAATCAAAGTAAAACCTGAAGTCTTCAGCATCCAGTCGTTGTCGTCGTTACAGCCCCATCTGTCCCACTGTAACTGGCTTGACACGTTGAACTACCCCCAGAAGGACGGAATGTAACAGCAGTCGCCGTCGTATAATCTATCGTATAACCCGTCGTATCCTGCAAAGCTGTTCCAATACCCGCAGCAGTTCCAGCCGGAACACCTGCATTGGCACCTGCTCCTGAAGTGACAGTCACAAGGGTCCCATCCATGCTAACCGTCGTGGCCGCCGTATCTCCGACAGCTCTGTATTTCGCTTTCGCCAAAGCGACAGCACTGCGTAAACTCCCAGTAACACTGTTTACGCTAGCGATACGGGACTCTGAAGTCAGGGTAATAAATCTCGGTAAGGCGAGAACGGCAAGAATTCCAATGATGGCGAGAACCACCACCAACTCAATGAGGGTAAAGCCTCTCTCTTTTTTCATAGGCATCGCTCCCCCTTTTTTATTTAGGTTGAAGCGCATTCCCATTCCATATGTTAACCTACCATCTAAAAAACCTTTTGTCAAACAAAAAAGGACGCAACCTATTGCAAACAAATATGTTAATGTCTCTTAGCAATCTCTATCAAACTCCAAATCGGCAGAAAAACAGCGAGGGTGAAAATCAGGACTCCGACGCCTAAAAAAAGGGTCACCACAGGTTCAATCAGCACCATGATGTTTCGAATTTTATAATTGAGCTCCATTTCATAATGCCTTGAAACCTCGTCTAACATCTGATCCAATGACCCCGATTTTTCTCCCGTGGCGATCATGTAAGTCACCATGGGTGGAAAATAAGAACTGGTTGCGAGATAACCCGAAAGAGGCTCTCCCCCTTCGACCTTTAGACTCGCTTCCTGAAGCTCTTTTTCAAAGACACGATTCTGAAGGGTCCCTCCCACAATGTGAAGCGCCCTCACAATGGGTAAACCACTTTGATACATCATTCTGAGCATCCAGGAAAAACGCAGTAAAAGGGTCTTATGAACAATGTCTCCAAAAATGGGTATTTTAAGTTTCCACCGATCCCATCCTTTTCGTCCCTTTTCCGTCCTGACATAAAAAATGAGGGATGAGCCGATTAAAAACAAAACCATCAGTACGCTCAAAACATGAGCCCCCAGAAAAGTCCCAACTTTAAAAACAATCCGTGTCGGAAGAGGTAGATTAATTTTTAAGGTGCTAAAAATTTGGGCAAATTTTGGAATGACAAAAAGACTGAAGAAAAAAGAAGCAAGAAGAAGGGAAGAAACCACAATCACAGGATATCTCAGAGCAGACTTTATTTCCCTTTTGACCTTCATTTCATACTCCAGATAACTCGCCAATCTCTCTAAGACCTCAGCTAAAATACCGCCGACCTCTCCCGCCTTCACTGTATTGACATAAATTTCTGGAAACACCTTCGGAAAACGGGCCAAGGCGCCTGAGAACTCTGAACCGGTTTCAATATCTTTCAACATCTGGACCAACACCCTCTTAAAAAGTTTAGAGTCCGTCTGTTTCAAAATAACATCCAGAGCCTTGACAATGGGAATACCGGCGATCAAAAGACTTCTCAATTGGCGGGTGAAAAGGATGCAGGATTCTCTCCCCCCCGCAAAGGCGAACTCCAGTCTTTCAAACCATTTTTCAAACTGGGGATGAGCCGCCCTCACTTTCAAAGGCGTGTGACCTTGACGACGGAGCTCTCCTTCGGCCGCCTCACGAGAAATCGCTTCAACCAAACCCCGTATCACCTGGCCATCATCGGTACAAGCACGGTAGGAAAATGTGGGCATATTTGACCCCTAAAAAATCCAAAAATCAAATATCAAAAATCAAAATTAAGGAAGAATTTAATAAATAAACTCCTTCATTTTGCATTTTGATTTTTGATTTTTGATATTTTCTCTACTCCGCCACCCTCAGCACCTCATCCAACGTCGTCACACCTTTTCTCACTTTATCCAAACCATCTTCGAGCATGGTCTGCATTCCAAGCTCAATCGCCTTTTTCTGAATTTGGCTGGCCGACGCCTTCATCAAAATAAGATGGCAAATTTCTTCAGTCAATTCTAAAATTTCAAAAATCCCGATGCGCCCTCGGAAACCCGTTTGATGACAAGCTTGACATCCACTTCCCTTCATGAGAGAAGCCCCTTTCAATGAAAATTTTTCTAAAACCATTTCTGGAACAACATCCCCCTTCTTACATTTCTGACAGAGCACTCTCACCAACCGTTGCCCCGCAACCCCAATCACAGAAGAAGAAACCAAAAAGGGCTCCATCCCCATTTCAATCAAGCGCACGGCCGCCCCTGCGGCATCATTGGTGTGAAGCGTACTAAAAACCAAATGGCCCGTGAGGGCCGATTGAACCGCAATCTGGGCCGTCTCTAAATCCCGGATTTCTCCCACCATGATGACATCCGGATCCTGACGCACAATCGCCCTCAAGCCCGTGGCAAAGGTTAAACCCACTTTCGGATTCACTTGAATCTGACGAATCATCTCCAAGCGATATTCAACAGGATCCTCAATGGTCACAATATTATCCTCAGGGGAATTGATCTTGTGTAAAGCGGTATAGAGCGTAGTCGTTTTCCCGCTCCCCGTAGGACCCGTCACCAAAATCATTCCATAAGGTTTCGCGATGAACTTTTGAAAAAGGTCTAAGGCCTGAGGCGATAAACCCAAATCTTTGAGATCCAATTTCAACGTAGTTGTGTCTAAAATTCTCAAAGCCAAATTCTCACCCCAAACCGTGGGAACGGTTGAAACACGCAAATCAATTTTCTTTCCTCCCACCAAGGTAGAAAAACGCCCATCCTGAGGAATGCGATTTTCTGCAATGTTCATATCCGCTAAAACTTTAATCCGACAGATAATGGCCAACTCAAATTTTTTAGGCGGGGCCGGTATGTCGTGCAAAAGACCATCCATTCTAATCCTGACACGAAGCGCATTCGCATCAGGTTCAATATGAATGTCGCTGGCCTTTTCCTTGACTGCATGCTCTAGAAGAAAATCAATGAATTGGACCACCGGCTGTTCTAGGAGAGAGCCCGTGGCAGAAATTTCAGCGGCAAGGGGCTCTGCCGTCCGTATCTCTTTTTCCTGTAAAGTCTCCACCAAGTTTCCCATGGAGTGACCGGCCCCATAATATTGATCAATTAAATTCTTAATTTCCGACTGGGCCCCTACCATTTGATCTACCTCCATCATGTCTGATTCTTCACGAATGCGATCCAGCACAAACATGTTGGTAGGATCGGCCGTCACCACAGCCAAACTGTCTTTGATTTTAAAAAGAGGGAAGACACAGAATTCTTTAGCCAATTCTGAGGAAAGAAGATTTACCACTTGAGGGTCTACTCGATAATCAGACAAATCAACGAAGGGGAGTCTCAAAACCTTTGCAACCGCTTGATAAAATTGCCTTTCCTTCACCACACCGGTTTTTAAGAGAGCCTCATCAAAGGGAAAACCCCTGCCCATCTCCTCAAAGGCTCGATCCAGAATCTCAGGGGAGATCCATTTGCGGTCTAACAATTCCTTCCCAATCGCCTCTGCATTAATTTCGTGCATACGGGAGAAGATTCAGTTAGAATGATGATAGCATATGTTTAGTTTCTCAGTCATTAAATCTTGTGTGGGTAGTGGAAAATAGAAATCAAAATCCAAAGATCAAAAATTAAAATGACAAATCAAAAATCAAAGTGTATCTCAATCACCCTTGTAGTCGCCCCATTTATGGGGCGGTCTATGACATTGGGGTATTGGGCATTGCCCGATAAATCGGGCGACTACAAGCTATCATGAGTCATTGTATAAGAATGACTAAAGACTATTTTCAGGTGAAAGTGGATGATGAATCATGGATGATGGATGTTGGATTCCTCTCTCTCGTTCAAGCTTGTGTAGTCGCCCGATTCATCGGGCAGCCCCATAAATGGGGCGACTACAAAATAAGGGAGGGGCGAGGTGAGATAGAGGCAGGCGGGGCTTTCATTGCACACGATGGCCTCCACAAAAGGGTCATTGAAATTAAATTGTATTTTAAAGAGGGGCTTCATGTTTTCGTTTCGGAAAAGGAAAAGTGAACTGGAGTCTCTCAAGAAACAAATGCGGGGTTTTCTCGTCGAGCATGAGGAATTACAAAAGACCCGCACCCTCCTCCACCAGCTCACCAACGATCTCGTCGAGAAAAATCAGAAGCTTCAAGAAAAGAGCGAAAAACTGCTCCGCATGGATCAGCTTAAGTCAGATTTCATTTCTGTGGCAAGCCATGAGCTGAGAACCCCGCTGGCTGTCTTGAGAGAATGTATTTCCTCCCTCCTCGAGGATGGCACTGGAGAAGTGGGGCAAGAAACTCAGGATTATTTGGTGATCGCAAAAAGCAATATCGAACGTCTGATCACCCTCACCAAAGAACTTTTAGATATTTCCAAGCTTGAATCCGGGAAAATGAGAATTCACCGGGAAAAACAGAATGTCGTGACGCTCATTTATGAAGCGGCGCAATCTCTCAGAACCCTTTTCGAACGACAAGGGATTAAAGTTGAACTTCCCTCTTCTCAAGAAGAGATCCCCCCCATCTTTTGTGACCCCACACGCATCATTCAAGTTCTGGTCAATCTTATGGGAAATGCATTAAAAAATGTACCTCGTGAGAAGGGTCTCGTCAAAATCCAAATCAAAAAGAAACCAGATTTTCTGGAAATTCAAGTCATTGATAACGGCTGCGGGATTCCCAAAGACAAATTGGTAGATATTTTCGATAAATTTGTTCAAGTGCATAATCCAGTCGCTCCTGGATCGGAAGCCATCGGGAAAGGCATGGGTCTGGGCCTTACGATATGCAAGGCGATTGTGGAACAACATCATGGGACAATCTGGGCTGAAAGCGAATTAGGGGTGGGAAGCAATTTTACATTCGCCCTTCCGATTTTTAATTCTGATCTTCAATTCCATGACCTTCTGGAAGAGGCCTTGATTCAAGCCACAGCCCGTGACGAAAAACTTTCTCTTCTTTTGATTAATGTGGAAAAGACCCCCCAGGATACAGACGCTTCTCATCCCCTGAAAAGAGAATGGGCCCTTAATTTAGAAGAAAAAATACGCAGCCGTTTGCGTTCGGGAGATGCGCTTCTCAAATACCATGCGGCAGAATACATCATGGTCCTGGCCAAAACGGATAAATCGGGGAGCTCTGTCATGGAATCTCGTATTCGAGAAACCCTTAAATCTCACATCCCCTCCACCTTGGAATTTAAAACCTCCGTCGTAACCTACCCCGAAGACGGGAAAAACCAAATCGAACTGATTCGAGAGGCGGAGAATAAATTAAAGAAATAGCGTTCAGCGTACAGCGTTTAGCGGTCAGTAAAAACAAATCAACTCCTTATAAACTGAACGCTGTACGCTATACGCTGTTCGTTAGTATACAATTCTATAATCATCCAAATGCAGTTCCGGATCCCGTTCCACGCTGAAACTGTTTTTGACGCTTTTTTCCAATTGAGAAGAAAGCATTTTGTCTTCTTTTAATTTATCCGCCACTTTGGGATGAAGTACCAATTTTACAGATTCCACTTTTTTCTTGGCCACGATGGTTTTCACCTCTCTCAAGACCTCCAAAATCACACTGGTGCTGGACTTGATGCTTCCTCTCCCCGAGCAGATGGGACATGTTTCATAAAGCGCCTTATTCGCACTTTCCTGAACTCTCTGGCGCGTCATTTCAACAAGCCCAATTTCACTGATGGGGAGAATATTCGTTTTGGCCTTGTCTTTGCGAAGACAATTTCTCAGTTTCTGAAGGACCTTCATTTGATTGCGACGGGACTTCATGTCAATGAGATCAATGATGACAATGCCACCAATGTTGCGAAGTCTCAATTGCTTGGCAATCTCCTCAACCGCCTCCATGTTGGTTTCCAGAATGGTTTCTTCCAAATCATTCTTTCCCACATTTCTTCCCGAATTAACATCAATGGCAACCAAGGCCTCGGTCTGTTCGATGATGAGATAGCCCCCCGTTTTTAACCAGACCTTGCGATCAAAAATTTTCTTAATCTCTTTTTCAATCCCCATGTGTTCGAAAACAGGTTCAATCCCTGTATAAAGCTCAACCTTCGAACGCAGCCGAGGAAGCACCGCACCGACAAATCTTCGGATCTTTCGAAATTCATCCCGAGAATCTACGACCAGTTTCTCAATAGATTCCGTGAAGCCATCGCGAACCGTCTTGAGAACAATGTCCAGTTCCGTATGAAGACAGTTGGGCGCTGTCAACTCGTTCTTGCGGCGTTCGATCCTCTTCCAAAGGCTGAGCAAATACCGAATGTCGCGAATGAAATATTTCTTATGCATCTGTTCACCCGCCGTGCGAATGATGATGCCAATGTTTTCAGGGACCCTCAGCGACCACAAAATTTCACGCAGCCGTGCCCGCTCTACCTTGTCGGCAATGCGCCGAGAAATACCTCGACGGGGATCATTGGGCAGCATCACCAGGTATCGACCCGGAAGACTGATGTTGGTCGAAAGCCTCACACCCTTCGTTCCGATGGGATCTTTAATCACCTGGACTACCACCTCCTGATTGGGTTTCACCAATTCATCAATGGTAGCCTTCTTCGAAAGCTTCTCAGGACTGGCATGTGCAAAATTTGCCTCGGCCGCCTCTCCCTCATGCTCCTCTTCGATTTCCTCATCCAAAATATCCCGGTAAGATTCATTGGGATTGATGATGTCGGATACATGCAGAAATCCATTTTTTTCCAGAGCCACATTTACAAAAGCTGCTTGAATCCCGGGTACTACATTCTCAATAATCCCTTTGTAGACGCTGCCGACCAATCTTTTATCGGCCTCCCGTTCAATGGCAAAATCCTCCAAATGTCCTTCCTCTAAAAACGCAATTCTATTTTCTCTTCCTTCACTGTTAATGATAATTTCTTTTCCCATAATCATCCTTTCGAAAAAACAAGATCCCTCGTCAGGCTCCCCGACATACGTCGGGGAGCCCTTCCTCGGGATGACTCACCTCGGGATGAATCCCGAGGTGAGTCATTTTCTTAATTGAACATTCTCCAAAAATCCAAGGCTGGCCATCACGGTCATCAAATGAGATCCGCCATAACTTAAGTAGGGCAAAGGGATCCCTGTGATGGGCATCACACCCACCGTCATACCCGTGTTGATCACAACATGCGAAGCCAGCATCAGAACAAGTCCTATGGAGAGATATCGGCCAAAAAGATCTCCCGAATCTCTCGCAATTCTTAAACCTGACAAAATCACAAAAAGGTAAATCAACAAAACTGAAAAACAACCGACAAAACCCCATTCCTCTCCCAAGACTGAAAAAATAAAATCCGTATGACGCTCGGGCAGAAAATGCAACTGACTCTGAGTCCCTTCCAACCATCCCTTCCCCCACAATCCACCAGATCCAATGGCGATCTTAGACTGAATCGCATTGTAACCGGCACCCAAGGGATCCATGTTGGGATTCAGAAAAACCAAAAGCCTTTGACGCTGATATTGATGAAGAAAACTCCAACCCACGGGGAGCGCAATCAGCCCCAGGGCAATGACTGCGAAAAGATATCTCTTACGAACCCCTGCCGTGAAAAGCATCCCAAAAAGAACGGGAACAAGAACCATGGCCGTCCCCAAATCCGGCTGCTTAATAATCAAGGCCATCGGAAGACCCGTCAAAATGATGGGAATCATCACATACTTAAAAGTTTCTCTCTTTTGCGCATGTTCGGATAGAAAACGCGCCAGCATAAAAATAATCCCTACCTTTGCAAGTTCTGAGGGCTGAAAAGAAAAAGGACCCAGATCAAACCAACTCTTGGCCCCTTGATGAAGCGCACCTGATACCAGCACCCAAACAAGCACCCACAAACTCGCAAAATAAAAGAAATACGACATGGACCCTAAAATCCTAAAATCCATGTTCAATGCAAACCAGAAAACAATTGCGCCCACGCCCACAAAAAGAAGCTGCTTGTAAAGCATGTGAATCGGTTGTCCTTCTTGAAAAGTAGCGCTGTAAATAAAGAGAAGCCCGACCCCCAAAAGAAGGCAAACCACAAAAATTAATCTGAAATCAAGAAGCTTCAAATCTCGAGTTGAAAGCATTTTAAAACCCTTTTTTAAATGACAAATTCCCAATGAACAAATGACAAATCAATTTCCAATAGCCAATTTACCAAGAGTTGAATCATTGAAAATTGGACATTGGTTATTTATTTGTCATTTGAAATTGGACATTTTTATTTGAACCTCGTCATTGATTATAATTAAAACACTGCTCATACACCCTTCTCGCTAAAGGTGCCACATCCTGCCCCCCTGAATACACCCCTTCCACAAGCATGACCAAAACAAATCGAGGATGATCCGCGGGGGCATAAGAGACAAACCATCCCTGTTTGGTGACTTCCGTTCCTTTCATCACCTGCGCTGTCCCTGTCTTCCCACAAATTTCCACATTGGGAAGAGAGGCCAAACGGCCCGTCCCACGCGCATCATTCACCACCCCCCACATTCCTTTTTGAATTTCTGCAAGAACCTCTCGGGGCAAAGTCAAATCCCCTTTCACGTGAGGGCTTGCCTCAAACAAAGTTCTCCCCTCTGGAAGAATGACCTTTTTCACAAGAAGGGGGCTCATCCATTTTCCTCCGTTTGCGATGGCACTCGTCAAGACCGCCATTTGTAACGGCGTCACCGAAATGAATCCTTGTCCAATCGCAAAATTGGCCGTGTCCCCTCCATACCATCCCTCTTTTTTCTGCTGACGCTTCCACTGAGGAGTAGGAATAAATCCCTCTCTCTCATAACCCACATCCAATCCCGTCGCCGTTCCTAATCCGAAACGCCGTGCATACTCTGCAATTCTCTCCGGGCCTAAAATCATTCCCAATTGATAAAAAAATACATTGCATGAATACTGAATCGCCTCCCGGAGCGTGACCGTTCCGTGTCCTCCCTCCTTCCAACACCGAAAATAAGCCCCCCCCACTTTCAACCCCCCGTCGCATTCAAAAGAAGTGGCTGAATGAGCCAAACCTAAATCAAGTCCCGCCGAAGCCACCACCAATTTGAAAGTAGATCCCGGTGAATACAAACCCTGAAATGCGCGATTGACCAAAGGTTTCTGGGGATCCACAAAAAGCTTCACAGCCTCTTTCCTTAAATCAGGTCGGATGAAAAGATTCAGATCAAAAGAAGGGGAGCTTGCCACACCCAGAAGTTCCCCACTCCGAGGATCCATGACAATCCCAGCTCCGATTTTCCCTTCTAATACTTCCTCCAATGCCTTTTGAATTTCAAGATCCAGTGTCAAATACACGTCTCGACCCGGAATCGGTTTTTGAATCGTCAAGATTTCTTCGCGATGTCCCCGATGATCTACCTCAATTTGCATCCCTCCTGATTCACCCCGCAAATAGGCCTCGCAGGCACTCTCGATACCCGTTTTACCAATCACATCCAGCCAATGATAGCCGCAATCCTTCAAAGATTCATACTGTGTTCGATTGATCGCTCCCACATATCCCAGGACGCCCGCCGCACATTTCCCTAAAACATATTGGCGCACCGGATTGACCTCTACCGTCACCCAAGGCATTTGAAGGAGAGATTCTTCAACTTGTGTCAAAACTCCCATGTCCACATCTTTCTTAATGGGGATGGGCAAATACGCAGGCCCCCGCTGATTTTTAATCGTCTCTTCAATTTCGTCCGCCGACACATTGAAAACGCTTGAAAAAAAAGCCACCGCTGATTTCCTTTCCTTGAGCGCCCTATCATCCAAAGCCACATCAAAGCTGGCTCGATTGCCAACCAAAAGAACTCCCTTTCGATCTAAAATCTTCCCTCGAGGAGCAGGAATCCAAACCCGACGGATTCTATTTTCCTGAGAAAGCTGTAAAAAACGGCTCTGGCGAATCAGTTGAACATCAGCAAAGACACCCATCAAAAAAATAAAAACGGCGATCATCGCTATTTTTAACCACAAGAGCCTACGCTCGAGCATCCAACCATTTAGCATCACGCACTCCAAAAAACAGGTCTAGCACCGGATAAACCAAAAGTGTTGCAAAGGCTGTCCATGCACTGATTTTGAAAATTTGCGAAAGCGAGAGGAGAGAAATCCGATCCATGAGACGATGAAAACCCCATTCTAAAGTTAAGGCACTCATGACGCCGATGCCCACAAAACCCAATCGTGTTAACCAATGCTCTTCAAAAAAAAGAGAATTTAAAAAGCCGATCACAAAGGCACCCACCAGAAGACTGGTAGATTTGAGCCCCCAAGGCCCTCCCGCCAAGGCATCCCACACCATCCCTCCCAAAAGGGCAAAGAAAACACCTTCCAGCCAATGAAATTTAGAAATCAAATAAAAAGAAATCAAGGCGAGAAGATCAAAACTTCTAAAAACACTCCACTCGCTTTGAAAAATCACAGCCACAAAAACGCATAACAATTCTTTGATGAAGCGCATGTTTAACACCTAATGACAGAAGTCAGAAGTCAGAATAATAAGGATGTTATTTATTTATTTTTTATAGGCATATGCACTTGATTCCCCTAGTAGTCGCCCGATTCATCGGGCAATCCATGCAAGGGGCACAAGGCTGCCCCATAAATGGGGCGACTACAAATTCTTGCTATCTGAGGGGAATCAAGTGCATATGCCTAATTTTTTATTCTGAATTCTGAGTTCTGAATTCTGTCTTCTATTCTTCCACATACTCTTTCTCCTTCGACACAATCACAAGCACTTCTTCCAACTTTCCGAAACGAGCACTGGGAGAAACTTCAGCATATTGAAAAAGGCCGTACGCATCGTCTTGGACTCGAATCACCTTTCCAATTTCAAGACCGGCTGGAAAAAATCGGCTCAAGCCTGAACTTAAAATCCGATCCCCAGATTTTAATTCCGCTTCGCGCGGTAAATAATTCACCACGCATTTGGCTCCCAATCCCTGCAAAATACCCATTTCATGGGTTCTTTCAGCGACAACACCCATTTTACAATTCTCATCTGTGACCAAAAGGACGCGGCTCCACTGCGGCATCACCTCGACTATTTTCCCCACCACCCCATCGGGAGAAAGAACAGCCATTCCTTCGCGAATCCTTTGGTTTTCCCCAACACTGATCCACACACTTTGATTCCAATGACTGGGAGATCGTCCAATCACGTGAGCAGGCAAGAGATTCCAAGAACTGCCCTCGGCAAAATGAAGAATTTTTAGCAGCCTCTCATTTTCCGAAGAGGCACTTTTGAGCTGGTCCACCTCTAATTTCAAGAGGCCGATCTGGTTTTTCAGAATCGAATTTTCGTCGCGAAGAGGCTGAACATCCCCCCAAGATCCCCAAAAATTCTTCAATTTCTGAACAGATTTTTCAGAAAGATCAAGCGTAGAAACACTGATTTTATTCATGGAATTTCTCAAATGCTGAACAAAAGCCTTAGGAAGGCCTAGGAAAACAAGAGGCACTAAAGACAAAAGAGCAAGATAAAGGAGTATTCTTTTTCTGAACAAAACCAGCCCGCATTTCTTATCAGATTTCTGCTGCGAGCGCCGATTCCGCCTCGTCTGCGTCGTCAGACTCTGTCGGCCACGCTCAACATACTGCAAAGTATGCCTCGCATGGCCTCGGTCGTCTTCCTCGCATCCAAATCGGACTCAGGCGCTCTCGCGACGAAATCTGATAAGAAATGCGGGCTAGACCCTGGCGTTATCCGTGACCATGATCTTCTTCAAAATGTCAAGTTCGTCCAAGACACGTCCTGTGCCCAGGGCGACGGCACTCAGTGGATCATCTGCCACGTTTACCGGGAGTCCTGTCTCTTCAGCCAAAAGTCGGTCCAATCCCCTTAAAAGTGATCCCCCACCCGCCAAAACCAGGCCCCGATCCACCAGATCGGCTGCCAATTCCGGAGGACAACGCTCCAAGGTAATTCGAACCGCCTCAATAATGGTAGAAATCGTTTCTAAAAGCGCCCCCCGAATCTCTTCAGAATTAACCACAATGGTTTTCGGGAGTCCTGAGACTAGATCTCTTCCCTTAACCTCAATGCTGAGTTCCTCAGGCAAAGGGGCAGCTGAACCAATGGCTATTTTAACGTTTTCAGCCGAACGCTCCCCAATCATGAGATTATAGGTTCGTTTCAAATACTGGATGACTGCATCATCCATCTCGTCCCCGCCTACGCGGACGCTCTTAGAAAAAACAATCCCGGACAGCGATATGATCGCAACCTCGGTGGTTCCCCCACCAATATCAATGATCATATTGCCTGCAGGTTCTTGAACTGGGAGTCCGACTCCGATGGCCGCTGCCATGGGTTCTTCTATTAAATAGACCTCCCTTGCCCCTGCATGAAGTGCCGAATCTTTAACCGCTCTTTTCTCCACCTCAGTGATCCCAGAAGGAACCGCGACCACAATTCTGGGCCTCACCAAAGCCTTCCGATTATGAACCTTTGTAATAAAATAACGAAGCATACTCTCCGTAATTTCAAAATCCGCAATGACCCCGTCCTTTAAAGGACGAATGGCAAGAATATTGCCAGGGGTTCTTCCCAACATCCTCTTCGCCTCATTTCCAACAGCGAGCACATGGGAAGTGCCTTTTTGAATGGCCACAACGGAGGGCTCCGTCAAAACGATACCCTTCCCTTTGACATAAATCAGAGAATTGGCGGTTCCCAAGTCAATCCCCATATCACTTGAGAACATTCCTAAGACGAAATTAACAATGCCCAATCGAGACCTTTAGACTGTTTTAAGTTTGAAAATCAAGAGTTCATTTAAACACAGACTCTTTTAAAAAGCAACGGATTAGAACTTTCCTATCTATCACCCACAGCTTGCGACTTTTCAAAGGGACAATGGAAAGTACCCTTTCCCATACACTGCTGATAGAAAATAAAACCCGTCAAACCCAATCCCAGTAAACTGCCAATGATCAAAATCCCTGCAATCACATTGCCCAAATGCTTTAAAAAACCCACCTCTTCTGTACCCTTGAGCAAAACAAAATATCCCAAACCCATCGCGATCAAAAACAACGGAACCTTTGCAAACATGTTATCCTCCTAGTTATAAAATCTTTGCGTGGATTCTAACATGATGCTTTCGGATTCGTCATCAAAATTTAAACAAATCTTTCCCATGATTCGGCAAGGTAAAGTGGAAGAAGAATCAGGGTCTGACGATTTGACCTATTTTCAATCATTTTTTGATGAAAATGGGTCAATTTTATGTTTATTTTAGGGATCTCCTTAAAAATATTCTAGAGACCTCAAGTGGTAAAATGGCAATTAATTTTTTGGCATATGCACTTGATTCCCCTTAGATAGCAAGCGCCATGGCAAGAAGTTGTAGTCGCCCCATTCATGGGGCTATGCCCCTTGCCCCCTGCATAAATCTGCCCGATGAATCGGGCGACTACAAAGGGGAATCAAGTGCATATGCCTATTAATTTTTACATCGACAACTCTGCAACCACATCCCTCCTTCTCAACTGGTCCAGAGTTTCTAAGGGGGGTAATAATTTTCGAGGAGTGATGACCGTACGGCGTTCTTCCAAGGCTCCCATTAATTCCGCTTTTTTCGCAGGATCTATTTCTAAGCGATTAATCAATTCCTCACACTCTTCAACCGATGGAGCGGCTTCAGGCAAAAGCGCTAACGCATGATCCGCTTCCCGGCGCGGATAATGCGGATCTAAAGATACCTTGGGAGTCTCCAACGCCCTCTCATCATCTGAATACAAGCCTCCATAAACCCAACCTTTGTAAGATTGTTTTACTTTTTTTCTAAAAAATCTAACGTGGTTCTCTGCAAGGCGATTATAAGCATTCTGATCTTGAACGTATTCACCAGCAAGGGTTGAAGTTTTTCTTTCTTCAAGCTCAATCAAATTTTCCTCTTTATCCGTTAGAACCCAGCTCTGAAGCACATTATTTTCATTGCCACCCCCTATCGCCAAAACAGCCAAAGCCATGATACGCTTATCACCTTTTTTTAGAAAGGTAATACCGTAAGACAATCGCCTTGTAGCAGAGGATAAAGTGCCAAATTTTTCTCCCAGTTCTTTTTCTAAATCACCACAAATCAAAAACTCACTCGGATTTTTAATGACCCTTAAATCAAATATTGCCTTTTCCCTCATAGGAAAACGTGAGAGAGGGTCAATTGTTTCAAAAGGCATTTTGGGGTTAGCCCTTTCTAACTCCCTATACTCCTGACGCTCTAAATCCACAGCTGAAGTAAGATGAATACCCCTAAAGAGATCATCCCTCCAATCATCTTCCAATGAAATACGCAAGGGTTCAAAAGCTCCATCCCCTTTTGAGATGAGAATATTCAAAGTTATATTTTGAGAGCGCAGCCACCGCAAAATATCCTCCGCCTCTGGGTCCGTAAGATGAAAAATCTGAAGCCGATCAAAGAATTCCTGATAAGCCCTATATCCTATATCTTGGACGATCATGAGCATGGGCGAAGTCCGATCTTGAGACTCATCATTTCCCAGTAGAATATCTCTGATCTCTTGAGGCGAAGACATCGCAAAAAAAGCATCTCTGGTCTCTTGGGATAATTCATAAGGGTTCTCGATCGAAGATAAAAGATCCTGCTTAAGAGAATCAATGGCTTCGGTGCGATCAGCTAAGAGAACCCTCTGAGCGGCTTGCACCCAATTTTTCCCACGTATAATCTCTCTTAAAAAGGCGTATGCTCCTGGGACGACCCATCTGCCTAATAACGGATCTCCTCCTCCTGAACGACGAGCTAAAATCGTTCCAATTGCGAACGCGACAGTCGTCAGCCGCCTTCCTGATGCATAATGAGAAGAAGCTCGCTGGGCTTCTCTCTCAAGGCGCTCAATCAATGAATAAAATTCATGTTTATGTCGTTCATAAAAGAGTAGAAGATTAAGATAATCGATCGACAAATCACCTTCCTTTTTCCTCCATCGCAGGAACGTCACATAAATAAACTCAATTTCC